>NZ_JBFNXX010000041.1:0-15312 GCF_040811725.1 Sulfitobacter sediminis
CCGACGGCGCGGCATGCTGTCTGCACATCACTGCCCTCCGAAAGCTTCAGTTCAATCTCACGCAGAAGCTTCAGGACGTCTTCGTCTGAGTACCGTTTCCGAGCCATTCTCTGTCCCCCTCTCTCGGCCATCGTAGTGGCCCAGTTTTAGGGGGGAAGGACATTTCTGCTGCCCAAGGGTTCCAAACTGACGGCAATGGCTTGTTCATCACTTCCGATCCGGCTTCCGGGGTCGTCGGTTTGCTTTTCGAACGGTCCTCTCAATAGAAGAAATGGTCTTGCCAGTGCACTGTCAGTCAGCGCGGCAAATCCGCCTGAAGGACGTCGCATATGCAATCCGATTAGCGAAGACGATTTCGGATTGGTAAGAAAATACCCTCGCCCGGTTGAGAACTGCACTAAGTGTTGCATAGGCCCATCATTTCCGGAAAACTTGGGTCGATACTTTAAGGAGATGCTCGTGAGAAAGATATTTTGGGTCTTGGTTCTCTACTTTGCAGCGACAGCTGCCCATGCTGACGTCACGACAAGATCCGGCGGACCATCGGAAAGCGAGATGTTTGCGCGTAACGCGGCCAATGCGCCCGAAGGCATGACGTTCTTCCGCCCGGTTCTTTCAGGAGTATTGTATCGCAGCGGGTTCAAGGGCGGTGACAAGGCGCGTACCGGGCTATCGAACGCGCAGCGCAGCGCGCTGTGCGATGAGGGCTTCGAAACCGCGTTCTATGCCGATTTCGGCAAGAACACCGAATTTGGTAGCACAAGTTGCGGCGGCAATGCGCTTGACTACAAATCGGCACGGTCATCGCGGCCTGCGGCCGTGATGGAGACCATTTACGAGACAATCAAAACCCCTGAAAAGGGTCCGGTCTTGGTGCACTGCATGTGGGGTGTGCACGCCTCGGGTGCATTGTCGGCGATGGCGCTTGTGCAGTTCTGCGGCTGGTCCGAAGATCGCGCCAAGGCCTATTGGGACGAGGCCCGAAACGGAGCTCCCTGCGCCAATGGATGCGACGCCTGGATCGACGCGAAGTTCGAACGTTTCAGTGTCGACCCAGCTTTGCAGATTACCGACGCGGAACGCGCAGCGATCTGCCCGAAATGAAGCGGATCAAGCTGATGAAGACACTCGGATTTGTTCTTCTCGCGCTTGCAGCAAGCGCAGGAACGCCCGCGTCGGCCACCGACGCAGTCAGAGGTAAGGCGACGACCTTCACCAGCCCTAAGGGCGTAGGCGAGCGCTGCGTGCGGATCGCCGCAATTCCCGGCGGGGAATATTCCAAGGGCGACCTAGAAGAGGAAGCCATCTATTGCGGGATCGACCTCTATGCGCCCGATGTGGCGCTCTGTCCGAAGACCTGGAGCACGAGCCCAGGCATGATGGTCTACGACATATCGGGTGGACCTTACGCGAATGACCGTTCCGGGTTCGAGCGCAATGCTTGCAAGGAAGGCAAATCGGCGGACCGGCTATCAGACGGCGATCTCGCGAAGTTCAAGGTGACGATGAACGCGAAGGGTACAAGTGGCACCTTCTCGGCCTCACCTCTTCTTTATTACCACTTTTCCCGATATTTCGACATGACAGTGAAGGTCCCTGTGTCGGTCTGGCGCACAATGGATGTGGCGATGCACGCCTCGGAAGTGGCGCGCCCGGGCCTGGCGATTTCGGGCCACAACCGCTCGGCCCGGATGAACCATGCTGGTTGGCAGCACCTCGTTGATGCTGAGGTCAACCCGTCGTCCTACAGACCCACGGACGATATTTTTACCGCTGACCTCACGCAGATCTATGGCGTGCTGACGTCGAGCCCCGGTCACCGCTACGGTTCCGAGATCAACGGGACGCGGCGGTCGGGCTGGGGTGCGGGACAAAACTTGGACTTCCAGGAGACTCCCGCTTTTCTGGCCTTGCGGCACGACGCGCAGCTTGTCGAAGCGATCGACGCTGGGCTGCGCGAGGGACGCAAGGACGGTCAAATCAATCGCGATCTGGGTCCGGATGTCCCTCGGGAGCAGATGGCGTATTGGATGCGCGAGATCTCGGAGATCGTGCTGTTGGATTTCATCTTCAGCCAGCAAGACCGTGTGGGGAATATCGACTTCACGCCCTATTACTACTGGATCGAAAACGGTGATCTCGCACATAAGAAAGCTAGGCATCACGAACCCGGCGACAGCACGGTTCCCGCGGGCGCGATGCTGTTGAGGCGGACCAATCTGAACGATAACGATGCGGGCGGGCGCGTGGCCTATGCGAATTTCGCCAAATCGACGCAGATGCTGGAAAAGCTGCGCCATTTCGACGGTAAGGTCTATGCGCGCCTAATCTCGCTTGACCGCGATCTCCAAAACACTGGGCCAATCTATCAATGGCTCGCGTCGAGCCTTGGCCTAAAAGAGTCCGAGGTCGCGCAGGTGGTGAAGAACACCCGCCTGGCTACCGGCATTCTGCAAGACAGTTGCAAGGCGGGAAAGTTGCGGTTCGACCTGAACCCCAAACAGTTCTTCCTGTTGGGCGATGTCACGCCCGACGAGATGTCCTGTGACGGCAGCTAGGCTGGCCTTGGTCCTCCTTTGCTGGGTGCTGAGCCTCGCTCAGGCCGGAGCCGAGGTGATTAGGGTCGTGGTCATCTCAGACCTGAATGGGTCCTACGGGTCAACCGAATACTCCCGGGACGTCCACCGGGCGGTTGCGACGATCGTCGAGATGAGACCCGATCTGGTGATCTCCACCGGTGACATGGTCGCCGGCCAGCGCCGCCCGCATTTGAGCGAAGAGGAGGTCCGGGCCATGTGGCGCGCCTTTCACGCGGCGGTGACGGAACCATTGCGCGAGGCGGGCATTCCACTCGCGGTCACGCCGGGCAACCATGACGGATCCGCTTATACCGGCTTTGAAATGGAGCGCCGTGTTTATGCGGTGGAATGGCGCGCACGTCGGCCCGATCTGAGCTTTGTTGGTCCTGACTCATACCCTTTCTTCTATGCGTTCGATCTTGGTGTCGCGCGCTTCGTATCGCTTGACGCGACCACTGTGGGGCGGCTTGATGCCAATCAAATGCAGGCGCTCGAAACCGCATTCAAAGATGCTGGTCCGGCCAGGATCGTCTTCAGTCACCTTCCGCTTTGGCCTTTCGCGACCCGGCGCGAGACCGAGATCATCGGAGACCCCGCGCTTGAGGACCTGCTAACGCGTCAGGCAGTAGACCTGCACCTGTCAGGGCATCATCACGCCTACTATCCCGGCCATCTGGAGCGGTTCGCCGTGATCTCACAGGCCGAGTTGGGCGGCGGGTCTCGCCGACTGATTGGGTCTCAGATCAAGCCGCCCCGCGCCATTACGCTTCTGGAGATAGACGACGCAGGAGCAATCCGCGCCACTGCCTTTCAAGCGCCCGATTTCCGCGAACCTGTGGATGTCACCAGGCTTCCCGAGAGCCTGAACGGCGGTGCCCGAGTAATTCGACGGATTGATACCGTTCAATCCGATGCGGTAGAGATGCTCCGATAAGCAGGTCCATGCAGCAGACGAGGCCCAGATGATCCGGCGTTTCCTTCCCCTGATCCTTGCCGCGCTTGCCTTGGCGGTTGAGCCGACGGACGCCTTCGCACAAATGGAAGACGCCCCGATCATGTTGCCTACGGATATCTCGATCCACGATCTGGGCTGGGGGCAATTGGGGAATCTGGACGAAATAGCGGAGTTCGTGCTAGCCGTCGTGGAAACGATTGTCTTCGTTTCTGCATTCGCCTTCCATCCGCGGGCGAATGCGCTGCGCACCGACGCGCGTGGGTGGGTTGTGCAGTCAAGCATGTTTCTGTTCGGGCTGATCGGCATGCTGATCGGTTTTCTAGTTGTGCATCACGGGTTTCTGATCGGGTTTGTCGTGTTCGGCATCGGCGGTCTTTTCCGGTTCCGAATGGAGTCGAGTTCGCTTATGGATGGCGCGATTTTGATCCTTGTGACGCTGATCGGGCTGTCGGTGGGTATGAATCTGCCCGTGATGGCCCTGATTGCCACTGTCGCCGCATGGATCACGATATGGTTCATCACGGCCCGCACGGTTTCTGTTCTCGAGTTGAAATTCGAAGACGAAGACATGCTCAGCGGCGCGATGACACGTCTGCGCGCGGCACTGGCGGACAAGGATTTTCGCATCGTCGATGTTAAAAAGACTGATTTTAAACCGGTGATCGAAATCGTACTTTCGCACAGCAATCCAGATGCCGGACAATTCATACCGGGCATTCTGGAAGAGCTTGGGAAATCCGGATACGGGCCGAAAGGCTGGTATGTGGTTTAGGAGCCTGCTGGCTATTGGCCTGTGCTTTGCCGGGTCTGTATTGGTCGGAGCGGGGTCTGGTCGGCTGGAACCCGTGGCGACCTTGCCCCTCTACAGACCGGACGTTGGCCTGACGGAGCCGTCGGGCCTGGCTGTCGACCCCTCCGGCACGGCATTCTGGATCGTGAGCGACGACACCGAGGTCATCTTCCGCCTCGACCTCGACGGTAGGCTCGACCGGTTCACGGGCGTCGATTACCGACTGACGGATCTCGAAGGTGTCACCATCGACGCTCGCCGCAACCGTCTTCTCGTAGTCTCCGAACCCAGAGCGAGCATTCTTTCGGTGGATTTACGTCCACCGCACCGCATCACCGAGTTTCCGTTGAAGGACATGGCGGGAGCGCGGCACGCGCGAAAGCTGCTTTCCGAACGCCAGAACGGTCTTGAAGGCGTTGCGGTCGACCCGAATTCCGACCTTGTTTATGTGGTCAAGGAGGCCAAGCCCCGGCTGCTGATCACAGTCTCTCCTGAGCTTGATAGGTTGATTGCGGTGGCGGAGCTCGACGATATGTTAAATGACGCCCCGGAGAAGGGCACCGATGCCTCGGGGGTGGCTGTTGACCCCCATCGGAGCGGGCTCTGGATCGTCAGCGATAGGGGCAGGTCGGCACATTTTCTGCACCTGGATAGCGGGCAGGTACGGCACTTCGACCTCACTTACCGCGCGGATGGCGAGACGCACAGGCTCGATAACCCGGAGGGCATTGCGCTTTCAGTCGACGGCACATCCCTTTTCGTCTTGTCCGATGACGGACGCAAATCGCGTCTGGTTCAGTACGTTATTCCCAAGCTTGACTAAGCCGCGCGTGGTTGGCGTGCTTGAGGCCCAAAATGACCGCGCTAACCTTTGTTGCAAGGAAGAGCCGGTTGGTGACCAATGAACTGGGCAAGCGGAAAGTAGGGCGCCAGAATGGATCACGCACTGATTAAGGACTTGCCCACGCGGCTTGCCCTGACTCAACGGCAATTGACCGATCACATGCACGTTGATCAAGCTATGGTCAGCCGATAGGAGCGTTGTGTCGAAGTCCGACGCCAAGCCCGCCGGGCAGAACTACAGCGCCTGTTGATGCAAGACGAAAGCCGCCGGGCACCCAGCGCCACATCGCCTTTCCGAGCCATGATTGTCTGACCGCCAGGTTGCTCGACAGCCAGTTGCGAATCGTCGACATCTCAGTATCGGGTCGCCGCCATTTCGAGGATCAGGGTCAATACCTGCACGTGCTTATCGATATGAGTCTTGAGTGCCACGCCAATCGGGCCGGTCGGCACTTGCAATGCCCGAAGCAAAACCGATCGGTTCTAGCGGGACGCAGATGCTGGATGGTGACACGCGTCACATGCCGCGCATAGTCGCTCGGAGCGGATCCTGACCAATTGCGAGGTCTAGCTTATGTCGCCGACTTTGATCGGCTATGTTAGCCGGCCCTGGGGGCGCGCAAGCTTTGGAATTTCTTTTGGAGAGGGAGTAACCTTAGAGCCATGTGCGAATTTTCGAAATCTCAGGATCGGGACGATCTGCCTATCCGAAGCGGCAATTGAAAGGTAACCTTGAACTGTTAGTCGACAAAACGGAGGGAATATTAATGAAATCAATAGCTCTATTGGCGTCCGCTGCCTTGGTGGCGGTGCAATTCACCGCGGCTCCGGCCCGGGCTATGAATGACGACGAGAAAGCGGCGCTCGGCGCGCTGGCGATACTTGGAATTGCCGCCCTAGCACACAACAAGAACCATCATCACGATGGCTATTCGCCCAGCACATCGCAATCCAAGGCCAATTTCGAACGCGGGTATCGCGACGGGCTCTATAACGAACCTTACGACTCGCGGCACAGCAGTATGGATTACGCGAATGGATTTGACGCGGGCCACAAGGAGCGTAGCAATCGCCTTGCGCACAAGAATAGCAACGTAAGCGGCACCAAGGTCCCCGCCCAAGCGATGCGCAGCTGCGTCAGCGAAGCGGCGTCAAGCTGGGGTGTCCGGGAACGTGACGTGCACCCCGTGAAGGCCGGGCAAGAGGGGGCCGACAATTTCTATATCGAACTGGCATCGGGCCACCGCCATGTGATCTGTGGAACCAACTCCCAGGGCCAGGTGTTTAACTTGCGTAATGGCAGGCTGTAGGAGGGGTCTACGGCTACTGAACAGAACAAGCAGCAGAGCGGGACCTTTGCGCTCTGCGCCTGGCAAATGATACGCGCCAGTGTGAGTCGAGCTAGCAGCCGTGAGTGCACTGTTAGACAGATTCCTGTTGAGACGGGCAGGGCGGCCTAGTAGCTTCGGAAAATGACCAAACCTGGTCCGTTCAAGGGCTTCCAAAGCACCCCGGACTTCATCCGCCTGGCGGTGATGCTGTACATCCGCTTCCCTCTTTCGCTTCGCAATGTCGAAGATTTGCTGCATGAACGCGGGATCGATGTCAGCCACGAAACCGTCCGCTACTGGTGGAACAGGTTCGGCCCGATGTTTGCGTCTGAGATCAGGCGGAAGCGGGTGAAGCAGTTGCGTGCATTCTCGCGTTGGAAGTAGCACGTGGACGAGGTATTCGTGAAGGTGAATGGCAAGCGTCACTATCTGTGGCGTGCGGTCGACCACGAAGCTGAGGTTTTGGAAGCTATCGTGACGAAACGCCGGAACAAGACGGCGACATTGAAATTCCTCAAGAAAATGATGAAGCGCCATGGCAATGCCGAAGAAGTCGTTACCGACCGCTTTGCATCGTACAAGGCAGCGCTAAGACACTTGGGGGCGCTCGAAAAACAGAAGACGGGCGGGTGGCTCAACAACCGCGTTGAGAACTCACATCTTCCTTTCCGACGGCGAGAACGTGCAATGCAGCGTTTCCGACGCATGCGAAGTTTGCAGAAATTCGCCGCTGTCCACTCTTCCGTCTACAACCATTACAACCAGGAAAGATCGCTCACCAGCAGAGACACTTTCAAGCTGACGCGCACCGCCGCTCTTGCTGAGTGGCGCGGTCTCTGCGCGGAATAAGGGGCAGTGTGACTGTCCTAGCGGAGACTGGTTCGAATTTGTCTGACAGCACCGCCATCACCATTAAATTAATATTTTTCAATAATTTAACACCGCCCGTTACCACATGTTTTTACCACATGTGTACACCACAGGACGTTCCTTTGGTTTCAGGCTGGTGGTTGAGGTGATTCACCCCAAGCAAATCCTTGTCTCGGCGACACAGACGATAACCATCGACGCTCAGTTCTTGCCTGAGTTTTGCTCAGGGGCCCCATACGCTGGTCGGGGCAAACGGTTGAAATGAAATCTACCGAGCAATCTCAGCTATCCGCTCCTGTGCGGTCATCCGACAAAAATACTCAGATGACAGCGTTGAGCCCAATTCGGCCGAATTCTCGCATCGAAAAGGCTCTCCGTTTTCCAAGGAGGACGCTTAGTCTACCAATGAGTCTGCCCGCTGTCCGGCGCGTTCGTGGTGAATGGGCAGAGTTCTTCCGTAAAGCTGTTGGGTTCGTTCCACGCTGCCCACCATATTCGGCTCTTCTACATAAGAAAAAATAGCAACGTAGCGCGGTGTTGGGCCTGCAAGGGGTGCTACGCGATGCAGTGAGTAGCGCCCCTTGAAAATTTGTAGATCGCCAGGTTGGAGCGCAAGCGAGATCACCTTTTCGGAGGTCCCGTCGAGAACCTTCGATACCTCCTCGAAGTTCTCGTTCTGGCTTGTGCGTATCATGGGGGCGTATTCGAATGCCCCGCCACTTTCGGCATTCTGCAATGCCAGCGTAACGGTGAAGTTGTTGGTGTCGAAGTGCCATGGAAATCCGTTTCCTTCACTGGCGGCGTTCACGATCACATCTGCCAACGGGTCAGCGTAGCGGAAGAACCGGTCTTCCGGTTGCTGAAGGCAGTCGCGGATGAACGCATCGAACCCCTCGCTATCGAAGACGGTTCGCAGCGCGCCGTCCGAATGGAAATTATCAGCCGGAATGAACGCGTTTGATCTTTCAAAAAACCTTCGCCGCGGATCGGACGCGGGTAGGCTGACATCCTCGGTCGTGAAATAGGCATTCGTGCGTGAATAACTCCGGTGGCCCTTGTCAGCGACGCCGTCGGCCTCCAACACTGCCGCAGCAATTCCGGCCGGTGTCAGAAAGCCTTTAAGAACGGCACACCCCCGAAATTCGAGTTCCTCGCGCACCCGGGTCAGAAGCGCATCTCGTTGGGACCCTGGCGTAGAAATCGGGTAGCGTTCGATGTCGATCAGGTCGTTGGCCAATAGTTGCATCAAGTGGTCTCCCAGAGTGTCGTCCCGGGCATAGTGCAACCCCGCGCCTTGTTTCGGTCTGCATGTGGCGCGACATCAAGGGGTCGTTTATTGCGAAGTGCCTGTTTCTACGAGGTACCTGAAAGCGCTCATTGGCCGCCCGGAGAGACAATGACGGAAAGTCCCGCATCTCGGTCATAGCCCCGTTTCTCGACAGGATCTGCTCACGGTCGAAGCCGTCATTGGCGCAGGGATCGACTCATAGGTCCAGAGCCAGGGAACTCACTGTTGATAACTCGTGAGCAACTTTCCATCCGACCCATCGGTTGCTCGCCTTCGAGCAGCTACCAATCCCTCCGGCAACTTGTTTCAGTTCTTACTTGGTCTGTTCTGCGACGAGGCCGTTAAGTCCATCCTGGAGCAGAAACGGGCATTCTTACGTATTTCGAAGTGCTCGAAAAGATCAAGGTGACTTATGGTGATGCGGCAAATGAAGACGTTAATCGACTGAAATCATTTCACAAGTATTTTGGCTTACCGCTGGAGGTTAAGCTTGAGGCGGCTGTGAGATCGGTCTTCTTCCGTCAAAAAATACCGATCAGAGACCTGGCTAGGCTTTACAGAAAGAAAGGGTTCGAGGTAAAGGTACTCGCCTTAAGGTGACGACTTTGTAACAAACCTAACCAACTTTTGGTGTAGGGATAAGGAATACAGATTGAATGATTGCTAACCTTACCGAAGCGAATGTAGAGATTAAGCGGCTCCGAAACATCATCGTGCAAGCACGCGCGGCTATTCTCAGATCAGAGAGTGGGACATCTGCGGATGTGTTGCCGTCGCCCATCCAACAAGCGAAGAACTTATTGGAGTCTGCTGGTTTTCAGCCCTGAGCATCTTCCACGTGCGGGGATGAGCATTTCTGCCGTGGGGGTAGGCTACCAGCCGTTCCAGTAGGCGGTCGAGCCGCAGGCCTTGCCAATCTTTGCCGCAGTGGGTGTAGACGCCCCGTTAGCTTAATTCGCTTGCGCAGCAGTTTGCAGCTCTTCTGGAAAGCCGCTCTCTGGGTATCTGGAGCGCTTTGGTTGCCATTGCATAGATACGCTAGTTCTGGCGCAATACCCGCTTCTACTCAAAACAATCATCCAAGGGGCAAAGCAGGCGTTGCCCCGGATGCAAGCAGTGCTCAGTGCAGGCGTGCTCGAACAATGTAGGCTTCCACATACGCCTCACCTAGAGCCCGAAGCGCTTCGAGTCTGTGCAAGCCTTCTATGAGAATATAACCGTCTCCATCGATTCTCACCTGGATTGGCGTAAGTTGACCTTTGTCCATTATATCTTCGGCAATCAGTCCCAGCTTTGTTTCATCAAGGGTCTTCGCGCGCTTCGCAGGGACCCGGATTGTGTCAATTGATACGCTTAGCTTTTCCAACATCGATCAACAGTGGACGAGTTGCCAAGATTAGGCCAGCTTTGTTTTCCAACCGGTAAGGCGAAAAAGGACCGCCGTAAGAAAGCACTTGGCTGCCGACTGCGGTTCATCTCGGCAAGAATAAAACCAACGGCCCTTGTAAGTGTGGCGGTAGTTGCTTACTTCAACAAGTGCAACGCATCTTCTATCGACCTTCTGTCTCCTAATGGCCTCAGTTGATCTTTTGACGACACTGAGCCGAGCCGCTGCATTCTGTGGGCGGCAAAAATACATGGAGACTAAACGATGGCTAATGGCACCGTGAAATGGTTCAATCAAAATAAAGGCTTCGGCTTCATTGCTCCGGAAAATGGCGAAAAAGACATTTTCGTTCATATTTCCGCGCTCGAACGGGCTGGGCTTGAACGGCTGGACGACGGTCAAGCCGTGACGTTCGATATCGAGAGCGGCCGCGATGGACGTGAGGCCGCGAGCAATCTGGCTCTGGCATAATTCTTCGCCACTAAAGCATGGAGACGGGTGCAGCCACTCGGCAGCGCCGTCTTCTTAAGCAGCCCGAATGCATCGCGCAGGGGAATGCGAATTACAATTTGAAAGAAATCAATGATAGAAACCTACTGGGGAAACCCCCTGACACTGGTTATTTCCGAAAATGGCGATACCAAGAAATTCACGACGATTGAGCAGGCGTATTACTGGCTAAACAAGAAATGGCCGGTGACGGATAAAGCCAGAGACCGTGCAATCGAACTGATCGATGCTGCGATGAACTGTTTGGCTCCAGTCAGTGCCGCCCGCATGGCTTTCGTCTCCGCTGCGAGAACCGCTGGGTTCATGCCAGAGTCCGATCCTGGTGAGGTATCGCCCGGAGTTTGATTCTGATCATCCGTTTCTTCAGGAGGCCTAACCATGTCGAAATTGTCCAAGTCTGAGCCGTTCAACCCTGCGAAAACCCGCGCGGAAACTGCGATGGACAAAACGACGCGCGCGGCTAATGAGATCTTATGCGAAGAGAAAGAGCAGCGTGAACGCATAACGGAGCTCTTACGTAAGGCGCGATTGGAACGAGAAGCTGTTAGATCGCTTGTGTCCAATTCAACCGTCTCCAAAGCAATTCCGAACAAGGCAGAAGACTAAGGTATTCAATACTCTCAAAAAACCTGATGAAGGTTAAACCGCTTTATCCGCGGCAGTTATTGAAACGCATTTATGACTCAGCTCCGAAGCGAAGGGCTAAATTGTCCGCAACTCGGACTCAGAGCCTGATCGCGCGAGTGTCTGCTGTTGGCAAAAGCTGCCATTCACGCCGGAAACCGCGGACCAGATTCTGTCAATGACCGCTTTTTGCCAGACCGGACGTTTGTCAAAATTTGGGCTATGACTGCAAAGCGGACTAATCAGTCGTTCGCCATGTGCGCTTTCCACACCGTTTTTTTTGGTCGTCAAGACTTGTGCTAGGCTTGGCGGCATGGGGGGCAAGTTAGATGCTTTTAAGACTAGGCGATGTCGAAATTTGGAGAGTGTTGGAGAGTGTTGATCCATTCATGGATCCGCAAGAGTTCTTCCCTGACATGGGCCCTGAAGGGCTAGAGTTGATGCGCCGAGAGGCGCCGCGCCAACTTTGTCAAAAGACAGGAAAGATGTTGCTACCCATCCAGGGGTTCCTGGTTAAGACCCCTCAACATGTCATTTTGATCGATGCCTGTATTGGTAATGACAAAACCTGTGAATTTGAGGAGTCGTGGCACAAGAGATCAGATGGGAGGTTCTTAGCCGGACTACGGGCCGCAGGGGCCACCCCCGAAGACATCGACTTTGTAATGTGCACGCATCTTCATATCGACCACGTGGGCTGGAACACGCAACTTGAGGATGGACGGTGGGTGCCGACGTTTCCAAACGCAAGATACATTTTTCCGGCTTCAGACCATGATCACTTCAGCTCCGAACGAGGTGTGGCATATCAGGAGAGCGTGCTGCCTGTAATCGCTGCAGACCAAGCGGAACTTGTGGGGCCGGATCACAAGTTGGGAGATTATCTTTCGCTCATTCCAACGCCCGGTCACACGCCTGGGCATGTGGCGGTCGAAGTCGCCCATGCGGGCAAAGTAGCGGTGGTGACAGGTGATCTAATGCATAGCCCTATTCAATGCCTGAAGCCTGAATGGAACTTTGCATATGATCACGAGCCTGAACTGGCCGCCGAAAGCCGAAGACAGTTCCTCGGAATGGCAAGCCAAAGACAAGACCTGGTTCTTGGTAGCCATTTCCCACTGCCATCTCATGGAAAGGTCGTCGCTCAGAGCGATGCATTTGCGTGGCTCGAGGATTAGATCATTTGATGACCGGCACGTCCCACGCGGAAACAGGGAGATAGCAAATGGCTGATGATCCTTACAGAATTGCAGACAAGGTCGACGCCAACATGCTTGAGATGATGGCATCTCGCCTCGAAGAGCGCGGACGAGATGCTCGGTTCCTGCAAATGATAGACGACTATTTGGACGCGGCGCACGTTTCGGAAGCGAAAGAGGTTCTTGATCTTGGTTGCGGAACAGGCGTGGTCGCTCGCAGGATTGCGGCTCTTCGTGGGTTTGAGGGCCGCGTCACAGGTATCGACCTCAGCCCTCAACTGATTGCCAAGGCGCATGATCTTGCCACTTCCGAGGGCCTTGGAAACAAGACAACGTTCTGCGCTGGCGATGTACGCGGCTTGGGCTTCAAGGAAGGCCAGTTTGACGTGACTGTTATGCACACGCTTGTTAGCCACCTCGACGATCCGGCAGACGCGCTAATTGAAGCGGCACGCGTGACGCGGTCAGGAGGGGCGATCGTCGTATTTGATGGCGACTATGCCTCCTCGACTTTAGAGACAGCCGACCCGGATCGTGCTGCAGAAATTGATAACGCTATGATCGAGGCGACGGTCACACAGCCACGTGTCATGCGGCGGCTTCCACGGCTTGCAAAGGCGGCAGGTCTTTCCGTTGAGCGGTGTTTTTCCTACTTGATCGCCGAAGCCGGTAAGCCGAATTTCTTTGAAGGGCTGGTCAACACAATCGGCCCTATGCTTGTCAGTTCAGGCGTATCTTCTGAGGAAGAGGCAGCGGCGATAGCCGAAGACCTGAAAGCGGCTGCAGATGAGTGCACGTTCTTTGGTGCCTGTAACTACTATGGATATGTGCTTCGGAAATCGTGACCGACGCCAAGACTACCTTGCTCTTCGAACGTGCACAGAATTTAGAGCGGGTTGGCTGTCGGTAAGCTGTAAGGAGAACGAATTTGAACCATATCGAAGCCTTGAGAACGCCAGATGCGTGCTTCGCAGACCTACCGGATTTCCCCTGGACGCCAAGATACTTTGATAATCTAGAGGGATATGACGGGCTAAGAATGGCCTTGATTGACGAGGGCCCCAGCGATGCGGAGCACGTCTTCCTTTGCCTGCATGGCCAGCCAGCATGGAGTTTTCTCTACCGCCACATGATCCCTGAATTTCTGATGGTCGGCGCACGTGTTGTGGCTCCGGATCTGTTCGGGTTCGGGAGATCTGACAAACCCGTCGATGACGACGTGTACAGTTTTACATTTCACCGCCAAAGCCTGATAGCACTTATCGAGGCGCTCGGTCTGCAGAATATCACGCTCGTTGTGCAGGATTGGGGTGGTCTACTTGGGCTGACAATTCCGCCTGACATGCCTGACCGCTTCAACCGGTTAATGGTCATGGATACGGTTCTTGGCCTCGGGGGCGGTACAACAGAGGGTTTCGAAGCTTGGCGTAAGTTCCACGGCGAACACCCCGACTACGATATGGCAGCGTTGTTTCAGAAATACGTGCCGGGAATGAGCGATGCAGTGGCCGCGGCTTACGCCGCTCCATTCCCCGACCCTCGTTATCGCGGCGGGGCGCGACGCTTTCCATTCCTGGTCATGACCAAACCTGACATGGAGGGGGTAGAAGTCTCTCGCCGAGCTGCCACCTGGTGGTCGTCAGAGTGGCAGGGCGATGATTTCATGGCCGTTGGTGAAAAGGATGAGTTGATCCCACCTTGGCTTATGAAAAGGATGCATGAAGTTCTTGGCTTGACGCGACCTCCTATGATGCTGCCCGACGCCGGGCATTTCGTGCAGGAAACACACGGGGCGGAAGTCGCGCGTGCTGCCTTGGATGCGTGGAACTCCGACTAATTGTCATCTAGCCGCGACACGCAAATTTCTATTGAAGCGAGAGATCGCTTAGGACTCTCATCCGCCGTTCTGTGCGGTTTGTTTGAACGGCCGCTCGCGGACTTGCCGCCATTCGCTGTACGCTGAATAAACTGGTACTGAGCGGGACGAAGTTGCCGATTGCGACCGCAAGTTCACCTGTATTAGAAAATTCAATGAAACCACACGCTGAAAGGATGAAACTTGCCGAAAGGATACTTGGTAGTTTGCTACAGAACCCCTCCGACCGAGAAAAATCTCGCGTCCTATGCAGCCGACGCGAGGCGAGCAATCGAGGCATTGGGCGGGCGTTTTATCGCCAGAGGTATGCCTGTAAAGACATTCGAAGCCGGTCAGTATGAACGCGCCATAATCATCGAGTTCGAAAGCACGGATGCAGCAATAGCCGCCTACGAGGACCCAACGTATCAGGCCATCCTACCTCGCCTAGGCGTTTTGCGTGATATGCGCGTTATTGAAGGCGACGACGCCTAGTAGCGGGATACCCTTATTCCACCGTTCTTTGTCAGCTTTGCGTTCTTTGTCGGCTTTGGGCTCGTTGCTGCCGATCGCCGCGTTCGAGAGGAACTTCCGTTCTTCGTGACAGAGTTGCCGTTTGCTAAGGCCACATCCGATGTCTCAGTTGCGGTAAGCTTAAGGAGCTATTGCTGACGCCGGTATTGTGGCACCATGCCGTGAGTGGAAGTCTGAAGAGTATATGGTCAGAGCACAGTCAATTTGCATAGATGTGAGGTCAGCTAATGGAAACGACGATTGGAGAAGACGGCATCCCATTCATGCCGATCGAAGATTACGCCAAGCTTTCACTCGAAGAACTCGATACGTTGCGAAAACAAACACCGGTTGTCCGTCTGATGCCGTCGCGCGTCTCTGCTTTGAGGGACGAAGACGTTACAAGGCTCGCGGCACATCCAAGCCTTATTCAGGTGCCTGGCACCGAGTTTTGCAACATAATGGGCATTCCGGACGGGCGCTGTCGTTCATTTCTTGAAACGTTCATGCTGATGACCAACGGCGACGACCACAAGCACCGTCGCGGCGCATTTGCGCGGGTCTTTGC
>NZ_JBFNXX010000042.1:0-14687 GCF_040811725.1 Sulfitobacter sediminis
ATGCCGAGAAAACATACGGCGATGAAATCGTCTTTAACGGCACAGAGTTCACGGCGCTCGGCCTCATCAATGGCGACGCGCTCACAACGCTTTCGATCAGCAGCGCGGGACAGTCCGCGACGGCACCGGTCGACGTCGACGGTCCCTACCCCATCATCGCCGAAGGTCCGGTCGGGACAGGCCTGGGCAACTACGATATTCGAATAATCCCGGGCGACTTGGAGATTAATCGCGCCCCACTGACCATTACTGCCGACAATCAGGAAAAGCCCTTTGGAACCGAGTTCGTCTTTTCGGGGACCGAATTCACTGTCACAGGGCTGCTTAACGAGGACGGCGTCGACAGTGCGACTATAAGCAGCGATGGAGCCGCGCCTGATGCTCCTATAGGCGGTGCTGGCTTTGCCATCCTGATCACCAACCCCGATGGCCAGGGCCTGGAAAATTACGAGATCACGTTGATCAACGGGATCATGGTGATCGCGCCGGGCAACCTGGTGATCACTCCAAACGATCTGGTCAAGCCGTACGGGACCGAGCTAACCTTCGGCGGCACCGAGTTCACCGTCACCGGTCTTGCCGAAGGTGACCGTGTGGAAAGAGTCACGCTGACCAGCGCCGGTGCGGCGGCGACAGCGCAGGTCGCGAATGGTCCGTTCCCCATTATAGCGAGCGAAGTCGTGGGAGCAGTGGGGACCGATCTCGACAATTACACCTTGGTCTTTGCCGACGGCACCCTAACGGTTGTTCGCGCACCGCTGACCATCACTGCGGACAACCAGCTCAAGCAGGAAGGCCAGACCTTCACCTTTGCTGGTACCGAATTTGCCGTCACAGGCCTTCTTAACGGCGACACAGTGAACAGTGCAGTTCTGACCAGCGCCGGGGCCGCAGCGGAAGCCTCAATTGAAGACAGCCCCTTTGATATTCTGATTGGCGATCTGACGGGCACAGGGATCAGCAACTACGATGTAGACCGCGTCAACGGCATCTTTACCGTCGACAACATTGTGGTGCCGCCGGAGATGAACCCGACACCGCCATGGATTGACACCCTTCCAAACCCAACCGACACGATCACACGCTCCTTGTTCACAAGTCAAAATCGAGCTGACCCAGTTCAGGAAAGCGTGCAAGGCACCGGCGGGCCGCAGCAGAGCGTTGGCGATGCTCAGAACACCTTGGCACTCGTCGATGCCTCGTCCACCGAACTCGAACTGTCGGTGCGTTCATGCGGATCGCCGGATCAGGACTTCACCAACTACATGGCCTGCCTCGCAGAATCGCTCGATACCTACTCCAATGCGCTTGATCAGATCGCCAACGATCTGCCTGCGGGACTGGAAAACGTTTCCGCCACGATCCGCACTGCACGCGATGGCGTGAACGCCGCCGCCGCCCGTGCGCAGCGTCGTTTGGCTGCTGCCACATCCGACGCACAGCGGAGCGCAATCCGCGCCGAAGCGCTGGCTGAGGCCCGCGGTGCGGTTCAGCAGGCGCAGCGCGAAATCCGCAGAGCGATCAGTCTTGTCCGTTCGGATGACCCTGAATTGCAGGCGGTTCAACGCGACACGGGCGCCCGGATCATCCAAGCCTTCGATGTTATCGATAGCGAACTGGCTCGCGCAGTCGAGCTCTAACCGGTACGATGAATGATCAGAACCTTGCGCGGATCTGTCGTTTCACTCTTTATTTTCAGTCTGCTGCCGCTGGCCGCGCTGGCGCAGCAGATTGACGAACGACGCGTAGCGCTAATTATCGGGAACTCTGACTACGAGAATGTCATCCCCCTCGACAACCCTGGTAATGACGCCAGCGACCTTTCCGTAGCACTCGAGGGACTGGGGTTCGAGATTTACCTAGGCCTAGACGTTGGGGATGATGAGATCGTCGACCTGACGAACAGGTTTGCCGAAGCCATCGCAACAGCGGATGTCTCACTGTTCTTCTACGCCGGTCATGGATTTCAGGTAGGTGGGCAGAACTACCTCGTTCCCATTGACGCCATAATACAGAAGGCCGAGGATATCACTGAACAGACGATCAGGCTTCAGGATATCCTCGACAGGATGGAAGCGGCCCCCGGTATCAAGTTTGTCTTTCTCGATGCCTGCCGCAACAATCCCTTTGAAGGGACGCTGAATACAATCTCTGAGGGGCTTGCCCGGATCGGCAACGCGGCGGATTTCTTGATCTCCTTCGCCACCCAACCAGACAATGTCGCTTATGACGGCACTGGGCGGAACAGCTTCTTTACTGAAGCACTTCTCAGCCACATTTACACGCCTGGTTTGGACGTCAACGACTTGATGATCGCAGTACGCAAGGACGTGCTCGCGGCCACAGGCGGGCGGCAAATTCCTTGGGAGAACTCATCTCTCACCAGGCAATTTCGTTTTGATCCGCGCCCTCCCAACGTCTCGCCGGAAACGCTTCTTTGGCAGGTAGCCGCAAACTCCGGCGACCCGCAACTCTTGCAGCTGTACGCCGAACGCTATCCGGAAGGCACCCATCTAGAACAAGTGATGGCGTTTCTCGATACCAGTGCAGACGCTGGAAATGTTCAGTCGCGGGATTTCGCCAAAGCCGAGCGGGACGAAGAAGAGGAACGCCTTTGGCAGCTGGCGCAGCGCAGCAGGATGCGGCCCTTGGTCGAATTCTATCTGGAGCAATATCCGCAGGGAAAATACTTACGTGACGCCCGACGGCTGATCGCTACTCTGCCTTCCGAGAACGAAGGCGGTGCGGCTCGCCTTTGTGAAAGGCTTGCAACCCATCCGCATGATGCCACCGCGCGCACTGCAGGCGTACCCATGGGCAAACTACAACAGCATGCGATCAAAGCGGTGAACGCCTGCCAAGCAGCGGCAGATGCAAATCCCGATCTACCCCACTACACCGCCCTTCTAGCCCGTGCTACCATCGCCGCTGGTGATGCGGAGGGCGCAATCCGGCTCTACCGGGTGGCTGCGGAACGCGGCGACCTGCGGGCCATGGTCAGCCTTGGCCTGATGACAGAGGCCGGACACGGCGTACCGGAGAACAAGGTCGCGGCACTCAGGCTCTATAATCGGGCGGCGCGCCTGGGTAGCCCGGATGCGATGATCAACCTTGCCGTTGTCCTCTTTGAAGGTGCGGGTGTGGAAAAGGACGAAGAACGCGCGGTGCAGCTCTTGAAAGACGCCGCCGATCTGGGATCGGCTCGAGCCACCTTCAACCTCGGGGTGCTGGCCCGGGACGGAATCGTGGGAGAGCCATCGGACGCGTTGAAATATTTCCGCCGCGCGATCAAGGCGGGATATCCACGCGCCTACGTAGCCAGCGCGAACCTTTTGGACGAAGGCCAGATCGCCCCGCGCGATCCGGGAGCCGCGGCCAATATGCTGTTGCGTGGTGTGGCCGAAGACAACGGACTGGCTATGGAGCTGCTCACCGAAAAGACTTCGGGCTGGTCGCGCGAGACTATCTCTGCAGTGCAGGAGCGGCTGAAAGCCGCGGGCTTTTACACCAGCGTCATCGATGGTTTAGGTGGACCAAACTTTTCCGCCGCTCTCGACAAATGGCGCAACGGTGGTTTCGACGCGGATGTTCTGGTTGAATGAGGACAGCTGACAGCCCCGCAGAAATCCAACCAAAAGACCACCTTTGAACCACGAAACACCCCTGCCCCGCCGTCGGCTACGCACCTGGCTCAGACTATTGCGCGTCACGCGAAGCACCGAGAACAAGTTGCGGGAGTATCTGCGCATCCAACACGATACGACCTTGCCACGTTTCGACGTGATGGCGGCGTTGTTTCGCGAAGGTGGGCCGCTCAAGATGTCGGAGCTCAGCAAGATGTTGCTCGTGTCGAACGGCAACGCCTCGACCATCGTGAACCGGCTTGAGAAAGACGGACTTGTCACCCGTACCCCGATGCCAACCGACCGTAGGGTGGTGATGGTTGATCTGACGGAGTTGGGTCGGACACAGTTCGAAACTCAGGCGAAATGTCACGAGGCGATGATAAATGATATTTTCTCGGGCCTCGGCCATGAAGATCTCGATCTGATCCGTGACCTTCTCCGCCGCGCAGAGGCCGCACAACGCGTCGAATGACATGCAGAATGATGCCCGATGATGGACTGTCAGATTTACTTCAAGCTTAAAGCAATGTATCAGATGACAAGTGAGGCATTGTTGGGGGTATAGGATGAGCGACATCAGAGAAAATCATCGCGAGGATGTACCCGGCCGTGCCAATGTCGAGGATACGCCGGAACTGCTGGAATACTACGACGAGCTTGAAGGCTATCACACTGGCGCGCTCTGGACTGTCGCCAACAAGATCGAACCATGGGAACCAAAGTCCAAATCCGTGCCAGTTCTCTGGCGTTACGCTGATCTGCGCGACAAGGTGCTCCGTTCCGTTGATCTGGTGACACCCGAGAAAGCCGGCCGCCGCGTCGTATATTTCAACAACCCCGGCCGGACCGAAGTCTCGGCCGCTGTCGGTTGGATCTATGCGGGTCTGCAGGTGATGCACCCTGGCGAAAAGGCGACGGCCCACCGCCATTCCGCCTCGGCCATCCGTTTCATCATGGAAGGCTCTGGCGCGTACACAGTTGTGGATGGCCATAAGATGACGCTGAACCGCAACGATTTCGTTCTGACCCCAAATGGCACATGGCACGAACATGCGGTCGAGGAAACCGGCACGCCCTGCATCTGGCAGGACGGCCTCGACATTCCCTTCGTTAACGCCATGGAGGCGAATTTCTTCGAAGTGCACCCGGACCTCTCAGAACCCGTCGCCTTTCCCGTCGATGACATGACCAAGACGTGGGGCAATCCCGGTCTGACCCCCGGCGGCGGGGCGTGGGACAAGGGCTATTCGCCGATGTTCAAATACGAATGGGACCGCACCTATGAGGCGCTGCAGCACTACGCAGCCGCGTCTGAGCCCTCACCCTTCGACGGCACGCTGATGGAATACGTGAACCCGACGAACAATGGTCCCGTGATGAAGACCATGGGTGCCTCGATGCAATTGCTGTCGCCGGGCGAGACGACCAAGGCGCACCGGCACACCGGCAGCTATCTTTACCAATGCGCCAAGGGGTCGGGCTATTCCATCATCAACGGCCAGCGTTTCGACTGGACCGAGCGGGACATCTTCTGCGTCCCCTCATGGGCCTGGCACGAACACGGCAATGCATCCGATAGCGAGGATGCGGTGCTTTTCTGCCTGAACGACCTGCCGGTGATCCGCGCCCTCGGCCTCTACCGCGAGGAAGCCTACGGCGACAACAACGGCCAGCAGCCAACCTGAAGGACAGACATGAAACTCGTCACCTACCGCACCAATATCGAAGCCCCCGCGCGCCTCGGCGCCATCGACGACGGGATCGTCGTGGACGTCGCCAGCTTTGGTGAAGAAGTGGGCCTGGACCTGCCCTCCCGGATGCTCGATTTCATCGATCTTGGCCCCCACGCCGTGCGCCAGCTGCGCGATGCGGTGCATTCCGCGGGCGGTGATTTCGGCAATGCGCTCGCCCTGCCGATCGAGACGGTCAGCCTGCTTGCCCCCATCCCGCGCCCGCGCAAGAATATCTTCGGCATTGGTCTGAACTATCTCGACCATGTCACCGAAAGCGCCAAGGCGCTTGACACCGATGACAAGCTGCCGAAAGAACCCGTCGTCTTTTCCAAACCGCCCACCGCAGTTATCGGCCCCGACCAGCCCGTTCGCCACGACGGCAACATGACCCAGCAGCTGGATTGGGAGGTGGAACTGGCTGTGATCATCGGCACCACCGCGACGCGCGTGAGCCGCGAAAACGCACTGAACCACGTCTTCGGCTATTCCGTGATGATCGACATCTCGGCCCGCGACAACCGCCGCGCCGGGCAATGGATATTCTCGAAAGGCATGGACAGCTACGCGCCCTTCGGTCCCTGTATCGTGACGGCCGACGAAATCCCCGATCCGCAGACGCTCGATCTCTGGCTCAATAAGAACGGCGAAGAAAAGCAGAATTCCAACACCGCCAAGATGCTTTTCAAAGTCGACGAGCTGATCGCCGACCTGTCCAAGGGCATCACGCTTGAACCCGGCGATATCATCGCCACGGGCACGCCCGAAGGTGTGGGTGCGGGGCGCGAACCGCAAGAATGGCTCTGGCCCGGCGACGTGCTGGAGGCCTACGTCGAAGGGATCGGCACCATCCGCCATCCCGTGATCAACGCCGCCGAGTTCAAATGAGCGGCTTCGAGATCGATCCGCAGATCGACTATGATTTCAACGCCCGCGAAAGCGTGGCCGACTTCGACGCGGAGTTCGGGAAGCTGATCGCCCTCAGCAATCGCGCCATGGCGGACTACCCGCGACAGGCCGATATCGTCTTCGACGCCGACAGCGGCTCCGCGCTCGATCTATACGGTGTCGCGGAAGGGCGGCCGGTGTTTCTCTGGATACACGGCGGCTACTGGCGGCTTGGAACGAAAGAGGGCAACGCCTTCGCGGTGCCGGGGCTGGTCAGCAGGGACGTGGCGGTGGCCGTCATGGACTACTCCCTCGCTCCCGCTGTCAATCTGGAGCAGATCGTCCACGAGGTCCGCACCGCCGTTGCCTGGCTGCACCGCGAGGGGCCGTCGATGGGTCTCGATGCCCGAAAAATCCACGTTGGCGGCTCATCCGCCGGCGGTCATCTGAGCGGCGCGGTTCTGGCGGACGGCTGGCGGCAGGACTACGGCCTTCCCCGCGACATGATCGGCGCCGCACTTGCGCTAAGCGGCATCTACGATCTGGAACCGCTGTTACGCACACAGGTCAATGGCTGGATGAACATGGACATGGGCACGGTCGCCGCACTTTCCCCGATCCGACATATCCCTGAGGAGACCGACGCGCATCTCATCCTGTCCGTGGGTGGCAAGGAGCGTGACGGTTTCCTGCGCGAGACTCAGGCCTTTCACGAAGCCTGGGCGGCCAAGGGCCACAGGGTGACGTCGGTGGACATGGCCGCTTGCAACCATTTCGACATCACCGGCACGCTGACGCAGACGGAAGGGAAGCTGGTGAACGCGACCGTCGCGGCAATCCGGGCGTTTCACCTCTAGAAGGCTTCGCGCATCAAGCAGCCGCCTGCTGGATCCACCCCCGCAATTTCGCACGCAGGTGATCCGGCCAAGGCGTCGATTTGCCCTGCCCGTCAATCAGCACCAGCGTCGATGTCGCCACAAAGCGGCGTTCACCGTCGCAGGTCGCCTCGGTCCGGATGCCAAGGCTGGACCGGCCCAGGCGTGTCGGGGTCAGGGACAATTCCAGGCGATCGCCGTGCCGGCTGGGAGCGGTGAACTGGACAGAGATTTCTGCCGTCGGCACGCCGCCGTTGCGGTGGACTTCCTCGAAAGGGACTTCGAGACCCTCGTCGAAAAAAGCCTCGACGCAATCATTGATCATCTCGAAATAGCGCGGGTAGAAGACGATCCCCGCCGGGTCGCAGTGCTTGAACTTCACCTTTTGCGGCATCGTGAAACGCATGGCCTGACTTCCTTCGGTCCAAGGGCCCCCAGCCCAACTTCTCGGATATCAAAATAGGATCATGCTGCGCTGCGGCGCTGCGTCAAAGCACCGCAGTCGCCTCGATCTCGACCAATGCCTCGTCCTCGACCAGCGCCGAGACGACGACCATGGTCATCGCCGGAAAGTGCCGCCCCAGCACCTTGCGATAGACTTCCCCGACCTCGCGCTGACGGGCAAGGTATTCCTTCTTGTCCGTCACGTACCAGGTGAGCCGCACAAGGTCCTCGACCTTGCCGCCTGCTGCCTCAAGCACCGCAACGATGTTCTTCAACGCCTGCTCCATCTGTCCGATGAAATCATGGCTCTCGAACTTCTGCTCCGCCGTCCAGCCGATCTGACCGCCGATGAAAAGCTGGTTGTCCGCCGTCTTGATCCCGTTGGCATAGCCCTTCGCCTTGGCCCAGCCCTCGGGTTGGATCACCTCATGTGCCATCTCGTCTCTCCTTCATCCTCAAGACCGGCGTCCCCGGTCAAACCCCCAGGTATTGATCCCTGACATCCGCGCTCAACGCGCCCATCTCGCCGTGCCAGACCGACTTGCCGCGTTCGATGACGACCACTTGGTCCGCGATCTGCCGAAGCTCCGACAATGACTTGTCCACCACCAAGATTGACAGGCCCGTCGTCTTTTTCAGCGTCGCGATCGCGGCCCAGATCTCCTGCCGGACCACCGGCGCCAGCCCCTCGGTCGCTTCATCAAGGATCAACAGGCGCGGGTTCGTCATCAGCGCACGCCCAATGGCCAGCATCTGCTGCTCCCCGCCCGAGAGCGATCCGGCCATCTGGTCGCTGCGTTCTTCGAGGCGCGGGAAAAGCGCGTGAACCTTCCCGAAATCCCACTCTCCGGGCCGGGCCGAAGCATAGAGATTCTCTTGCACCGTCAGGTTGGTGAAACATCGCCGTCCCTCGGGCACAAGGCCAATTCCCATCCGCGCCGCCTTGTGCGCAGGCAAGCTGCCGATGTCCTGCCCGGCGAATTCGACCCGTCCGCCGGAGTGTTTCAGCAAGCGGCAGATGACCTTTATCGTTGTCGATTTGCCCATGCCATTGCGGCCCATCAGCGCCAGCACCTCGCCCTCGGCCAGTTTCAGGTCGATCCCGAAAAGCGCCTGAGACGCCCCGTAGCTGGCTGTGATCCCGTCGAGCGAAAGGAAGCTCATGCCGCGTCCTCCTCGCCCAGGTAGGCTTCGCGCACTTCCGGGTTTGCGCGGATTTCGTCAACATTTCCCGTCGCGATGATCTTGCCGTAGACCAGCACGCTGATCCGGTCCGCGCAGGCAAACACCGCGTCCATGTCATGTTCGACCAGCAGGATGGGTGCCTCGCGCTTCAATTCCTGCAGGAACCCCGTCAGCGCACGCGACCCTTCCGCGCCCATGCCCGCCATCGGCTCGTCCATCAAAAAGGCCTTGGGCGCCAGCGTCAGCGCGACCGCGACCTCCAGCTGCCGCCGCTGACCGTGGGACAGTTCGGACGTGACTGTGTTCTCATGCTTCCGCAGGCCCACGCGGTCGAGCGCCTCGCGCGCGCGGGCCAGCAGCGCGCGGTCCTTCATCGCCGGGGTGAAGAAACGGAAAACACGACCGCTCTGGCCCACAGCCCCCAGCACCGCGTTCTCAAGCACGGTGAACCCCATGGCCAGCGCCGAAATCTGGAACGTCCGACCCAGACCAAGCCGCGCCCGCTGCGCGGTGCTGAGGGCCGTAACATCCTGCCCGAGGAGCCGCACCGAACCCGCATCCGGTTTCAGCCCGCCCGCAATCTGCTTGATGAGCGTCGATTTCCCCGCCCCGTTCGGGCCGATCAGCGCATGGATTTCCCCCGGCACGAGGTCCAGCGTAATGCCATCGCTCGCCTTCAGCGCCCCGAAGGATTTCTCGATCCCCTGAACGTCCAGCACCCTATCTGGCATGGGCGGTCTCCCTCTTGGACAGCCCGCCGATGATCCCGCCCTTGGCGAAAAGCACGACGAAAAGCAGGATCGCGCCAAGGTAGATGAACCAGTACTCGGACAGGCCGCCAAGGAAGTGTTCCAGCACGATGTAGAGGCACGCGCCCACCACCGGCCCGAACAGGCGTGCCACGCCGCCAAGAATGATGAAGATCATGATCTCACCCGAGATTTGCCAGCTGAACATCGTCGGGCTGACAAAGCGGTTGAGATCGGCAAAAAGCGCCCCTGCCAGACCGGTGATCGCCCCGGAAATCACAAAGGCCACCAGCCGCACGCGGTAGACATTGATCCCCACGGTCAGTGCCCGCTCTTCCCGCTGATGCGCGCCGTGAAGCGCGAGGCCAAAGGGCGATTTGTTGATCCGGTCGACAAGGAACAACACGATCAGCAGGATCACGAAACAGATGCCGAAGAACTGGATCGGGTCCAGCGTGTTCAGCCCCGGAAACTGGTTCCGCACGTAGATCGACAGCCCGTCCTCGCCCCCGTAGGCGGGCCAGGAGATGGTGAAGTAATAAAGCATCTGGCCGAAGGCGAGTGTCACCATGATGAAGTAGACACCGGAGGTTCGCAGGCTCAGCGCCCCGATAATCAGCGCCAAGAGCGCCGACATCACGATCGCCACCAGCCAGATCACCGGCATGGAGTTGGTCCCTTCGATCAGAAAGGGCACCTCCATGATCGGGTCGTAATTCTGCGCGTGGCTGGCAAGGATGCCCATGGCATAGCCGCCCATCCCGAAGTAGGCTGCATGCCCGAAACTGACGAGCCCCCCCTGCCCCAGCGCGAGGTTCAGGCCCACACCCGCCAGCGCGAAGATCACCGCGCGCGTGGCGAGCGTGATGGTAAAGGGCTCATCGGCCATCCAGGCATAGAGCGGGATCAGCACCAAACCGGCCAGAACGATGATGTTGATATGGCGTTCGCGGATCATCTCAGGCGCTCCCGAACAGTCCGGTGGGTTTGAACAAGAGCACCCCCGCCATCAGGATATAGATCAGCATCGAGGCCAGCGCCGAGCCGACAGTCGTGGCCGACGAGGCATCCATGAAGGCCCCGAAGATCACCGGCAAAAGCGTGCGCCCCAGCGTATCCGTCAGCCCCACGAGGATCGCACCGGCAAGCGCCCCCTTGATCGACCCGATGCCACCGATCACGATCACGACGAAGGCCAGGATCAGGACCGGCTCTCCCATGCCCACCTCGACCGACTGGATCGCGCCGACCAAAGCACCCGACAGCCCGGCAAGCGCAGCACCGAGGGCGAAAATCATGGTATAAAGCACCGAGATATCGACCCCCAGCGCCGCGATCATCTCGCGGTCGTTCTCGCCCGCGCGGATGCGCATGCCGACGCGGGTTTTCGAGATCAGCAGGAACAGCCCCACAGCCACCGCCAGTCCGATCAGGATGATCGTCAGACGGTAGAGCGAATATTCGATCCCGCCGGGCAGCATCACGGTGCCTTTCAGCGCTTCGGGAATATCGAGGAACAGCGGGAAGGACCCGAAAACCCAGCGCGTCGCTTCTGAGAAGATCAGGATCAGCGCGAAGGTTGCCAGCACCTGGTCGAGGTGATCGCGGTCATAAAGCCGCCGGATCACCGTCAGCTCGATGATCGCGCCAAAAAGCGCCGCGGCCATCAGGCTTGCCACCAACGCCAGCAGGAAATTCCCCGTCAGGCCAGCTACCGCGGCGGCAGCAAAGGCACCCACCATGTAAAGCGACCCATGGGCGAGATTGATCAGGCCCATCACGCCGAAGATCAGCGTCAGCCCCGCCGCCATCAGGAACAGCATCACGCCGAACTGCAATCCGTTCAGCACCTGCTCGATCAAAAGAAGTGTGCTCATCTGCCCCCCGGCATACAAAACCCCCGGCAGCTGACGCTGCCGGGGGCCAAGGTCACATGATTACATCTTGCACTCGGCTGCGTAGACGTCCTGGCGATCTTCCAGTGCCACGCCGATGATCTTGTTGGTAAAGACGTCACCGTCCTTGATCACCTCGCGGACATAGAAGTCCTGGATCGGGTGGTGGTTGCTGCCGAACTCGAAATCCCCCCGGGTCGAGACGAAGTCCGCCGCGCGCAGCGCCTCGCGGAAGGCATCAGCGTCCTTCACATCCGCCTTGGCTGCCGCCGAGACGATCAGGTTTGCCGTGTCGAATGCCTGCTGGGCATAGATCGACGGGATGCGTCCGTATTCCGCCTTGAAGCTTTCCACGAACGCTTTGCTCGCAGCGTTGTCGAGGTCCGGGCTCCACTGCGCAGTGTTATGGATGCCCAGTGCCGCTTCGCCAACGGCACCGAGAATGGTCTGATCAAAGCTGAAAGCCGGGCCCACGATGGGCAGTTCGATCCCGCTGTCGGCATATTGCTTGAGGAAGGAAATCCCCATACCGCCAGGAAGGAAAAAGAAGATGCCGTCGGCGTCGGATGCGCGGATTTGCGCGATCTCGGCGGCATAATCGGTCTGGCCCAGCTTGGTATAAAGCTCACCCGCCAGATCGCCCCCGTACATCCGCTTGAAGCCGGTCAGCGCATCCTGTCCCGCCGGATAGTTGGGGGCAAGAATGAAAGGCTTCTTGAACCCGATGGACTTGGCATGCGCGCCCGCAGCCTCGTGCGGCCCGTCGTTCTGCCAGGCGACGTTGAAGTAGTTCTGATGGCACCCCTTGCCCGCCAGCTGCGCAGGACCTGCGTTCGGGGAGATGTAGAACTTGCCCTGCGCAGTCGCCGCCGGGGCCACCGCAAGCGCGAGGTTCGACCAGACGATCCCGGTCAGGATATCGACCTTCTCGGACTGGATCATCTTGTCGGCAAGCTGCACCGCGATGTCGGGCTTGCGCTGATCATCCTCGACGACCACTTCCAGCCCTTCGTTGCCCGACTGCTTGACCCCCAGAAGGAAGCCGTCACGAATGTCGACACCCAGTGCCGCGCCGCCACCGGTGAGCGTGGTGATCAGACCGATCTTGACCTTGCCGCCATGGCCGTCGGCCACCGCGCCCGACGCCATGGCCAGCGCCACGGCAGTCGCCGCACCAAGCGCCTTGAGCGTCTGTTTCGCTTTCGTTGAAATCATGTGTTTTCTCCCAGTTGTCATGGGCGCGCTTCTCCGCGCCTCTTTGGCCAGTGTGGGCCGGTGATGCGCCAATTGAAATGGCTTTGTTGGGAAAAACTACCGGAGGGCCGGATATATTTCAAGCTCAAAATATTTGAGCTTGAAGGGTATTTCCGCGACGGATCAGACCGGCACAAGCCGGGCTGCAATCTCGTCCACGGTGTAGACATCTCCGAATTGCTGAATGATCGTCTCGAGCGTGGCGCGATGCTCCTCGTCCGAGAGCGCCGCAGTCGCGTCCGACACCATGACCACGTTGAAATCCAGCATCATCGCATCGCGTGCGGTGGATTCGCAGCAGACGTTGGTCTTGGTTCCGGAGATGAGTAATGTGTCGATACCCTGGGATCTCAGCACGCGCTCGAGCGGGGACGATCCCGGTATCAGCGCCGAATAGCGATTCTTCAGGATGCGCGTATCTTCCGGGGTCACCTCAAGACCTTCCCAGACCTCCTGACCCGGCCCTCCGGGCGCAAGGCTCTCGATCGTCCGCGCCCGGACGTCGGCAGCGACGAAATTGTCAAAAAAGCACGCCCAGTCGCTGCCGCGTGGTGTGCTGGCATTCGCATGGTTGACCCAGATCACCTGACCGCCCGCCCCGCGCAGCGCCCGGTTCAGGCGGTTGATCGGTTCAATGATACCGCGCGACAGCGGCACTTCCGCCGGTCCGCCCGGCGCGCAGAAGGTACCTTGCATGTCGATGACCACGCTTGCGGTCCGGCCTGCCTCGATCCGGTTAAAAATATGCAGTCGACCGCGCCGCGCCATGACACGGTCGACAATCTCGGGCCTGATTCCAACCTTGTGCATCGAACAAGTCTCCTGCGCCTGACCCGTCACAGGGTTGGTCTTTTCGACTTTGGGGACAAGCCCCAAGCGGGACCAACGCCGGGTCCATTTATATCACAGGATCGAGCAACCCGCTGAGCAAGAATGGCAAATCCGACCTGTACACTTCTCACTACACTTTGTTGTAAATCTGGAATTACAGATAAGCTTTTGAAAACAAAGGCTTGCGTCGCGGAAAAGTTGTAAATGCCGCGCAGTGTGATATGTAATTCTCTGCGAACACCCGAGAACTCAACCTAATCATACGACGTAAAAAAGCGCCTGGATGCCGATGTCACCACCTGAAGACGAGAGTGATCTGGTCCGCGTGGACCTTTACCACCGGTCTTATAGCGATCTGAACCGCCTGCAAAAGCAGCTGCCAGAAGAAATCGTGGTCTCTCTGGCGCGGGAAGTCCTTGAAGGTCTGGCCAGGCAGCTGGCCTCCCCGGAAGTCCGGAACGAAGAGATCCTTCGCCTGAGCAACGCGCTGATCGGCCCGGAGCCCAAAGCGGCAGCGTCGCTGATCCAGCGCCTCTATGCCGACGGCCGGGATGTGAACGCGCTTTATCTTGAATATCTGGCGCCTGCCGCTCTGGAATTGGGTGAGCGCTGGAAATCCGACAGGATCACCTTTGCCGATGTGACGGTGGGCACCGGCCGCATCTACGCGATCATGCGTTCACTGAGAAAGCGGATCACCCCGCATCGCACCCCGGGGCGCAGATCTGCGTTCTTTGCCGTCGTTCCGGGGGACGATCATACACTCGGCCTCAAAATGGCCGCCGATCTGGCCCGGAATGATGGATGGGAGATCGAGCTTGAGCTCTCTTCGGAACACGAGGAAGTGCTTGACCGCATCATCGGCGCCGAGCCCCTCCTTATCGGACTGTCCGCCGGGGGCAAACACGCCGTGCCCAACCTTGCGCGGCTTGTCCTCGCCTTGCGCGTTCACCTGCCCACCGCCCAAATTCTCGTCAGCGGGAACATTCTCGACGCGGAAACTGAAAGCGTGCACCTGATGCACGTCGATGGCATCGGCCGCAGCTACGAAGAAGCCATGTCCGAGCTTGAGCGCCTCTGGCAAGTTATCGCCAAAGCACAATGAAAAACGGCGCTGCCTGCGCAACGCCGTAAGTGAATGACACACCGGCTGAGGCCGGTGGCATCATTTGGCGGAATGTAATTCCAGGTACTGCATGATGATGTCGTC
>NZ_JBFNXX010000043.1:0-12209 GCF_040811725.1 Sulfitobacter sediminis
TTCGGTCGTCTCGAATGGTTTCTAAGTGCGGCTTTGCGGACATCTGACCGAAACGCTCAGATGTCTCAGAAGAGCCCTGAGCAGACATGCATGTTGGTCTTCCTTAAGCCTTTGCACCGGCCAACCACCAAGTCTCGACGGCCCCAATCCCCTTCACCTCAACCGCACCGCGTGGTTCGAATTCATAGGCGTCCTCTAGCTCTTCTTTGGCGGCAGTGGTGACCTGAATACGCCCTGGCTCTCCATGGCTCTCCATACGGGATGCTGTGTTCACTGTCTCTCCCCAGACATCATAAAACAGCTTCCGGTTCCCAATGACACCCGCCACCGCAGGCCCGGCATGAAGCCCGATGCGGACTTGCAGCCCCTCAGGAAACTCAGGAGCCATCTTCTCCACAGTCTGCTGCATGTCCAAAGCCATCTCAGCAACCCGATGCACGGGGTCGCCGCATGGGTTGGGCATGCCAGCAGCAACCATGTACGCGTCTCCGATAGTCTTGATTTTCTCCAAGCCGTGTTTCTCAGCCAGTTCATCGAAAGCGCGGAAAATCTTGTTTAGGAACCCAACAATCTCTTCCGGCAGAAGCGTTGCAGCACGGGGTGTGAAGTCCACAATATCCGCAAACAGGATGGCCACCTTTGGCAGGCTGTCTGCGATAGTCTGGTCGGGTTCGACCTTTAATCTTGCTGCGATGTCTTCTGGAAGCAAGTTGTAAAGCAGCGACTCGGACCGGGCATATTCTTTCTCTAAAGCGGCTTCAGCCTTGGTGGTGATCCGATGGTTCAGCGCAAACAGAACACCAAGCGTGCTTATGGCCCCAAGGGCATTGAAGATAACAAAGAACGTCATCCAACCCAAAGGTATTTGGTGCCATGGCGCAGTGACTGCCCCAAGCACTGCAATCAGAACCAAGAACAGGGCAGTCGCTACTGAAAAGACGATCCGCGCGCGCCAAGTGAAAGGAAGCCAAAAGACGATGAGTGCGGGAATGAAAAGCCAAATTAAGAAAAGGGACTCAAGCCCAAACGTCAACGTTGCCAAAGCTGCATGCAACGGCATTTCAAAAAATGCAGCGAGAACGTAAGCGAATTTAAGTCTATCTTTCCAAATAATGAGGTAACTAGCCAGGCTGAAAGCCAGCACGCTGAAAATGTTGAAATAAACTAGCGGCATGGCTCCAAGGTACAGAAACGTAGCTGTGGCAAAGACGTGAAATCCTAACCCCAGCGGGAAGCCAACACCTGCAATAGCACGAGCACGCGACACTTCCCCCGCCAGCCTAGAGTCAAAATATGCCGGGCTCTGCACCAAGAATGCACTGTCCTTCTGCTTCCGTAGGTTTAGGATAGCCATGTCAAGTGCGACTCCCTAGTACAAATCGCAGCGTTCAAGTCGGCAGACTTTTCTCACAGCATGTCAGTGTCGACGGCTTTATTCTCTCTAGCTCGGAAACTTGATCCAATGGTCGAGCTTTGATTTTTGGGGGCACGGGCCAGCGTCGACTTTGTCCGCTTCTGAGACATCGGACGCAGTCAAAACGACTGGCTGGTGTTGGCAAGAGCGGGCATTGCGGCGCAAAAGCGGACTTTTTCGCGCCGCGAGCCAGACATGAGTGGCCGCTGATAGCAGCTTTCCGGTCATCTGATGAAAAGAGTCGGATGACCCAAAGGAGCCCGAAGCGGACTAAACCTAAATCCACTGTCTGCGTCTGCGGCCCCTCAAGTTTGAAGCGCGATGAGAAATTCAATCACGTCCCCGCTCGACTTACGAGTGCTGCGAAACAGCAGCCCCGATAAACTGTAACCGCGCTCCGACCTGTGGTATCATTCCTAAGTATTTTGGGGGAAATGTCATGACCGACACGAAACATACCGACATCGTTCGAAATGGTTGGGCGGCGCTTGCAGCTGGCGAGTTGGACAAGCTCGCTGCTGATTATGCCGAAGACATGATCTTCGTCCTGCCAGGACAGGATGACGTTTTGGAGGGGCGCGCGGCTTTTCGGTCCGCGCTCGACGGTGTGGGAGACGCGCTGCCGCCCGGTTTTGACATCACATCGATGACCCACTGCACCGGAGAGAACGAAGTTGTTACGGTGCTCCGGTTTACGGCCGCGAAACTGCCCAACGGCTCGCAATGCGCAGTTCTGTTTCGCTTCAATTCGGATGACAAGATCGTCGAGGAGCGGTGGTTCGTGGATACCGAACAGTGGAAGGGCGCCTTCTAGGAAAGCGCTCTCGCGTTTCGCAGGAGCCATGACGTTCAGCGCCCCGTCTGATGGAACGTGTGAGGCAGTGCAGCTGACGGCAGGTGGCCCGGCGGCGCGCCCTAATAACGCTTTTTGGTCGCCAGCCGCCGCGCCTGCGCGTTGAGCCGCTGCTCGAGCGCGAGCCAGCCCAGTGGTTGGACAAGCACCTTCGCTGCCGAATTCTCGGCCATCGCGACGTCAAGATCCCCGATCCGCTCGTACACGTCCGCCACGATCAGGTGGGCTTCGGCCTGCACCCCGCGCATTCCGGCGCGCGCCGCCTCGTTCGTGGTCCGCTCGAACCAGAGCCGCGCCTGCGTGGCATCTCCGGTCTTGGCGGCGGCTTCCAGTAAGCCGAGCATCGAGAGGCACTTCCCCCTCCGGTTCCCCAAAGTATCAAACCAGCGCATGCCCTCCCGCAACCACGCAGTTCCTTCTTCGAGCTGTCCGCCGCGCACGAGGCCGCGCCCATATGCGGCGTCCCCGGCATAGGCGAAATAGAAGGCCCCAATCCGCTCCGTCCGCCACGGAGCATTTGAGAGGCGCGCCAGCCCCGGCGACGGGTCGTCGGCCGCGACAAGGACCATCCCCAGAGCGAGGTCGGCCATCAACCGGTCGAAGCCGCTGGCCGCCGAAGCAACACCATGCTCGGCCGCCGCAAACGCATCTTTGAGATTTCCCGCTTCCGCCTGACTGAGCGCCAACAGGCAAGCACCCCAGCATTCGGCCGGCGGATAGTTGTCCCGCGAGCCCATCGCCTGAAGGTACGATGCCTCCTCTGCCGCGACGCCGACCTGTCCCACCTGCGTTGCGTGCGCCCACCGGGTATAATGCGACAGCGTGAACAGGTAGCGGTCCCCCAGATGCCTGCCCAGCACCTCGACCGACTTGCTGCGCGACGGCAGCGCGTCAAAGGTCTCTCCTTCGCCCACGATCGAATCTAGCCAAAGTCTCAACCCCTTGGCGTAGCCGACGCTGCTCTCGTCGCCCAACGCCTCGCCAATGGTCTGGGCGCGATCAAAGGCCTGCTTCGCATCCGCGTAGCGCGTGGCGTGCATGTACCCTTCGCCGATCCAGGTCAGTAGCCGTGAGACCTCCTCAATCTCGCCAAGCGTCTGGACCCGCGCGAGATGACTTCGAGCCAGTTCCGTCATCGCCGGAAAGTCGCCGTTCCAGCACAAGATCTGGGTCTGGTTTACGACCGCACGTGCCAGCAGCAGAATGTCGTCGACCTCGCCGGCAGGGCCCGTCAGGTCAATGCATTTCTGAAACCATTCCTGCGCGTCGCGCAGCGCAAAAAGGTCCAGCGCCTTGTTCCCTGCCATGAGTGCATATCTCGCTGTCGCAATCGCGTTCCCGGCGGCCTCGGAATGCTGCGCCAGAAACTCCGCGACTTCGACTTCCTGTCCGGCATGAAGGTCCTCCAGACACCGCGCTACATCTCCGTGCAGGCTGCGGCGATCCTCGGACAGTAGGCTCTCGTAGATGACCTGCTGAACCAGAGCATGTTGAAACTTGAAACGGTCTGGCTGCTCAGGCAGGGCCTGCACGATGCCGCTCTGATCCAACTCTGCCAAGTGCCGCACACCCCCGGCGCCGAGGAGGCGCGTGTCGAACTCACGCCCGATGACCGACGCCCGCTCTACCAATCTGCGCGCCTCCGGCGAGAGCCTGTCAACGCGTTGCATCAGCAGCCCAGCGAGGGTTTCGGGAATGCCCGAACTGTCTAGTACTGGCCCTTCCGACGGCTCATGGGTGAAGTGACGGGCAATCTCCTCAAGGAACAGTGGATTGCCGCCGGCGCGCTCAATAAAGGGCATCATGTCGGCGAGCGTACCCCGATCTGTCAGATGCTCGCGGAAGAGCTGTACCGCTTCAGATGTCGACAAGGGTTCGAGAACCAATTCCTCGACGCCGGGCGCATCCGCCCAAGGCGCGGAAAACTCGGGGCGAAACGTCGCGACGATCAATACACCGCGCCTTTTGGGGTCACGCACTAAGGCATCCAGAACATTGCTCGAGCGTTCGTCGATCCAGTGCAGGTCGTTTAGGTAGAGAACCGTGGGCTTAAGACGCCCCTGCATCATCATGAACTCGGACAGCGCCTCGCGGGTCCGCGAACCGATCAGGTCGGGATCGACGCCCGGTATCGAAGCGTGCGGTTCGACCAGCCGGCGCAGATAGGGAATGTGGCGGTCTCGGTCCAGTCCCGCCTCGACCAGCCGGTCTTCCAGAGAGCCGCCCTCAGCTACCACTGTATCACGAAAGCGCCTCAAAAGGTCGATGAACAGGTGGAACGCTGTCGTCTCGGCATGCGGGCTACATTGGCCGATCAGCAGCGTAAACGCTTCGCCCTGCCGCTTGATGAACTCGCGCAGCAGGCGAGACTTGCCGATGCCGGGTTCCCCGATCACATGGGTCGTCCCCAGAGCGCCAAGGCGGGTGCGGGACAGCGCCGCTTCCAAAGCGCCAATCTCATGCTCCCGCCCGACCAGGGGCGCCAGATCACCCTGCCGACGCTCGAGGCGGTCATATGATCCCGAGAACCGCACCACGCGCCAAACCGGTACCGGATCGTCAAATCCTTTGAAGACGTGCGGCCCCAGTGTTTCAAACTCGGCAGCGCCGTCCGACAGCCTGCGGCACGCTGGCCCGACGACGACGGCGCCCGGGTCCGCGACCGTCTGCAGCCGTGCCGCGAGGTTTGGTGTCGATCCCAGCGCGGAATATTCCTGCGCGGCCCCTCGTCCGACGATCTCACCTACAACGGCGAGGCCTGTCTCGATCCCTACGCGCAGCTCCAGCCGACCCGCACCATTGGGCGCAGTGAATTCGCCGATCTGCTTGACCAGAGCCAACCCGGCTTGGATGGCGCGTTCAGCGTCATCCTCGTGACTTTGCGGATAGCCGAAGTAGGCGAGCACACCGTCACCGAGAAACTTCGCCACGAACCCGCCGTAGCTCTCCACCCCCTCGCTGACCGTATCCTGAAAGTCCCGGATCGTCTCGCGATAGGCCTCTAGGCTCAGGCGCGTCGACAGCGCGGTCGATCCGACAAGATCGGCAAACATGAGCGTTAGTAGCCGCCTCTGCGCGCGTGCGGACGTTCCGTCTGCTGGTCCCTCTGTGCTCCCCAGCGCCGCCGCTGCAGCCAGAATCCGCTTGCGGTGACCAAGCTTGTCTACACCAAGATCGCGTAAGTCCGCATCGCTCAAGGATGGCAGCAAATCCATTTCGACATCGTTCTCGACAAACGCCGGGACATGCTGCGACAAGTCCAGTGCCAAGAGGAATTCGGAAATCTGCTCGGTCATCGCTCCCTCGAACGCATCGAAACAGCCAACCTTATGAGAGTACTCGTTATGAAATGAAAAATCAAAACTGACGACCGCTGTGCAAAAGTGGAAAGCCTGTACCGCGCGGGGACGAGGAATATGGGAAACTCATCACAGGCAACCGGTGAACAGGAGCCTTGCGTTATGGACTTACGTTCAAGGGGGGCGGCGGGACTGTCAGAATAGGTTACGATTGCCGAACTTTAAGCCCACCGCGCGCAGACAAAAATCGAGCAAGAAAGCAGGCGGAAATATGCTGCCACCAATCGGAGTTTGTTGTTCAATACTTTACAGGATGGTGTTGCTGACGGAAGTCGCACGATCAAATATTCTGAATGAATTGGTGCTTCCGCCCAGCGAACAACCAAGGAAGCTGCAGTTATGAGGCTGCGGCAAATGACGGTTTTGTCCGCTTCTGAGACATCGGATGCAGTCAAAACGAGTGGCCGGTGTTGGCAAAAGCGGTCGTTGCAGCGCGGAAGCGGACGTTGCAGCGCGCGAGCCAGTCATCAGTGGCCGCTGACGGGAGCTTTCCGGTCATCTGATGAAAAGACTCGGATGACCCAAACGAGCCCTTCTACGACGTTCATGATCTGTAAAGAATCCTTCGCGAAGGGCGGAACGCGGAAGTTCTCCGTGAGTGCGAGAGCGAATTTTCAGCAGAGGTGAAACAGACATCCAGACGTTCGTCAAAAAACACCTTTTTCTGCGACGCTGCATTGCAACTTCCAGCCAGAGGCGCAGACCTATGCATACACATGATAGCCGACACCGCCAATTTTATGCGCGCAGCGTTAACGCCTCAGCATTTCTCTGACCCGGCCACCCACCGCAAGGCCTGACTATGTCGCGAAAACAATTTACAAGGGACGTTTCGTCCTGCCTTGCTTGCCGACTGATCGTCACTAGGTACAAAGTGCAATTAGCAGGCCAACGGAAAGGGATGTCCAATCAACGGCGCGTTGATCAGAGAACTCCGGCGGCGGCTGGGTATGACACAACAGCAGCTTGCCGAGCAATTGCATGTTGACCAGGGCACCGTTAGCCGCTGGGAGCGAGGCGTTGAGAGTCCGCGCCCCAGGCGGTGGGCCGCGCTGAATGATCTGTTGCTGCGCGATGAAAGCCGCCGAGCCATGCTACGAAGCCTAGCTTTCCTACGCCAGGATTACTTTCCCACTTCGCTTCTCGACAGTAAACTCAAACTGGTCGAGATATCCGCCAAAGGCAAGAAGCACTTTCTCGATCGCGGCCTTGATCCTGACGCCATGATTGGTCGAAGCCTTGATGCTTATGCATCACGCTTCGGCAATCCTGCAATCGAGGAGCAACTGAAAATAACACTAGAGCATTCGGGGCTGCTTTCGGGGGAAGCTTTGTTATACAGGTTCGTTCGCAACTATAATGGACGTGGCCACACGACGATTTATGAGCCCATCTTCGAGAACGGACAGCTTTGGGGGGTTTTGAATTACGTCGCGCGTTACTTCAATCTTCCTCAAAATGGCTACAACGGTTTTGAACTTATTGAAGCAGTAAGAACAGACGACGTAAGCAAAGCGGTGACCTTGCTGCGAGGGCCGAATTTCATGCACGTGCAAAGTGCGCTCAGAATTGAGGCTTAAACCTTCAGCAATACGGCTCTCGACACAAGGCCGCGTGAGCGACTTCGGTACTTAGCGCCCAAACGCATATTTTCGCCCTTCGCCGCCGTTCCGATTCAGCTAACTCTTAGAAAGGTGAAGTTGCCAGCTTTATAGGTTCGTCGGGCTCTGGCGGCGGCGAACGCACCTTTGCAGCGTAATTTCAATGAAGAGGCAGCGGTTGCAGTCGAGTATGACTTGTAAGTCAAAGTTCAGCTACGGGCTCTCTCGTGTAGGACGTATCGCCTTTGTGGGATTGGCTTGGCTAGTCATCCTGCCGATCAGCGGTGTTTGGGCAGCTGAATGGCAGGTCATGGCGCTGAATGGCGAAGCCTCTGTTGGGCCTGCCACCTTCCAGGTTGCATTCGATGGCTCGTTCTCCGGCACTACAGGCTGCAATAGTTTTCAGGGCAAGGCGGTTTTTGAAGACGGCGCAATCGTAGTCGAAGGACCGGTCGCAATGACGAAAATGGCTTGTCCAGGCAATAGGCTTGCCGCGCAAGAGGACGGGTTTGGCGACCTTTTGGGCGGCCGTATGTCCGTTGCGTTCAATCCAATAAGCGACGTCCTCACTCTGTCGAACGGCGAAACCACCGTTGAACTCGTGCGCAGGACCGGTTGGGGTGCGGGTCTGCCCGAGCTTCCTGAAACACATGCGGGCGTCGGTCCACCAGCGGGTAGCCCACCATATTTGAACCCATTCGGTCTGTCGGAAGATCTGCCGATTAATGCACAGCCGGACACGAGTTCGGACGTCGTCGGCGGAGCTTTCTCCGGTCAGGTACTTCGCAACCTGGGGTGTGAATCTGACTGGTGCCGCGTTGAGCCGCTGGATGGGAGTTTCTCGGGCTGGAGCCAGCGCACCTATCTGGAGCGATCTGACTCCATCCTTCGGGCTGCTCAGCGCGTGTTTGATGCCGTGGGACCTGTTCCCTGCGCTGTGGGCGAGGGTACGCCAATGGGCACCTGCGGTATGGGTGTCGCGCGCGATCAAGGCGGCACCGCGACGGTTGTGGTTGCCAAGCCTGATGGTGTCTCCCGAATTCTGTTCTTTACAGATGGTGCCTTCATAGGCTCCGACACCAGTCAGGCGGGTGGCGGATTCGAAAGCTCCGCAGTGCGCGAGAGGGATTTGACACTGATACGCGTGGATAACGAACGCTACGAGATAGTAGATGCTGTCATCTTCGGCGGTTGACCTCGATAATTGATAAACACAGGGAACCTTGATTATGAAGAATGCCATCGTTCTGGCCGCTGCAATTTACGGCACAATTGCCATCGTGTCTCCGGCCAAGGCCGAGATCCCGCCCTTCTCGGCGCAGTGTCCGAACGGGATCAACGTGACCTGGGATCCGGCCGGGATTGTACGCGTGAACGGCACGCAGGCGGAAGTTCGGATGTTTAATCCGAACTATTTCGAAGCAAGAGCCGGAGGCATTAACTTTCCAATCAGCGCAGAGCCGGACGGCAGCGATCTGCTTGTCAAGGCGGAGCCGCGCGGCAGCGCGGGCGGATACTGCACGATACTGGCGACCGGTACCACAACACCCTCCTATGACACGACTGCCGGCGCCGACGGACCGGACCATTTTGAGGTAAATGTGGACAGCCGCCTTCTAGTCCATTCTCAGCCGACGACCGCTTCGCAGACCGTCGCCAAACTGCCTCGCGGCACGGTTGTCGAAAACCTTGGCTGCCGCCAATCGGAAGGGCGCATATGGTGCCATATTGCCGATGGCGACGCGTCGGGCTGGGCCGCAGCGGAGTTTCTGGTTGAGTCGAGCGGTCCAGTGCGTGCGGCACGGTCCATACCGGTCATGCAGGGCGGGAACACGACAGGCCATACGAGCGAGCGGGTTCGTTTTCCGCGCGGCCAGAACGGTACTGAATTCACTGACAGTCTGAACCCACAAGAGTCGCGCCGCTATATCCTAGGGGCGTCCAATGGCCAAAACTTCTATTTCCGCCTCGCCGCGAACGGGCCGGGCATGACCTACGCCATCTACAACCCCGATGGCTCGGTGCTGCTGGACGAGGTCGGAGCGGACCTCGAATATCGCGGCCAGCTTTGGCAGTCCGGGGACCATGTCATTGAAGTTCATAATACCGCCAACGGTGCCCAGTCCTATAACGTCATTTTCGGCATCCAGTGAGATCGACGTGCAAATCGCAGTTCTCAAAAAGGGGAGACGTTTGAAATGACCCAACTTCTCAAAATGATAATGATGTTTGGTGCGCTTGCCATAGCCTCGGCGTGCGTCGAAACGACGGGGAACTCATCCGTTGGCCAGATGGCGCCTGCTGCAGGCGCGCCCACCTTCATCGAAGGCAGCTTTACGGCAAGCAGCGCCGCGACAAGCGCCTGTCAGGCCGAGCTTTCAAGAATGACCATGGGCGGCGTCCGCGTCGTTGGTTCCGAATCCTCCGAAGCCGCACACGCCGTCTACATGCGCGTCGGGGCGAACGGCGCGCCTTGGCGCTGCCTTGTTACGGCGGACGGCAGCAACCCGTCCGTGATGTTCATGGGCGACGAAGGTGTCGCCTGAACATCATAATAATGAAGCGCCGGGAGGTTTCGGCGCTTCACTGATCAAGGGGGCTTTCCCTAGCCGTTTCCAAAACCTTCTGATCGAAAGGTCTGACATGGACCGCACTAAGACTATTTTGCCCAATTCCGTTCGCGCCTTCTTTTTGCTTGGCACGTTTGCCGTTGTGACTGTGCCTGTCTCGGCGATTGCTCAGGATAATACTGCCCAGGCGGTCGGTTCCGCACTCGGAGGTCTTGTCGGACTTCTGATCCTTGCCGTGTTCGGGGCTGTGATCGGATGGTTGGCAGGCTTGATCGTGAAAGGGCATGGCTCTGGCTTGCTGGGTAATATCGCCGCGGGTATTGGCGGGGCGATACTAGCGGGGTATCTGCTCCCACTGCTTGGCATGTCTCTTGGGGGCACCATCGGCAGCTTTATCGCGGCTTTGATCGGTTCAGTTCTTCTAATCCTGATCGTGCGGCTTATCCGCAAGGCCGCGAAATAAGAGGGCCAGCCGAGTGAGAATGACAAAACTCTTGCCCATCATGTTCCCTGTGGTTGCTGCTGTGCTGGCCGTTTCAAGCGTCATGGCCAATGCTCAATCGCGTGACTTAATGGTGAACGAGTGTTCAGCTGTCGCGCAGAATTATTTCCGCGATTTCAATGCGCGCACAGATATGCGGTATAATGGGCAACGGGTTGACGGATCGCACGCGATCAATGGCCGGATATTTCTTGAGACAGATTTCGAAGACTTCGCCTGCTCCTATGAGCGTGAGGGGCGGAGCATGGTCGAGTTCTTCGCGGAGGGGCAGGTGAGAAATTCCTTCCTGCCGGGCTATGGACCTGCTGGTGAGGGGAGCGTTGTTCAGGTTACCAGCCTGCGGGACGGCGATACTTTGAACATGCGGAGCGGCCCCGGCACAAGTAACAGGATCATCGGTGCGCTTTCGAATGGCACCTCGGTCCGCAATCTCGGTTGTCAGATGCAGAGCAACACGCGCTGGTGCGAGATCGAGATGATGACGGATATGCGCGAGCGTGGCTGGGTTGCAGGGCGCTATCTGACTATTGCCGGTTCAGCGCCACCGCCCGCATCCGGGCCCATAGTCAGGGTGACGGGCGTCGCTGCAAACGATGTGCTTAATGTGCGTGCCGGCCCGGGAACCAGACATCGAGTCGTCGGGGCCTTGAGCAACGGATCTCAGGTGCGTCGGCTTGGCTGCCAAAGCCAAGGCCAAGCGCGCTGGTGTCAGATCGAGATGATGACCGACATGCGCGAACGCGGCTGGGTCAATGCCCGTTTCCTCACGGGGCAAAGCGGACAGGCCACCCAGTTGCCAAGCATGTCGCGGGTCGAACGCGTTCGGTTCGCCTCCGGAACGACCGGCACAGAGATCAGGGACCAACTCGGCCCCGGAAGTTCCGTCACTTACATCCTTGGTGCGCAAAATGGTCAGAACCTGTATTTCCGCCTCGCCGCCCAAAGCGGAAGCCTGTCTTGGCGTCTCTTCAATCCGGACGGTTCGCTTCTGGATCGCGGAGGGCCTTCGAAGGAATATCGCGGGCAGCTTTGGCAGTCCGGTGAGCACAGTATCGAAGTGATGAACAGCGGCGGCAGACAAGCCTCGTTCAATGTCATCTTCGGCATCAGGTAGACGCAATCTGCGTTTACTCCAAACTAGGAAGAAGGAAAGAAAGACCATGAGACACACGTATAAAGCTACTATTCTTGGGGCCAGCTTGCTTTCACTTGCTGCCTGTGTCGAGGACACAGGCTCCTCGTCATCGGGTCAGGGAATGCCGGCTGTCGGTAGCGCTACTGACGTGACATCCTTCCAGGGTGCACGCGCCGGTCAGGCCGAGGGTGGTTTGCGGGCCTTGGGCTACGATGCGATTCGCAGTCAGGGTCTAACGACATATTGGTTCAACCGCGAAACCGGAGCTTGTGCAGAGATTACGACCTCAAATGGCGTCTACTCAAGCGTGGTTATGGTTCCGGCCGAAGACTGCTAGTCACCGCATGGCCACTGCCTGCAAATGGGTCATTCGGATCGTCGGGGTGCTTTACCTCGTGGCCCTGACGTTGCTCCTGATCGGAACTTTCGGGCTTTTCGGTCAGGAGCGAGATCCGTTGGCAGGCGTGTTTCTCATGCCACTCGGGCTACCTTGGGTACTCTGGCTTGATGGCGTGGCAGATGCCTTCAAGCCGTGGCTTGCGATACTCGCGCCGGCGCTGAACCTGGTCATTCTGGCACTAGCGTGCCGACTGTTGCGTCGAGAAGGTACATGAATAGAAATATTGTGAGTAACTCACCTTATGGATCCTGAACTTCCAAAGGCTCTCGCCACAACTTTTTTGATCGTTACGCGGCTTTGTTGCACAAATCGGAGCGTGACGGCACTTCCCCTTTCCCCGGACGGATTTAGCCTACGACCTCAGTAACAGGTATG
>NZ_JBFNXX010000044.1:0-12123 GCF_040811725.1 Sulfitobacter sediminis
AGCAACAGTCCAGAACCTCCGCAAACTTGCCAAGCTCAGACAAATTCCGGTGTGAAGAGCCGGGCAGAAACCGTTCGGCCATCAATTCAAACGAAATCCCCGGTCGACTTTTTCAACAGCATCCGGACAATGCGGCCCTTGCAGGCGCCCCTACCCGATGTCTCAGTAAGAAGCGGTCAGTCGATTTGTTGTGCCAGAAATGGGCTAACTTCATGAAAGAATTCATCAAAGCCCGCATGACCACGGACCATACAATGGTTTGAACCGGGAAGCTCCACGAATTCTGCAGTCGGTATCTCCCGCGCTGTTTCGCGGCCCTCACTGATGGGTGCAGCCATATCCCCTTGCACGTGCAAAACCAGGGTTGGGACGTTTAGCTTGTGCGCGTCGTCACGCGCGTCGACGTAAGCGTTCATAGCCATGATCCTCAACGCGGTTTCGGGGCTCGCAGAAATGCGTTGCATTTCATCGAAGCTGGCGCATTCTTCCGGAGTGGCGTCTGGCATGTAGCTGGATGTAAAGAATTGTCGGTAAACAGGATTTGGCGACCCCCAACCAGCTGAAACCATTGCTCGGGACGCCTCGTAGAACTGTTCAGCTTCAGGATTACCGCGCATCATTCTGCCACGGAGATATCCTCCTAGCAGGATCAAAAACTTGACCCTTTCCGGGTATCTGGCGGCAAATCGTACGCTGAAGGCTGAGCCTTGGCTTATGCCAAACAGGCCAAAACGGTCCAAACCAGCGGCGTCAGCAACTGCCACCATGTCATCGATCATCCTGTCCTCGGAAATGTCTTGAACATCCCAGTCAGAAAGCCCGTTCCCGCGCTGATCGAACCGAACCAGATGGCAGATCTTGGAGAACTCAGATAGGAACTCTCCCCAGACTGGGCTGGTCCACTCATATTCAATGTGGTTCAGCCAGTTTGGAGCCTTGAGAACCGGGATTCCAGTTCCAGTTGAGGCCCAGGCCAGGTTGACACCATCCGCCGACTTACAGAATTTCACGCGCTGTTGGTAGGAGATTTCCGGAACCTTGCGTTCCTGGAAGGCATTGGGCGTCCATTGCCATACCCGGATTGGACGGGTGATGTTTTTCACACGCTGCCCGCCCATGTCTCGAAACGGTTCATCGATCCTGTCTAAAACAGATTGATGAACGATATCTGAAACGCAGATGCCACCAGGCTCTGCCAAACCCTCTAACCTTGCGGCAACGTTGACACCGTCGCCAAAGATATCGTCCTCGTCGAAAATGACGTCACCGATGTTAATACCCACCCTGAATCGAATTCGCTGATCCTCTATTAAGTCTAACTCTTTCCGTCCCATCTCTTTCTGGATTTCCAGGGCGCAGCGTACGGCGTCCTGAACAGAAGCAAATGTTGCGAGCAGGCCATCACCAGTAGTTTTTACTATCTGCCCTCGGTTACGAGCGATCTCTGGATCAATTAGTTCCTTTCGATATCTCTTTTGACGCGACAAAACGCCCAATTCATCCGCTTCCATCAATCGAGAGTAACCAACCATGTCAGATGCCAGAATGGCTGAAAGTCTTTGTTCCATTGCGGTTTCCTCGTGTACGTGCCCGGTGACCTAGCACTGTTTGATGCGCCCAAGATGTTTGATCTGGGATGACTTTTGTTATCAGCTTACACGAAAAGCCGACCATTCTAGTGCCTGAACTTAGCATGATCTCACGCTGCAAAAAGACAGCCCCTCTGAGAGGGCAGGCTATCCCGAAAAGCTCGAATCCAAGTTGCTAAAGGTAACTATCGCTAACGGCAACAATGGGCTCGATGCCGTCATCTGAGTGTTCTTCTCAGATGTCCAGAAAACTACCTCAAGCGGTCACACAGGGTGGGACAGCGCCGGGGAAACGTCGCGTCTTGCATCTCAACGACCGCAACTACCGACACCAGGCATTCGCTGCAACTACCCCCGATGTCTAAGCTGCGGACGAAGCGGTCCTCGAATTGCCTGCTTTGGAGCAAGTTACCGCGTGCAGGAATGCAAAGCGACGAAAAGCGACTGCTTTCATTCTGGCATGACCAGACTGCGTGAGTTAGCCTTCGTCCCCAAGGGAAGAGAGAATGGAACGTAGGCTTTCGGCAATTCTCGCGGCGGATGTTGTGGGCTACACGCGCTTGATGGGTGCGAACGAAACGGGCGTATTGACCGCGCTGCGTTCACATATCGAGGACCATATCGCTCCACTGGTTTCTGAACATGGCGGGCGCATCGTCAAGCTGATGGGTGACGGTCTTCTGGTCGAATTTCCAAGTGCCGTAAGCGCTCTGCAATGCGCAGTTGGAATCCAGAGCGGGATGGAAAATCGCAATGCCGGGACCGCGCAGCAGCAGCGCATCGATTTCCGCATCGGCATCAATATCGGCGATGTGATCGTTGAGGGCGACGACATTTATGGCGACGGCGTGAATATTGCAGCACGTATTGAAAGCCTCTCAGAGCCCGGTGGGATACTTCTTTCCCAAAGTGCCCATGATCAGGTCAAGGGAAAGGTGAATGGCCAATTTCGCGACCTTGGACTGCAAACGCTGAAGAATGTCGCTGATCCCATAAGGGTCTTCGGTTTTCAAACTGATGGCGTAGCCAGGAAGCGACCGCCCCTGCTCAGACAACAGCTGGCACGCCGCATCGGTTTGGTGTTCGCGGTTCTGATCCTGATCGCGATCACCGGCGTTGGAATATGGTGGTATCAAGATGACACTTCTTTTGGGGGGCGTGCGGATTTTCAGCTACCCGACCGGCCCTCAATCGCGGTTCTGCCGTTCGAAACATTCCGAGATGATGAAGACTATCGCTATCTCGCCGATGGCATGTCCGAAGACATCATTACGCAGCTTGCGCGTAATGCCGAGCTTACAGTGATGGCGCGGTCAGCATCTTTTGCTGTGGCAGAGAAAACGCGTGACGCAGCTGAGATTGCGCGAGAACTTGGCGTTTACTACTTGCTCACAGGCAGTGTCCGGCGCAGCGGCGATCACCTCAGGATCACGACACAGCTGGTCGACGGGAAAAGTGGGAGGAATGTTTGGGCTGAGGCCTATGAGAGCACAGCGGAAACCGTATTTGATACGCAGGACGACATCGTCGAACGGATTGTCGGTTCTCTTTTCTCCGAAGTTCGCGAAATCGAAAAAGGCGAAATTCTGAGGCGGCCGCCGGAAACCTTGGACGTCTATGAACTCGCTTTGCGTGGCGTGGCGCGGAAGCATCGTCTGAACCCTGTAGATTCGGAATTGGCGAGACAAGATCTTTCTCGCGCGATCGAACTGGACCCAGACTACGCACCGGCTTGGCTTTACCTGGGTTGGGTTGAAGGGATAGCCATTGCCTTCGGTTGGGCTTCGGACCTCGGGCCAGCCGATCTGTCGTCGGCGATTGCGAAGATCGAGAAGGCCATTGAAATCGACCCGACGCTAGCGACCGCATTTCAGGCACTTGGTATACTTCGGTCTTGGGTTGGCGATACTGAAGGAGCGCTTCAAGCCGCGAGAAGGTCGGTGGAGCTCGGGCCGGGAGATGCAGACAACATCCTGTTTCTAGGCCGTGCATATGCCAATATCGGCGATTTCGACAAAGCGGTCGAAACAGCGCGGAAGGCTTTCGAGCTGAACCCGATCAGACCCAGTTACTATGATGCTGCGATGAGCCGCGCGTTGTGGGGACAGGGTGAATACGATGCATCTCTAAAGGCCGCGAGCGACTGTCTTGCCAAGACGCCGGGTTATTCAGCCTGCCAAGTATTCCAGGTTGCCAGCAACATCGCACTCAACAAGCCAGATAGCGCGTCCGAAGCGGTTCGAAGGCTCACAGAATTGTACCCAACTATGACAATCAGTGTTGCTGTCAGTGGTATGGGCTACGCTGGTGATCAGTCTGCAAATGCAAGGCTTGCCGAGCAACTGAAAGCCGCCGGACTTTCAGATTAAGTACAAGCAATGCGCCAACAAAGACCGCTTTGGGCTCTTCCGAGACATCTGACCGCTTTTGTCAGATGTCTGCAAAGCCGCGTTCAGAAGCCATTCGACGCGACGGGACCGCGCGGCGACGTCCGCTTATCTGCCTCAATGACCGCATCTTCAAACAGCTGACCTTGCTCTTAGCAACGTCTATGCCCGCAGTGCGGGACAAAGCCGACAGCTTAGTGCCATTGCCGGTTTCGCAAGCTAGAGTGATCTCTTAAACAGGTTTCACAACCAATCCTGAAGCTTCCAGCGGCTCCAAAAGGCTCTCAAGGCCTAACATCGAAGTAAGTGGCCGCAGGGTATAAAGGCGCAATGTGAAAGTGAAAAAAAAGCACGTAAAAGCCAAGCGACGATCACCGCCTGGTTCAATTCCAGGCAAGTTCGACGTTTCCGACTCTGCGGGAAAGCCCAGCATACATGTCATGGCTTTCGGGCCGAACAGTCTTGCTGAACGACAAATCTCCGACTTGGCCGATATCGAAGATATGCGGAAAGATTTTGCCACTGTTTGGGTGGACGTCATACAATTTGGAGATGCTGATCTAATCTCTGGACTAGGCAAGATCTTCGGTCTGCACAGCCTGGCCCTGGAAGATGCTGTCAACACGCACCAGCGGCCCAAGGTCGAGGAATACGACGATCAACTGTTCGTGGTGGCGTTAATGCTGGACGCGAAAGGGTCGATCGATACGGAGCAGGTAGCGTTCTTCATCGGCGAGGGCTACGTCGTTACGTTCCAGGAGAAACGGGGAGATTGCTTTGAAAACGTGCGCGATCGAATTCGTAAGGGCACCGGTCGCATTCGCACCGCAAGTTCGGATTATACCGCCTATGCTTTATTGGACGCCATTGTGGACGGCTATTTTCCGGCCTTGGAGAAAAGCGGCGACACGCTTGAACTCCTTGAGGACCATGTAATCAGTTCACCTAAGCCAAGCAACATTACCGAGTTGCACCATCTGAAGCGCGATCTTCTGCTCCTGCGCCGCGCGATTTGGCCACATCGGGAACTGTTTAACAGCCTCATCCGTGACGAACATCCACTCATTTCAAAGGAAACTAGGCTCTTCCTCCGAGACTGCTACGATCACACCGTACAACTGATGGACATTGTCGAAACATACCGCGAAATGGCTTCAGGACTGATCGATGTGCATCTTTCCAGTGTCAGCATGAAGCTGAATGAGGTTATGAAAGTTCTGACCATCGTGGCGACCATCTTCATTCCGCTCAGCTTCATCGCAAGCGTATACGGCATGAACTTCGATCGCGAGACATCGCCGTGGAATATGCCGGAGCTAGGCTGGTATCTGGGTTATCCCTTCGCGCTGCTCCTGATGAGCGCATCAGCCGGAGGACTCTTATGGTACATTTGGAAGAAAGGCTGGCTCCAATAAACGCCGTGGCAATTCTGTTTCGGGGCTCTTCTGAGACATCCGAGTCTTTCTATCGGATGACCTCAAAGCCGCCGTCAGCAGTCATTCATGCCTAGCTCGCGGCGCGGCAAAGTCCGCTTTTGCGCACAACGACAGCTCTTTCTAACTTCGGCCATTCGCTGCGGACACGATCGATGTCTCAGATGCGGACAATCCTGCCAGTGGTCATAATTGAAATTGCACAAGAGCTATGACCCCGCCTTTCTACATCTCCGCCTGCCCCATGCAGCCACAGTTGCAATAGCTGTAGGTCATAATTCCATAACCATTTTCTATGCTGTTCGAGGGCTATTCGTTATAAGGTATTAAACACGATCGGCCCTAACACAGGAGGAAAAAATGCCGGTATTCATGGTGGAACGTGACCTGAAAGGTATCGCGATGGAAGATCTCGCCGGTGCACAGAAAGCCGCCATTTCTAAAGCAGAGGAAATGCGCGCCGCGGGGACCGACATCCGATATATCCGCTCAACATTCGCACCGCAGGACGGCCGATGCATGTGTCTGTTCGAGGCTACATCGGCTGATGACGTACGATTACTGAACGATGAGGCAGGATTACCCTATAGCGGAGTGGTCACTGCAATGGACCTGACGCCGTGATTCTCTTCGCTGGCGGGAAGATGCTGTCTGGTCCAAGCAAGACTTCAGTGATGATAGCCTTTGACGTCTTGTGACCAAGATGCTCAAGTTGGCTCCTGACCGGAGACGTTCATTTGTCATCTAATCGGGATTGGCAAAACGATAAATCACTGCTGAAAATCATGCGCGAGCGTGAAGCTGCTTCGCGCGAAATCCTCCAGGTGATCTCGCGTTCGCGCGATGATAGTCTTCCAGTTTTCGATACGATCCTTGCTCACGCCCGAAGGCTTTGTGACAGCCTGCATGCAGGTCTCTTTCTGGTATCGGAAGACAAATCAGAGCTGCAACTTGCAGCCTATCAGGGCGAAGATGAGTGGCTCGTAGCGCTCCACTTCCAAAATCCTCCGAAGCTAGAGGATATAGGGAATCCAATGGTTCAAGCCGCAGTCTCCCGGTCTGTCGTCCACATCGAAGACACTGAGGCAGATGAATTGGGCCCAAGTCCAGGAACAGCAAGAAGTCTTCTTCACGTACCATTGCTCACGCGGGATGAATGTCATGGTGTTCTGAGTCTGGCTGGACGCGTTGTCGGCACCTTTAAAGACACAGATATCCAACTTTTTGAAATTTTCGCTGAGAAGGCGTTAATCGCAGTCGAAAATGTCCGTCAGTATCGCGCGCTAAGGGATAAGACCGAAGAAGTTCAGACGCTTAATAATACGCTCCAAAAGCAGGTCGAGGAGCAAGTCGGCGAAATCGAACGCATTGGCAAGCTAAAGCGATTCTTACCCACTGCTGTCGCAGAGACGGTCATTTCCTCCGGCTCAGAAAAGATGCTGTCGAGCCACCGCGCCCTACTGGGTGTGCTCTTCTGTGACATCCGGGGTTTTACCGCCTTTTGCGAAACCGCCGAACCCGAGGAGACCATCGAGGTGCTGCAAACCTATCACGAGGAAATGGGCAAGCTGATCAACGCGCATGGCGCGGGCGTCGACCACCGCATGGGCGACGGGATTATGGTGCTCTTCAACGATCCCATCCCCTGCGATGACCCGGCGGGTGATGCCGTCCGGCTGGCTATCTCAATGCGCGCGAAGATGGTTGAGCTGTCTAAGCAATGGAAGCGCCTTGGTCATAGACTTGGGTTCGGCGTCGGCGTCTCGCTGGGCTATGCCACCGTCGGTATGGTGGGCTACGAGGGACGCTCCGACTACACCGCGTCGGGCACCGCGATCAACGTCGCCTCGCGCCTGTGCGAAATGGCCGAGGACGGCGAAATCCTTCTTAGCACCCGTGCTGCCATAGCCGTAGAGGACGACTTCCCCTCCGTCTCGAAAGGGGAGGTCACGCTCAAGGGCATCCGCGAGCCGGTCGAGGTCTTTAGGCTGGATGAGGGCGCTACGGAATAGGAAGGAGATATTGGTTATGACAAACGCGGCGGCCGCTTCGGGCTCCTTCTAGCCATTAGCTGCGTTCTGCATCAAAGTCATCTGAGCGGGTATGGCAGCCATTCCACCATCTTGCTTGCGCTAATGGTAGCGGGTGTGCTCAGTATCGGCGATTACCGCTACGTCGCTTCCTGCGCTGGACAAAGAGCCACGGGGGCGAGGTGTTACTGGTCCAACTCGCTGGGACTCTGACCTGAAAGCGCATTTTCATTCTGAAATCTGAAACTTGGAGATATCGACATGAGTACCACCGGCAAACAGCTTTTCACTACGCTAGAAAGCGATGGCAAACTCACAGTCGCGATCGAGGACGTGTCTTTTCCCGATCCTGTCGGCAATCAGGTACTCGTGAAAATGGAGGCGGCGCCGATCAATCCGTCCGACCTCGCAATCCTTGCCGGTGCGGCCGATCTCGAAAACGCCGACTATTCGCCTGGTAAATATGTCGCCACCATGCCCGAGCCGTTCAATACTGGCTCCAAGGCGCGTCACGGGCTGAAACTTCCCGCCGGGAATGAAGGGGCGGGCGTTGTCGTCGCAACGGGTGACGGCGGCATTGCCAAGTCGCTGATGGGTCAGCGCGTCGCCTGTGTACCGGGTAACGCCTATAGCCAGTACTGCATCGCCGACGCGGCCATGTGCCTGCCGCTGGGCGATTACTCGGCTGAGGACGGGGCAAGCGCGTTCGTCAATCCCATGACGGCGCTGGGGTTCGTTGAGAATGCAAAAATGGACGGGCAAAAAGCGATCCTGCATACCGTCGGAGCCTCCAACCTGGGCCAAATGCTAACCCGTATCTGCAACGAAGATGGCATTGGGCTGGTCAATATCGTGCGGAAAGAGAAGCAGGCTGACTTGCTAAAGAAGCTTGGCTCCACCCATATCGTTAATTCATCGGACGATGACTTCATGCAGCAACTCGGGTCCGCAATCGACGACACCGATGCCTTCTACGGTTTCGATCCGATTGGCGGGGGAAAATCGGTCGACAGTGTTTTCAAGGCAATGGAACAGGTCGCGGTTGGTAAGATGACCGAGTATTCGCGCTATGGCTCCAACCAGCCAAAGCGCATGTTCATCTATGGACGGCTGGACGTCGGTCCGACCATTCTGACACCCAGCTACGGCTTTGGCTGGACCCTGTCAGGCTGGCTCCTGTTTCCCTTCCTTCAATCGGCCGGAATGGAAACCGTGAGCCGGATGCGCCAGCGTGTGCTCGAAAACCTGACGACGACCTTTGCCAGCCATTATAAGAAGCGGGTCGATCTCGAGGAGATGCTGACCAAGGAAGCGGTGATCGATTATCGCACGATGAAAACGGGTGAGAAATACCTCGTCATGCCTTGGAAATGAGGGACCTTTGCCAAGTGTTTGAGGTCGGTAGGGGTGTCTCGCGGACTATGGGCCATCCATGAGCCATGGCGCTCTGGCCTATTAAGTCCATTCTGACTCGCACAAAACATGAGTTTCTTAGACGTTCCCAAAAATCCAGTGATAGAGGCTATCAGGGCGGGCCACCCATTGACCTCGCAACCGCAACTTAGGCATCCGGGGCAAAAAAATCGCTACCGCCGCGGAGAAGGACAGCCTTTCTTTCTAAGGCGCAGCTGGAGTTTTGGGTTGTCGGGGTTGCTGCTGCAAACGTTAATAGCGGATCAAGCCCGCTCTCGGCTCTTCTGAGACATCCGAGAAAAATGGTCGGATGACCGGCAACCCATCGTAACCAGTCAATCATGATAGGCTCGCGCCGGGGCAACGTCCGTTTTTGCGCTGCAACGACTGCTCTTGCCAGCACGGACCATTCGCTGCGACTGCGTTCGATGTCTAACATGCGGGACTGAGCCGCCATCGGCGTTTGACCCTGTTTATCCGGATATCGGCAGCTTCGCGAACCGTGCTCTATGTGTTTTTCTTCGCCGTTTCTGGCCCAAAAGTGTTCTTGATTTCCGAAACGATGTCGGCCGGGAAGCCGCCCTCCTTGGCGTGCCGATAGATGTCTTCTTTGCTCTCAGCTTCATGCACACAGTACAGCTTGTCCCCAGCGGCATAGGTGTGATGCCAGACATAGGGAACTCCTAGGCCATCAACCACTGCATTTGACTTAGCCGCGATATCGCAAAGCTGTTCAGCGCTCAGTTTGTCGGCCCCTGGAATTTTTCTTTCGACAATGAATTTGGGCATATGACTATCCTCTTTGTTGAGGCGCTCTATCGCGCCAGGCACCGCCATAAACTGTTGGAAAGTCGGGCGGCAAATTGGGTTAAGCTCAGGCTTCTAACCAAGGTATGAAAACGTCGGCCTGGCTAAGGTGGTATGGGCGGCCTGGTCAACCGTTGAAGTAACCTATGAAACACCGACTGCAGCATCGACTTACGCCGCTGCCTGGGGAAGGGCATGTCTATTCATGGCCGCTCTGTAAGCCGGGCGTTGAGACGCATAGAGGTATACGGCCTCGATCTTCGGATGTGCCGCGAATAATGCTTGTCTGTTTGCAGACCACTCAGTGAGCATGGAGAGATAGTAATCCAGCGCTGAGAAGCCTCTTTTCAAGAACGACTTCGGCCCCGAGATCGCTTCTTCCATGATGTCGAAGAAATCATCCAAGTCAGCCGATGCTTTCCTTTCCACCTCAGCAATAGCTGCCTCCGATTTGGCATACCTTTCCGGGTGGTTCCAGCGAGCGACGGTGGGGTATCCCATCGTTGTCATGACATTCAGCCAAAACAAGAACTCCGACCTGTCCGTATCTCCAGGCTGAGGCGAGAGTCCGGCTTGGGCAAAGACCTCGCATAAGTGGGTGACTATTGCGCCGGTTTCCCCAATGGTCGATCCACCCGGCAGAGTGAGGGCTGGCACACGACCAGTCGGATTGATGCTGAGATAATCAGGGGCTTTGTGCTCACCGGCGCCCATATCGACGTAATGCAGGTCAAAGTCTGCTCTGGCATCTTGAAGCAGAGCATGCACGACGATCGATCCCGCCATATATTCCCAGTGAAGTAAGTACATTTTCGCCCCCTCAGATAGATTATCTTTGCCGCGTTCGATCTCACAGCGTTTCAGGGTCACCTTGGGTTAAGGAATGAAAGTCTGCACGCCAGATTATCCTTTGGGCCGTTAAACAAATACTTTAATGGCTTCCTCATGGTAGTATCTCATCTGAATGGACTGCGAGCGCTTGAAGCGACCCTTCGCCTGGGAAGCTTCACTGCAGCCGCAATAGAGCTTGGCGTAACGCCTGCGGCTGTCGGACAGCGCGTTAGAACGCTCGAAGAATACCTTGGAAGGGAGCTGTTCATCCGGACTCCGTTGGGCATAAAGCCGAAAGAGGAGTTGCTTCGTGTTGAAGCCCAGTTGACCGGCAGTTTCTCAGGCTTGGCAGCGGCAATGACCGAGTTGAAAAATCGAAATCCTAGTTCAAGACTTTCGGTCACTCTGCCTGCATCATTTGTCGAAAACTGGCTGACTTCCCTGATCTCTGAGTTCTATCAGCGTCATGCTTCCGTCGACTTGCGGTTGGACGCGTCCAATAGGGACGTCGATCTTGTGAGGGAGAACTTTGACTTTGCTGTTCGCTATGGGGCTCCGCCTGCGGAACATCTGCAGGGGGCGATATTGTTCGCAGATTATGTTCTTCCGGTCTGCTCGCCCGGCTTTGCTGAAAAGCACGTCTCTGATCCGTCCGTACGATCGCTGGCAAACACGCCTCTCATTCACATCGGCAACAGGACGAGCGATCCTAGCTGGGTCGGCTTTGATGGATGGGGCCGTGCTTTTGGCTTCGCTAGCGAACATCTAGATCACGGTGTGCACTTCACAAAAGTGAGTTCGGGACTGCAGTCGGCGATCGCTGGGCAAGGGCTAGTACTTTGTGGATTGGTTGAAGCGTTCAATTCCATCCGTTCCGGCCTCCTTATCGCACCGTTCGGACCGAAGATGAGCTGCAAAACGGATGGGCTTTACAGACTACTTTGGGCGTCGGAGCAGCCAATGGGAAGTCTGCAGTTGGACTTCAAGGAGTGGCTTCTGGAAAAGGCTGCCACATTCAGAAGAGACACGGAAACATTCCTTCGAGAGGGGGAAAATTGAGTGGTTTCCTTTCGACCGGTCCGGGCTCGAAGCAGCCATTCGCCGCGTGCTACTTCAATGGCTTCTTTGGCCCGCCCAAGCGGCCATTCAGTCGTCTGTGCTAGTCAAATAACCGTTCCAGACATGGCTGTTGCAACTGGCTCGCCTAGCCAAATCAGGAACTGGGAAAGGCTATCGACCTGATCGTCGTGTTTTCCTTTCGGAAACAAGCTGACCTCGTGCTGGAAGGTTGCGAGCCATGGGGCGTCTTTTGGGATCGCGACCTTCCCGCTTTCAATCAAAGGCGTAACACCCAGTAGACGTGTCTGCTTACGCGACACCTCGGAGGTCTTCAGATGTGCATGGGGCCCCTATGGATTCCTTGGAAAGGATTTGGATGCCTGTGGTTGCCACCTCATAATCCAAGGGACAAGATATCCTTGGGTCAGGACCTATTGACTGCTCAAGCTTTAACGGCAGCTTCTACCACGACCGGACGTCTGTCGAAAACACTGCTATGACCGAGTTGCGGAGATGCTGTTGAAAAAGTCGACCGGGGATTTCGTTTGAATTGATTGTCGAACGGTTTCTGCCC
>NZ_JBFNXX010000045.1:0-12011 GCF_040811725.1 Sulfitobacter sediminis
GCCAAAGACGTCCGGGCATGGATCGAAGCCGTGGGAGCCAGGACGGCCTTCATCGAACCGGGCAGCCCGTGGGAGAACGGCTATGTGGAGAGCTTCAATGCCAGGTTCCGCGATGAACTGCTGAACCGAGAGCTCTTCTACTCGCTGAGGGAGGCTCAGATCATCATCGAAGGCTGGCGGAAACACTACAACACTAAGCGGCCCCACAGCGCTCTCGGCTATCGGCCACCGGCTCCTGAAACCATCGTCCAGATGGACCCGAGGCCAGTCATGCACTAACAATCAAGTCGGACCAGTCAGATCAGGCCATCCACCTGAGAAAAACATCTCGCACTTTGGGATGGGTCAGATGTTCGACAGATAAAGCATTCAATAGAAGTCTGATGGCCACAGCTCTTCCAAGTTTCATCGCAAAGAAGACACTTAGTCTGCCGTATGCTGAAGGCTAACGCGAAGCCAGTTGTCTCCAACAATCTTGAATGTCTGCGACCGCGTCGAATTTGGGATAAAAGTGGCAATCTCACGGAATTATTGCATAGTGGCATAGTCAGATTGCACTTTGTCGAGGGCCAGAACCATGAAGACAGACTACCTCGTCATTGGTTGTGGTGCCTCTGCCATGGCTTTCGTAGACACCATGTTGATCGAAACCGACGCAACCTTTGCCATCGTGGATACGCGAGATGCGCCGGGTGGGCATTGGAACGATGCCTATCCATTTGTTCGTTTACACCAACCTTCACGTTACTACGGCGTTATGTCGCGACCACTCGGTCGCGACAGGATCAATGAATTTGGCCCCAACGCCGGATTTTTCGAGCTCGCGTCAGGGATTGAAGTCCTAGCCTACTTCCATGCGCTGATGGATGAGGTTTTCTTGCCGTCTGGCCGTGTCACCTGGCGGCCCCTCTCAGAGTGGCGCGATGACGGTGGCGTGATCGTCAACCTGATGACTGGTGAGACAGAGCGGCCGGAGGTTTCAAGGGCAATCGTGGATGGCCGCCGCCTCGGCACTGAGATCCCTCTCACTTATCGTCGCCGTTTCGAAGTGGCCGACGATCTTGCCTGCATTGCACCAAACGATCTGCCTCGTCAGGCTGCCCGCTACTCAAATTTTGCGGTGATCGGTGGAGGCAAGACAGCAATGGATACAGTCCTTTGGCTTTTACACCATAATGTGGATCCGGGCTCTATAACCTGGGTACGACCCCGTGACTCTTGGTTGCTCAATCGGCGCATATCTCAACCCGGTATCGAGTTTTTCGACGACATGATCGGCGCTGTTGCACGCCAGATGGAAATTCTCGCCGAGGTCCCAGACCTCGATGCCTTTGCGAAAGAAATGGAAGCCGAGGGGTTCTGGTTGCGACTTGATAAGGACCATTGGCCGGAAATGATGCATCAGGCGGTGACCTCTGAAGCCGAAGTTACCGCGCTTTCACGGGTGGAAAACGTCGTCCGAATGGGCCATGTCCGTCGTGCTGAACCAGGTCGCCTCATCTTGGAAAAGGGGGAAGTGGCGTTACCGAGTGATACGCTTGTCATCGATTGCGCTGCGAGTGCTGCGGCAGCCAATATCGATGATCGCGCCCCTGTATTCTCTCCCGGCCGCATCAATCTGCAGATGATCCGCATGACACAACCAACCTTCAGCGCGGCGTTGATTGCACATTTGGAGGCCACCGTCCAAGACGAAGAAGTGAAGCGTCGGGCGACCGGCGTCACGCCTATGATTGATACAGTCGCCGATTGGGTAGACCGGCGTCTGACGACCTCCCTCAATGAGCTGGCTTTGGGAGAAATAGACGGGGTGAGCGACTGGCTTGCGGCCTGCCGCCTGAATGCTTCGGCGCACGCCCTTTCCGAGTTGGACCCTTCCGATGAAGAAAAAATGGCCGTTCTGGCTCGGCTCAGCGCTGCAACACCAGGAGCACGGGAAAATATGCGCCGGTTGGTGAGCTAACGTTTCGAGACTTCGTTCACTTCCGACTTGGGGTTTATCTCTCAACCGCCGCTCTGGAGACGTTTCATACATTTCAGCGTCTGTAGTAGAAAATAATCAAAGGAAAAACATGTGCTTCACACCAAAACATAAATGCCAACGCAGCGTCTCTCCAGCGCGCATGACATGAACGATCAGTTCGGCCACCACACGGTAATCGCCAATGGCATACGCCAACACTACGTGGAGATAGGTGAAGGCCCGATTGTATTGCTCTGCCACGGGTGGCCTGAATCCTGGTACTCCTGGCGACACCAGCTGAGAGCTTTAGCAAAGGCAGGCTATCGCGTTGTTGCCCCAGACATGCGTGGGTACGGCAGAAGCTCCCAACCGCGCGAAGTAGGCGCTTATGCGATTACGTCTCTCGTTGGTGATATGGTCGGCCTCATCAATTCGATTGGAGGCGAGCAAGCGGTGATTATTGGCCACGACTGGGGTGCACCGGTCGCTTGGTACAGCGCGCTGATGCGTCCAGACCTTTTCCGCGCAGTCGCAGGATTGAGCGTCCCTTTCAGGCCTCCTGTCGCCCTTCCACCCGGCGTGAGAATATCGGACATGTACCGGGCGCAGAGCGGTGCACGGGACTATTATCGGCTGTTCATCACAGAAGGGTCGCAAGCTGAAGCCGAGGCGGAAGCCGATATTCGAAGCTATTTGCTTGGCCTGCTCTACTCCGCTTCCGGTGACATTGGTCCTGAGAAGCAATGGGACGGTTTCATGGACAGAGGCAGTGGCATCCGCGCCTGCCTCACGGTTCCTGACGACCTGCCTTCATGGCTGAGCGAAGAGGACCTTCTGTTCTATGTGTCAGAGTTCGAGCGAACCGGGTTTACTGGCGGGTTCAACTATTATCGTAACATTGACGCAATCACTGCCCAGCTTGCACCCTTTGTCGGGAGAACAATCGAGCAGCCAAGCTTCTACCTCTGCGGCGAACATGATCTGATCGCAGGAAACACACCAGAAGCCCACGCCGACATGCGGAGCTCGCTTCCGGATCTGCGCGGTCTCCACGTTCTGGCAGGAGCTGGGCACTGGTTGCAGCAAGAACGATCGGACGAGGTCAATGAACGCCTGATCGATTATCTTGCGAGTTTGTGAACACTTCTCTGGAAGATCAGGACATAGACAAGCGCTATCGACGGCGCAACAGCGCCTCCACGCAATCCGGATAGTTCACAAGCGTCTTACCCTGCCCGACGCCCTTACGGTGAAGATATCAACCTCGCGATCAACGGTGCAAATCCGTTCTGTCAACGAACCGTCCGCATAGTAAGGAAGTTGGCACATGACCGGGCGCAGCCGGGTCACCAATTCTCGACCATCGCCTTGGCTCGTTCCCAAGCCGGGCTAGCCGTTGCGTCAGCGATTGCCTTGTCCATGATCTCATAATCCTCGCGGTCGAACTGGTCCGGCATGACGGCCCTTTCCAGCACTGGGTTGATACGGATCAACCGGTCGCCGAGCAGGAGCGCAGTCAGGTTTCCGATGTTCTGCGACGTGAGTTGGAGCATCATGTTGATGATCGGGAAAGGAGGCACCTGCGATCCGCTGGGTGTCGGCCACAGCCAGCGGATTGAGCCCCAGGAAGTGGCTTTGCCGATATCGGCAGTGTCGATGCCGACAGACGCAAACCCCGTGCCGAACGAAATCACCTCGATCTCGCTCACGTCAGATGCAAGCCTAGCCTCCAGCGCCACCTCTACCCCGTCTAGTACCGGATTGTTCGCAAAGACCCCGCCGTCTGCGAAGAAGCCCCTGCCCGGGATGGCGTGTGGCGGGAAATAGATGGGTGCAGCTGCACTGGCCATTGCGGCATCGGCAAGCCGGACGTTTGTGTAGTCACTACCCACCTTATGGGTGTTCAGTGTCTCCGATGTCCAGCGGGCAGGAGTCGTTTCTTCGTTCCAGAGCCGAGCAGCGTTCACAGCAATCATTGTGTCATTTATGTCACCGAAGGTCCGATCGCCGAGATAATCCGATAGCGTCCGTTTTAGCCCCTCGAATGTGTATTTCGAGCCCAGAAATCCAGCCGCTCGCAGGTCAGGATTATCCGGTTCACCGGGATGCACGACACTTGGTGCGGTCCCAACAGGAAGCTTATTGGGCGTGAAGATTTCCGCCGCGTGATCGCGGTAGATGCATACCAAAGTCTCGATATTCACGCCGACGCCCAGTCCGATCGAGATGAGCGAACCGGTCGAATTGCCGGAGAACCCGTCGATGTTTTTCAGCAGCTTGCCGTTCGTAGCTTCGTTCAGCCGCGCGATCAGCGAACTAGAAATGTAGCCACGGACGCCGCCGCCGTCGCAAGACAGAAGTCGGAAAGCCATTAAATTGTCCTCTCTTTCAGGCCTGCGGCCCGTACCGCGAGCATACCACATCCGTGCAGGCTATCGATGCTTCTTCGCGGATCGCCTGGATCGACTTGGCACCCGGGACCATGTGGGCCCGTCGAAGGCGCAAGACCCGCAGGAACACAGCCGGGAGGACTACTGGCGTTCCCGCCAGTCAGTACGATTACGACGTTTTGCTTTTCAGCCGCGAAAGGACGCTTTCGCATCGCTCGAGTACATGACCCACATTTGCGACCGAGCCCGTGTCGTCCCGCTTCAGCTGATCTTCGACCGTCATAGCAGCTTTGGCCAGCTCGGTTTCGCCAAAACTCGCAGCACTACCTGATATCTTGTGGGCCAGATATTGCATCTTATTCCGCTGGCCGTCTTTTGCCGCTTGTTTCAGTTTGGCGTAGTCCTCTTCCAGCGTCTCCTTGAACGTCACCAGAATCTTCTTGAACTCATCCTTGCCGAGGATATCCCTCATTCGTGCTGCCCGGTCGGCATGTGGCAGAGGCCCTGCAGAAGCACAGCTCGTATTCTGCTCGAGGGCCTGACGCATGGCGCCGTAGAGGAGTCTTTCGTCCAAAGGTTTTGATACGACGGCATCAAAACCGGTTGCCGCATAGGTCTCGAGGTCTTCGGGCATGACGTTCGCGGTTACGGCGATGATCGCCGTCTTGCGCTCAGGCTGACTAGCGTGCGCGATGGATTTCAGCTCGCTGGCCAGAGTGATCCCGGTCATATCGGGCAAGCGGATGTCGGTCAGGATGCAGTCCACTTCCGACGGCCGAAACCCGTCGATCGCGTCGGCACCAGTCGACGCTGTGATCACATTATGACCGTCGCTTTCCAGCAGGCTCTTGAGCACTTCCATGCTTACGGGGTCGTCTTCGACAACCAGAACGTTTTGGTGCGAGCCGACCGTACTTGCTAATTCCGGCAAGTCCGATCGGGTGGGCCGATCCGTGACGATCTTGAAGGGGAGCATCACGCGGAACGTCGTCCCCTCGCCCTCCTTGCTCTCGAATTTCAACTCACCACCGAGTGAGGCAACCAATCCGTGAACGATGGAAAGACCCAGCCCGGTCCCGCCCGCCTTGTAAGTGTCGACATTAGTGGCCTGCGCAAATGGTTCGAAGACTTTGTCGAGCTGGTCGTCTGGGATTCCAATACCGGTGTCGCTGACCGTAAAGGCAATTGAATGAGGTGATTGTTCGAATGACAGCGACACGAACCCTTTGTTTGTGAATTTGACCGCGTTGCCAAGCAGATTCAGAAGTATGTGGCGCGCATGTCCGGCGTTTCCGAGCACGAATATCTGTTCGTCGAATTTTGGGATGTTCAGCTGCAAGTTCTTTGACCGGGCCAGCGGACGCAAGACGGCCTCGAGATCCTGGAAGATCTCCAAAAGATCGAACGGCTCAAGGTCGGTTTCCTGCGCGTTTTCTTCCAGTCTTGCTATGTTGAGGACATCATCAATGAGGTTTCTCATAGCGAGGCTCGACCGCTCGATCTCGTCCAGCCGCTGATTGAGCGTCATGTGGCCCAGCTCTCGCAATTTGATTAGCCGAATGTTTCCAATGATCCCGTTGAGCGGGGTGCGCAATTCGTGGCTGGCCGTGGCCAGGAATTGCGATTTCGCATCGCTTGCGCGTTCGGCATCCCGGCGGGCCTGTTCCAGATGGATACTCTGAACGAAGTTAGCCCGCAGCGTCCTTTCGGAAAAGTACTTGGCATACAAGCCCATCAGGACGACCGAACAGAGCACGAATGAGGGCGCGATCCAACTCGCCGCGTCCCCATTTGCTCCGGAATTGTCGAAGATGAGATAGTAGGACACCGGCATGAAAAGCAGCAATTGCAGTGCCGCAGAATGCAAGAATACGAAAGGAAGAAACACCGTTCCCGCAAGACTGATCAGCGCAAAGCGGTACAGGAATTCCTTGGATTCGTGCTGTTCGGAAAAGGCGAAGGCGGCCCATATGATCAGGTACATCAAGGACCAACCCACCGATATCACGATTGGCAGGGACCGAGCGGGAATCCTGTGCGAAAAGAAAAAAAGCCCGCAGATGAAAGAAATGATAGTGAGCCGCGCCAGCCAGACGGCTAGGTCCGCGCCCGAGAACGATCGGCTCTTCAGGACGAAAACCTCCAGTATAGCGAAGATGACGTAGAAAGACGCGCCAAACAGCAACGCCGTTCGGAATTGGCCGCGGGTCGAATCAAAATACCAGTCGCGATACCTGCGCTCCAATTCACCTTCGACGAATTTCTGGGAAACCGGATTGATAGGTTCATCATATATGTGAGCCTGCATCTTCATGTCCGGTCGACACCCAACCGATATCCCATGCCCTGAACCGTGATGATGATCTTTTTTCCGTCGCTGCCGACCGACAATTTCTTGCGGATCTTAGCGATGAGAGAGTCGATGGTCCGTTCGCCCGCATCGTGCTCGGGTGACAGGGCAATGGCGTCCAGCAATATGGCGCGCGACAAAACCCGCCCATTCGCATTCACAAGGGCAACCAGAATATCGAATTCGGCGCGCGTAAAGGTTTCGGTTTCTTCCCCGTCGATCCAGACCTGTCGGCTATCTAGATCAATTTCGACACTACCAAGGAGTATGCGTGCATTGGCGTCAGCGGCATCACTTTCTGACGAGGCACGTCGTAGGACCGCCTTGATCCGGGACATCAACTCGTCGGGATCGAACGGTTTGGTGATGTAATCGTCGCCGCCGATATCGAGCCCACTGATCTTGTCGTCGACGGAGTCGCGCGAGGATAGAAAGATGATCGGCGGCAACGCTGATTTCGCGCGCATCGACCGTGCAAGAACCAACCCGTCCTCATCCGGTAGCCCTAGATCTAACAAGGCCAGGTCTACGGACTTCGCGGCGAGCAGAGAGCGAGCTTCGGCGACGGTGGACGCTTGCAGTACGGAAAAATGTGGTCGAAGGAACGCGGTCATCAAAGCGCGCAGAGACGCGTCATCCTCAACCAGCAATATGTTCCTTTTTCTCACGGCGTATGTCCCGACTTGTAATGCGGGTCTGCACGTCCGAGCGCCTAAACGCGGCAGACCTTGGATAGACCTTACTTCTTTGTGAAGGCAAAGTCTTGCTGAGCACAGGCGCTGCTTGCGAGAAACCGGTCCTGGCGACATTCTGTTAACATCTTGGTGGCGTGGCGTTGAAACACGTCATCTACGTTACTCCCATGATCAGTCGCAGGGGGCGAGTCACCATGATTACAGTCTTCAAAACAGAAGAGTTGTCGACCCGGCCGCCGCAAGTTGCGAATATGGCTGTGCCGGTTGCCCCGGCGGACGGGTCGTCAAACCTTGAGGATGACCCGCGCAGGGGCGGCACACTGGCCGCGCTCTTGTCCGTTCCAAAAGACGATCCGGACGAGGTGAGGGTTCCTGCCCGCACAGCCGTTCGGAACAGTAACAAGAGCTTTCTGACCACGATCCTGATCACGGATGTAGTCAATTCGACCGAAATGGCCGCCGAACTAGGCGACGCCAAGTGGCGTGAAATCGTGAATCACCATGACGCGATCGCAATGCGCACCGTCGCCCGCTTTGACGGCACGCTTCTCAAATTTCTGGGAGACGGTTTCATTTCCACGTTCCACCGGCCGAGTGACGCAATTGCCTGCGCCATGGCGTTTCAGGCGGAAATTAAACAGCTTTCCCTCTCGGTCCGGTCTGGGATCCATTCCGGTGAGTGCCTGCGGACCGCCAACGACATTACGGGCATCGCAATTGCGATTGCGGCACGCGTACTGAAACAGGCACCGGCAGAAGCCGTCTGGGTTTCGAGCACGGTGCGTGAACTGTTACTTGGATCGGGCTTGAACTTTGTCACGGTCGGGTCGCGGAAGCTGCGCGGCGTGCCGAATGAATGGGTGCTGTATGAGGTCGTCGATTAGAGCGCTCAGACGGAAAGCCATCGACATCGGGCCCTAGCCGATTTGGTCATCAGTTTCTTGCCTGTCTGCGCAGTAAATCCCAGAGTAGCCATTTGTCGGTGCGCATGACGTCCCTCAGGGGTGTAAATACGACGAGCATGACGATCCCAAGAGAGAACAGGCACCAGATCGCAGGGAACTCTGTCGGGCTGTCCGTGGTCAGCCAAGCGAAACTGGGGCCGATTGCCAGTTGGTAAAGAACAATCCGCCATGCCCCGAAAAGGATCGGCAGGCCGAACATCACCAAAGTGTAAACCGGCAAATTTAACTGGACGTGTGCGCCAAGCAGTGCTGCAGGCACACGTTCACCGACATCGTTCATCGGAATATGCCATCCCAGGTGCCAGGATTCACGCATGACGCAAAGCTTTTCGCTGCATAGGACACGGCCCAATCGGCACGGTGCGGCCCAATCGAAAGGATAGACCTGTATTAGCAGGTACGCCGCGGCCAAAGATCCCGCGACAATAGACACAGGCAGATAAACCTTGCGCACATCCGACGGTATGAACGCCCCGGCAAAGCAACAGACAACAAGCGGTTGGAAGGCGATGTGGATGTAGGCAAGCAGCGCGGCCACTTGGTTTTGCGGTAGTGCGCACTGCCCCACGAACGAGTAGGAATACCCCTGCAGAACTTCGATGGCAGTGAAGTACATGAGCGGGGCCCATAACAGTGGGCTGTCGCCACGCCTGATCGACGTGGCCGTAGCCGCGACACCGACCGCGGCGATCGCGAATGATGCCGGTCCGCTCCAACACATGGCCTGTCTCGCCTGCATCCTTTGGATATGTCATCATTAGTATGCATCAGATGCGCGCGCGAGAAAGGACTTTCTGTGACAGAAGATGTCTTACAAGACCTTGCGACATTCGATTTCCCGCTGAAGGACATCTGGATCAGCGCTGCACGATTTCATCATCAAAATCTCGCGCAGGATATCCGTGGCCTCCCGGATGGAGCGCGTGTTCTCGAAATCGGCTGCGGCGCCGCGATCCTGATGACGATGCTGAGCAAAGAAAACCCGAATATCCAACTGGAGGGTATCGAGCCCCTGGCAGACGGCTTCGACAAGATCGCGACCCCACTCGAGCATTTTCAGAAGCGGGGCGCAGATGTCATCCGCACGACATACGAGGACTTTGAGCCATCCGAACGGTATGACCTGGTTTATCTGGTCAATGTGCTCGAACACCTCCGGGACTGGCGTCATTTTCTTGCTACGCTGCCCCGCTTCTTAAAGCCAGGTGGCCGATGCCTGGTACTTTGCCCAAACTATGATTTTCCTTTTGAGCCCCATTTCAACCTTCCGGTGATCGCCTCGAAATCCACCTTGGCTAGAATATTTCGACGGCGCATTGCCTATGTTGAAAACACCTATGGTGTGCATGGGCTGTGGGACAGCCTGAATTTTGTGCGCTTGTCGGAGATCAAGCGGCACCTGTTAGAAACGCCGTTCCAGTTGAACGTCCGCCATGAAGTGTCTGATCGGATGATTGAACGATTTTCCTATGATCGTGTCTACAAACACTATTTCCCACTGATAGGCGCCTTTGGCGCGATTTTGCGAGTAGCCGGTGTGACGCGGCTCTTGCGGCACAGACGTCTAGAAAATCTGCAACCGTATATGTTCCTTGAACTTACACATTCCCACAGCCTCTGATTGCACTCTGTGTCGGCAGGCAACCAATGTTGCACAGGAACTGCGTGTCCGAGTACTGTACTAACGAAGCGGTCTTTTTTTGGTCGCCGCTGTCGGCATGCCGCAAGCCCGAGTGATCAGTTCTGATAGAAGCCCATTTTAGGCGGGCGCTGATTATTAGCTGTAGGGGACGAACTTCAAATAGAGGTTTTCGAATGCACACAATTAGATTTCCTCACGATTTTGCTCGACCCGATGATCAGAGGGCCTCGACCGAACTCGTCATCAGCATCGCGATCTTGCTGGCCGGTTTGGCTGTTCCGGCACTCTTTCCGGGATCGCTGTTGTCGTTTGTCGCGGGAACGATCTTTATCGCAGTGGGTATCTTGCGGCTGTACTCGATCCAGCACGATTGCGGGCACTACAGCTATTTTTCGCACCGACCTTTGAACACATGGGTTGGAAACGGCATCTCGGTCTTTTCCGGCATTGCGCACAGCGTTCTCAGGCACAATCACAATCTGCATCACGCGCATCTGAGTGACCTGCGCCACCGAGATGTCCATGAGATCTTTGTGATGACGGCACAAGAATACAGCAATGCTTCAACCGCAAAAAAGATCTATTACCGGATTTATCGCCATCCATTGACGCTTTTTCTGCTGGGCCCGTTTATCATCTACTTCATAAGGTACCGATGGCCCCGAAACACTAAAGATGTGAGCGTCTTGGATGTCCTGTTGCAAAACATCGCAATGTTCTCGTTCTGGGGGGCGATTGTCTTGTTCCTTGGATGGTGGCCATTCTTTTCACTGATGGCGGCGAGCTTTCTGGCCGGAAGCCTCGGCATCTTTACCGTCTACGTCGGGCACAATTTCGAGCACACGCACTGGGAGCGCCCCGATCGTCTCAACATTCGGACCGCGGCGCTTAGTGGCGCCAGTTCCCTCAGGCTTGGTAAATGGTTTGATTTCACGCTGCTGAACTTCGGGTTTCACGACCTGCACCACTATAACACGCGGATACCGTGCTATCATCTCAAGGCCTGCAATGATGCGATCGGAAGTGGTTGGAACCAGGCGACTCTTGGCCCGTGTGAAGCGATTGCATCGCTGAAATGGCGGCTGTGGGATGAAGAGCGGAGGATCATGATCCCGTTTCAAACGACATTTCTGCAGGATGTTTTTTCGGGAAATGGCCGGTTTGCCTTGAAACCCTAACCGTCCGCAACGCGTCGCGGCCTTCAGAGTGGGTCGCAGGTCATGCTGACTAATCTTTAGGCTGCTGGATACTGAGATTTTCCGGCACTTGCGTTGGTTCACAATGTAAACTTCCCTGATCTTCCGTTCTTTTTCCCTGATAATCTGAAAAAATTCCCTGTTATTCCATTTGGAGATTCCAGGCGCAAAGCATTGTTTTCTCTGCAAATCTGGGTCGCTAACGACCAGAAACTACGGAAATTTCAGCTATTTCCCTGTATTTTCCCTGTTAACAGGGAATTTCTCGCGGAGACTGGATGGCTCGGGACTGCGTGCACAGCCACACACTTCCTCGATTTCAGCTTACGACGCGCTCCCGCGCATTAAGTGCGCAAGTTCAGCCACTTAGGGCACGGGGGTTCGCAGTGAGACCTCGTGTGGAGGGCAAACCCGGCCATTTCCAGCCCGCAGTCTCTGTTTGCCATTCCGGCGGTACGAGTTTGGTATGTTTTGGAGGAGCTTGGGTTACAGCTTCGCGAACTGCGCGCGCTGTTCTGACCATATGGCCGGAACACCGGTCTTGATCAGGTAGTCGGATGTCAGACCTTCCGGCTGTTCACCGGCAGCGATAGCATCGGGCACATCCGGTGCGAGCATCGCCAGATCAACCACATCCTGGATGCGCCGCTTCGATGTGCCCTCGGCGTTTGCAATCTCCGCAAAGGTCATTCCAGCAAGGATCAGCGACATCCACTTTTGCGCGTTGACCACATTCTGCACGAGCGTTCGGTCGATCTCAGCAGGTGCGTCTCCGAGATGCAGCTTCAGCTCCACGCCCCGCCTGCGCAT
>NZ_JBFNXX010000046.1:0-11628 GCF_040811725.1 Sulfitobacter sediminis
GACTGCTTCTCCTTCTGCTTCGGGTAAACCCTCTCAGGGTAACCCACCGGGGAAAGCAGCCGGTTCATCCCATTAGCGGATGTTCATCGAAGTCGTTTTTCTTGAGACTTCTTCCATTTTCGTGGTCCTATGCGCGGTACACACGTGACAAGCGGAGGAAGGAATGAAGAAGAGAGTTCTCCTAGCGGCATCGGTGGGCTTATTCGCGTCCAGCGTTTTGGCAAGTGACCTTGACGTTCGCATATTGCGCGGATCCGTCCAGCTGGGCGGTTCCTTCACGGTGGCCATCAAAAGTGAAAACCCGCTCCCTCAAGGCGCAAGATGTATTCTTGAACTACCGGAGCCGTTTGCGCTGCATGTGCAGCAGGCGTCCGAGACTTGTGCGGCTTTGGAGATCACGCAGCATTACCGGCCAATTCTTGATGCCAATGGCTATGCCATCCCCTCCGAACAAGTGCCTGCCGTTATCCGCGTGCTTGGTCCTGAGGGGGATGAATTGGGGACAGTTGAAACAATGTTCCCATATAACAATCAGTTTTCTGAATTGCGGATCGTGATTAAGGGAGTGCGGAATCCTGTGTCAGTAGGACAAACGTTTGAGGCGGTGGTTCAAGGCGCTGGTCAGCCCATCGACCCCTCCCTTATGTGCAGATGGAATACCTATGGACCTGTCAACTTCGAGCCGACGTCTGACAATGCCTGCATTGGAAAATTGACAGTGCTTGCCCCTACGGGTCGCGATGCAGACATGGATGTCGAGATCGTCAATCTCACGGATATGCACGCGGTGGGGTATGCGATCGCAAGCATGATTGTAGAGTAGCGAATACATTTTGGTGTGCAAAACATGGAGAAGACCAGGGTATTGAGCTGAAACTTGCTTCTTGTATCCTCCACTCCGCGATGGTGTAGAGGCCTACGGATGCGTTGAGGGTGAAGATCCGCGCTAGATCTTTTTTTACGGGTGCTGCCGACGGCTTTTCTAAAGGCCACTCTGGAGAACCGCCTCAGCTTCTCACTGCCATCACGGTACACGGCATTTGCATATAATGATTGAAAGATCGCGCGCCACTTCGTCGATGTGTTTCCGCCTCAGAATTGGATTTAGTTGGGTGTCAAGTGTGTCTTGAGGGAGGGTATTTTGGAGATTTTCAGAAGCGAAACGTCGACCAGAGATGGTACGGAAGTGACCTCAATCCGTGCTGACCTAAAGGCGGACGGAGGCTTGTTGGTTCATGGCCAGGACCTTGGTCCCAGCGTCGAAAAAATCTTTGGAGATATCGATTACGAGTACTGGCTTGACATCGATGAGGCCTCAATTCCTCAGCTCTTTATCCTGGTTTTGAAAGAGGCTTTTAACAGCGATGGCGCGCTGACTTTAGAAAGATTGCGCGACATTGCCCGATCCGGCGGCATAAACGTGAAATTTGGCAACTGGATCTAGCGCGCATCAACGCGCTTCTCCGATCAAGGCAAACCCGCTCCAAACAGCCGACTGTCTCACGCATCCTTCAAACGATCGGAGCAAGCAATCATTACCTTTTTTCTTTAGTTCGAGACGCATAGTCCAGCAATACTGCGGTTACTTCGGAGTGAGATGAGTTGCGAAAATACGGACATGCCGCCCTTCAAAATGTATGAGTTGTGGCATCGACTAGCTAACCATTCTGCTGAAGGATCATGACGGTGAACAACTTCAATTGGCGTCCCATTGAGCCGGAAAGTGACATCTTACTGCGCGATGATGAGTTCTCTTTCCAGTTTTCTGCGGCAGGACATCCTAGACTGTTTATCCGCATAGAAAAACCGACTGACGCCTCAGAGTTAAGAGTAAGTGATTTTCTAGTGTCCAATGATGAGATCCCGTTGGCAGCCCAAGCTTTTCAACATGCTGCCGACAAGATTGGGATTAAGTTTGCCGGCCGGTGTATCCGCGCGAGTAACATTTCGACTTCCAGCAATGACGCGGATGATCGTCAAGCCTTTGAGGCCGCACAGACAAAATTCAGCAGCGTTCTCGAGCATATGCTACTCATCGTTGATGACTGTCGCCTTGATCGATCGGGGAGCAGAAGTTTTGATATCGTTCTTAAGGTTCTTTGATGTTTGAGACACTGTGCAGATTGTCAGAATGGGCCAAGCTGCAACGTTTAGTTTGGGCGGTAATTTTGGTCTTCGCCTTGCTTGGGTTTGGCATCACAACGGCGGCATTTCTTGTCGACCTCTTGGATGGTATAGCCGCCCCTTGGGTGCAGGACATGGTCTCGCTGATCCGCAAACACTTACAACTGGACGAAGACATTGCCGATTTTCTGAGATCGGTCTCTCTCACACTGATCGGCGTCTCCATCCCCTACATTTTGATCGTCTGCCAGCAACGAAAAGCAGTGATATCCGCGCTCGCGTCGGGCTATTGGCTCAATTTTCTTCGCCATTTTGTCGGAGGAGACTTTAAGGTTGTCCTGCTGCCCCCTGGTCATTTGATCACCCTTGAAACAGACAGCGCTATTAACCAAACCAAAGCGATCTTCTGCAGCAGATGGGAGATCGAACTTCGAGAAGAATACATCAAAGAAGCGGGACGAAACGTATTGGTCGTCTATTATGATGGCCAAAGGTTGCCTGTTGTCGTGGACATGTGCCGAAACTTGGCTGTTTTAGGTCAGATAATCGAAAATGAGCTTGGTCGCGTTTTTGGCGGCACCTTTTGCACGGCGGAAACGAAGTTCGCCTATCTCAGCAAGAAGTACTTCACGCACCTAAAGTCCAAGTGGATCTCCAAAATGGACTTGGTCAATTCCATTATGGTTCTCGAGGGGATCGAGGATCCGCGGTTTGAGGCGATAATCAAGAAAAACGTTGGACTTGCCTAACGACTGGTTTGTCCGCAACTCAGCCATAAGACAGTGCCGGACCAAGGGCCGCTACTCCCGAAACCAGTCATCGAGGTCGCAAAGCAGACGTTGCTCCGAATGCAGACAGCGCTGAGTGACAGCTATTCGCCTTCAAGCAGTCATCAGACCGAAACATTCAGATGTCTCAGGAGAGCCCATACCTACGAGATGCTGCGCCACTCTCGAATGGCTGGTTTTGAAACTTCTAGTTGAGCAGCGAAACGACTTGATCGGTTTCGGGTCTTCGCCTCGCATCTTCGGGCAGCCGAGCACACAAATGACGCCCCGTATGGCAGGTGCGCTCGCTGGCACGTTTAAGCGAACCGTTCGCGAGCGCTTCTTCGATCAGGCACAGATGCCCGATCAAGACGCCGGCACCGGCCTTGGCCTCTTCCACAGCAAGGCTGTAGAGGGAAAACTTCGGACCGCGTATCGGATCGCTTGTGGATGTGGCTGTTGCCTTTGACCAAACGGCCCAGTCATCTGCCCATGTCTGGTCGTGCAGAAGCGTCGCTGTCTCGAAGTCTGCGACCCGTTCCAGAAGCGCGGGTGCGCACACCGGTACAATCTCATCAGCACAAATCGGGACCTGATCGGGGGACCCATCCAGCACATCGAAGAAGATCGCCAGATCGAACAGTTCTCTCGACAGGCTCGGCGGGGTTTCCATGGCCGTGACCGAGAAGTTGATTTCGGGAAAGTATGCTCTGACCTTGCTCAGTCTTTTGGGCAGCCAAAGCTGCGCGACAGACGGAAGCGCAGCGATGTGAAAATCCACGTCCGGACCAAGGTTGCGCAAGGCGCGCGTTGCATCCGCCAACGCGTCGAAGGCAGATGTGAACCTCGAGACCAGCGAGGCTCCGGCCTTCGTCAACTCCACCCCTTGGGCGTTGCGGCGAAAGAGTGGAGTACCCGCCCAGTCTTCCAGAGTCTTGATATGCTGAGAGATCGCGCCGGGTGTGACGCAAAGTTCGTCCGCAGCAGCGACAAAACTTACCCGCCGCGCAGCGGCTTCAAAGGCCCGCATGGCATTCAGGGGTGGGCCCTTCGGACGTTTGGGGGCGACGCTCATTTCCTAGCCTTAGTTTTTCTACGCCCAGAAATATCAAATCTGCTTTGCGCAGTCACGCCTCAGGCGCCAGATTGGTGCAAATAGGAGGATGGCGCATGACACTTGCACAGCGAAACTGGGTTCCCGGAACGAGCGAAACACTGGTCCAGGACATTGCCAACAAGGCTGCATCCAAGACCTCGGCCGATCTTCTGGCCCGGGTTCAGACACTCGCCGAACGGAACCGTGTGATCCACGAGGAAGAATGCTTCAACCTCAACCCGGCGACCAATGTTATGAACCCCAAGGCAGAGGCGCTCTTATCGTCAGGTATCGGATCGCGTCCGTCCTTGGGCTATCCCGGCGACAAGTACGAAATGGGACTAGAAGCGATCGAAGAGATCGAGGTAATCGCCGCCCAGCTTTCCGCCGAGGTGTTCGATGCCAGTTTTGCAGAGGTCCGCGTGCCCTCTGGCGCGATTGCGAATCTCTACGGCTTCATGGCGACGTGCAAACCGGGTGACACGATTATTGCACCGCCCGCGTCGATCGGCGGGCATGTGACGCACCATATCGCGGGTTGTGCGGGGCTTTACGGCCTGCGCACGGTCGAGGCTCCCGTGAACGCGGATGGCTACACGGTCGATCTGGATCAGCTGCGCTCATTGGCCCTAGTCGAACGCCCCAAGCTGATCACCATCGGCGGCAGTCTGAACCTCTTTGAGCACCCCGTGGCCGACATTCGTGCCATCGCGGACGAAGTCGGCGCCAAGGTCATGTTCGACGCGGCCCACCAATGCGGGATCATAGCCGGGCGGGCGTGGTCGAACCCGCTGAAGGAAGGCGCGCATTTCATGACGATGAGCACCTACAAAAGCCTTGGCGGGCCGGCCGGGGGATTGATTGTTACCAACGATTCCGAGATCGCCAAAGCGCTTGATACCATCGCGTTCCCGGGGATGACTGCAAATTTCGATGCTGCAAAAACGGCAGCTCTGGCCGTGACCATGCTGGATTGGAGGGACTTCGGGGAAGCCCATGCAAACGAGATGATCGCAATGTCGCAAGCATTGGCGGCCGCATTGGACTCAGAGGGCGTTCCGGTCTTTGCAGGGACCGAAGGCTTTACGAAATCCCACCAGTTCGCCGTGTTGGCCGAACCCTTTGGTGGCGGTCAGGCGGCGTCGAAAAAGCTGCGCCCGAATGGGTTCCTTGCTTGCGGCATCGGACTGCCGGTGGCTGCGGTTGACGGCGATATGAACGGGTTGCGCATTGGCACGCCAGAACTGGTCCGTTGGGGCATGACGACGGCCGACGCAGGTCAGCTCGCCGCGCTGATTAAACGCGGCCTCAACGGCGAAAGTGTCGGTGAAGAAGTGGCGTCCTGGAGGCGAGGCTTCGACACTCTCTGCTTTGTTCACTGAGACCGAAAGCGGCCATTTGTGCATTCTTGGCAAACGGCAGCTGCGTCCCGCAACGCAGACGTAGACGTGGCTCAGACCAACGTCAGCTGCGTGCAGGAGCGGTCGTTCAGGCACTAAAGCGAACGTCGCCGCGCGGTCTTGTTGTCTAGAATGGCTACTGAGCGCTGCTTTGCGGACATCTGACCGAAACGCTCAGATGTCTCAGAAGAGCCCAAAGGAGCCAGTCGACAAACGTTTATGTCACTGTCGCGATCGGGTAGCGTTGGATTTAAAGGATAACTCTGTCAAAGGATTCCACTGGACATGAGCGATGGGCAAACAGGCCGCTGTCTTTGCGGGAAGGTGGAGTACAACACAGGGGGTGAACCTTTGTGGGTTACCATTTGTTACTGTCGGTTCTGCCAGCGCGCCACAGGCTCAGATAGGATGATCGAGCCGATATTCGAACGCGACCCCTTCAGGTTTACTCATGGAAACCCGTCTGTTTACACGCTTCCTTCAGATGGAAGCGGTAAAGACATAAATGTCCATTTCTGCTCCGAGTGTGGGACAAAATTGGCTTTGACTTTTGAGCGATGGCCGGACCGTCTGGGAATTTATGTTGGCACGCTCGACAAACCTACATCCATTTCGGTGACGCCCGAAAACAGCAAGCACATATTTCTGTCCGAAGCGCGACCCGGAACCATTGTGCCGCCAGGCTTTCTTTTCTACGAACGACATGCAGCGGAGAACGACGGGACCCCGATCGAACCGAACGTGCGGAAAGAACCCTACGTGGTTGAGGGTTGAGTCAGCGCACCTTTGGATTTCTCGGGGCTGCTCTGTCCGCGTGGCGGTCATCCGACAAAATTTATCGGATAACCGCATCCGTAGCTGTTTCAGCTTGGCGGCGCGTAAGATCCTTTGACCTTTTTGTAGGTGTCTCTCGCCTTGTGCATTTCATCGTTACTGTACATCGGGATCGTCTTGAAGCTTTCGATTGCACCACCCATCGTCGCCACCAGTACGGTTCCAATGTACTCAGAAACGCTCGGCATGTCGGCTATCAGAGCGACATGGTGCTCCTGTCCGATCAAACCATAGAATCCGATAAGTTTTCCCCCAGCGGCTTCGCAAACGGTTCGGGCCACCTCCTGGCGATCAGTGTCTCCTTCGACGATCGATTGAACCGCAGTAGGCGTATATTTCATCATGAACATGTAAATAGCCATTTCGTACCTTCCTTGGGATTGTGTGCCCACGACTTTCGTAGGCTTCCATTGCTGGAAGGTCTCTTGCCATTGGTCTGCTTAGCACAAAGGGCGACGAAAAGCACGTTACCATGAAAACCGGAGTGCCCAGATCGAGCGATAGCGTCGAATGGCCGAATTGTCCGCTCAGCAGAACTTAGTGCTGTGCGCAGCTAATGGCTGGAACGAGCCCAAAGTTCCAAATGCTGCACAGAGCACAAATGTCCGCTCGGCTTTGCGTGAATGTCGCCATCCCTGAAATTGGGACTTCCATCGGTTAAATATTCTTTATGATCTCCCAACGACTTTCAGTTCTCCCAGGCTCTGTTCAAGGCCTACCATCGCAACTGATCACGGGAGGAAACCATGAAATTCTACAAATCCGGCAGCGATACCCTGCCACCAAGCATCGAAAACGCCGCTATGTCTCAAGGCGCTCGTACAGGCGATGTCAACCGCCGCGAGTTTCTGGCTGTGGCAACGACGTTCGGGGCCACAACAGCAACCGCCTATGCCATGCTGGGGATGAACGCACCCGCCTTAGCGTCCGAGACCCCAAGAGCCGGAGGCACGCTTCGGGTCGGCATGGTGGTTCGGGCAGGCAAAGACCCCCGGTCCTATGACGACAGTCCACAGGCCAACATCAGTCGGGGCTGGTTGGAATACCTCGTGCGGTACACGCATGACTTCACGTTTGAACCTATGCTGCTGGAAAGCTGGGAGATCAGCGAAGACGCAAAGACCTACATTCTGAACGTGCGCCCAGGCGTGACGTGGCACAACGGCGATGCGCTGACGGCGGAGCATGTTGCGCACAACATTGCGGGTTGGTGCGACAAGGATGTCGAGGGCAACTCCATGGCCGGGCGTTTCGGGACATTGATCGATCCCGAGACAGGCAAGGCTGCGGAAGGCGCGATTGAGATCGTGGATGACATGACCGTCCGCTTGAACCTGCCCGCGCCGGACATCACTCTCATCGCTGGCATGGCCGACTATCCGGCCGCCATCGTGCATCCAAGCGCAGGCAGTGCGGACCCCTTCAAGGCTCCTCTGGGCACCGGCCCCTACACCCTTGAGAGCCACGAAGTTGGCGTGAAAGCGGTGCTGGTCCGAAAAGAAGGGCATACATGGTGGAACGAGGGCAACGGGGCTTGGCTGGATCGCATCGAATACATCGACGTCGGCACCGACCCCACGGTCATTGCGTCGCTCTACGAATCCGAGGAGATTGATGCGAATTACGAAAGCAGCGGTGAGTTTGTGGCCCTCCTGACTGATCTGGGGCTTGATCAGAACGAGGCTGTCACAGCGGCAACAATCGTTTTGCGGACAAATCAGTCGACAGACACAGACCCTGACAATCCTTACGCCGATGGGCGGGTGCGCCGGGCCTTGTCCATGGCCGTTGACAACAACATCCTGCTAGAACTGGGGGTCAACGGTCTGGGTATCACGGCTCAAAACCACCATGTCTGCCCGATCCATCCCGAGTACGCCGAGGTCGACCGCCTGCCATATGATCCGGCGGGGGCCATGGCCCTGCTGACAGAAGCCGGGATGGCAGACTTTGAGCATGAACTGATCTCGATCGACGATGACTGGCGCAAGAACACGACCGATGCCATGGCGGCTCAGCTGCGTGACGCGGGTATCAAGGTCAAACGCACCGTCATTCCCGGCTCATCTTTCTGGAATGATTGGGCAAAGTTCCCGTTCAGCTCGACTAACTGGAACATGCGCCCGCTTGGGGTGCAGATTTTGGCACTTGCCTACCGCTCTGGCGAGGCATGGAATGAAACGGGGCTCAACAATGCCGAATTCGACAGCTTGCTTGCCGATGCGTTGGCCACGCCTGATGCGGACGCACGACGCGAGATCATGGCCAAGCTGCAGACCATCATGGTGGAGGAAGGCGTGGTGACGCAGCCCTACTGGCGGTCCCTTTACAATCACAGCCGTCCCTACGTGAAAGGCATGGGCATGCATCCGACCTTTGAAATCCATATGGATAAGATCTGGTTGGACGGGTAAGGCAACGTCCATGTCGGCCGGGGATGAACAGCTGAAGGCTGGCACAAGCAAGGAATGGAACTGGCATCCGGATCTGCCTGTCGCCGTCACACCCCTGTTTTCCTGGCCGCCAAGGCCAATTGCAACATTGCGGTGGTTTGTAACCAACTGGCTGCCGATCACCGAATATCTGATCTATGCACTGATGGCCTGGGCCGTCTGGGCTTGGGTGGTGCCACCCTTGGAGCAAATGCAGCACTTAAGCTGGGGATGGGTGTCGCAGCTTTGGGCGCGCAATTTGATCCTGATGACCTTCTTTGCACAAGGGCTGCACCTGTGGCTTTACGGATGGAAGAAGCAGGGCGACGATTTCAAGTTCGACCGGCGCGGGCTGGCCAAGAACGCGCGTGTTTTCCTGTGGAACGATCAGTATTGGGACAATGTCACTTATGCGCTTCTGTCGGGGGTGACCGTGTGGACCTTCTATGACGTCATCGTTTGGATGGGCTATGCCAACGGTTGGGCACCGATGATCACATTCAACAGCAATCCGATCTGGTTCTTGGCACTGTTCCTGTTGCTACCCGTTCTACAGTCTTTCCATTTCTATTGGCTGCATCGCGTGCTGCACGTCCCATGGATCTACAAACGCGTGCATGCGGTGCATCACCGCAGTGTTTCGGTGGCCCCTTGGTCCGGCTTTTCCATGCATCCGGTCGAGCATGTCGGCTACATGTCTCTGCTGCTGATCTTTCTGGTTCTCCCTGCGCATCCGACCCACTTCCTCTTCATCGGATATTCCCTGGCGCTTGCCTCAGCTACGTCGCACGCCGGATTCGAAAAACTGGTTCTAGGAGACAAGGCCCACCTGAAGGTCGGCTCGTTCCACCACCAGTTGCATCACCGGTACTTTGAGTGCAACTACGGCGGCCCGGAAATGCCGTGGGACAACTGGTTCGGCAGCTTTCACGATGGCAGCCCGGAGGCGACGGAGCGTGTGCGCGAAACCAAGAGGCACATGCACTCGAAGTAGGCGTTTGATGACTGCGCGCGGGCCGCCTACCTCTCATGCAGAGGTCTGCGTGGTTCTGACGGTCAAGTCAGATCCCATTTCTGCCATCAGCCAATCCACGAAAAGGGCAATATTCGGATCAGGTTTCCCCGCCTTCTTCGTTGCAACAAACCACGGCAGAGGCTCGGGCACCGTCTGCTCGAAGGGCTTGATCAAGCGACCACTGGCCAGATCACGTTTCACGAAGGGCGCGCGCGCGATGCCGATGCCTTTGCCCTTCAGCACCGCTTCGCGGACCAAGGGGTAGTGGTCAAAAACCGGCCCGTAGGTCATTTTTTCGGGGCTTATGCCGACGTGGCGCAACCAGCAGTCCCAGTCCGCCACATTCCCGGTGTTTGGGACCGACAGAAGCTCAGCCGATTCCAAGAGGGCCAGATCAACCGGACCTTGCTCAGCCCCCGCCCAACCAGGTGTGCACACCGGGAAGATGTCGGTTTCAAACAGGAATCGATAGTCGTACCTGGGATCAAAGGGTGGCGCGTTGAAAATACCCACATCAAAGCGGTGAATGTCGTAATTCCCGTCCTCAAAGGACGAGATGATGCGGACCCTGATCGTCGGATTGTCTTGCAGAAATTCGGCAAGCCGGGGCTGCAGCCACATCGTGTTGAAGCTGTTGTAGGACTGGACGCGCAGAACATTCGCCTCATCCGGCGCTTGCAGGCGCTGCGTGGCGTCCATGATGCCCTGAATGTGTTCACGGATCGACGGATAGTATTGCGCCCCTGCCGGTGTAAGTTCCACCGACCGGCTGTTTCTGACAAACAGCTGAATGCCGACAGCCTGTTCCAGCGTTTTGATCTGATGGCTGACGGCAGCATGTGTGACATGCATTTCATCGGCTGCCTTTCGAAAACTCCTGAAGCGCGCAACCGCTTCAAAAGCACGAAGAGACGTCAGGGTGGGCATGCGCGTGGCCAAGGTGTCTCTCCTAAACTCAAAGGTCGTGAGGCAAAAGGAAAGCCCCGCAATAACGGTAAGATTTGTTTGCCGATGAAACAATTCATTTCACTACTAAATGCAGGGCGAGAGGGTCAGTTTGTCTGGAGAATTTCAGCCATAAGACCCTGCCTTTTGGATCAACCATGTCTTGTACAATCACAGAAAAATCCAACCGCATTCATGCGCTCGTGCATGCGATCATGCAGTTCTTCGAAATCAATCTTGCGCAGGCGAAAGGCGTGGACCAGGTGTTGGAGAAGATGCAATCCATGGATCTGTCACTGGGAGCGACCGTAGATGTACCGCCCTGCGACACGCGCCACGCTTCGGTTCTGAGAGAGGCGATTGAGGGCATCACAGCTCCGGGCTTGGGCGACATCAGCAACTGCCTCAAAGACGCCCGACGCGATCTGGTCTGGCGTGAAGACAACGCGCAATTCTACCCACCGAAGGCCGATCTTGGCGACGGCTATCGCAATTGCAACTTGCACAGCTTGCTCATCGGTCCGAATGCATGCGGGTTTGAAGCGCAGGACTTCTGCCTTGGCCTATTCATGCTGGGGCCGCGCACCCTTTACCGCGATCATGCCCATGATGCGCCCGAACTCTACGTGAACCTGTCCCCGCGTTCGGGATGGAGACTGTCGACCGGGGGCTGGCAGGACTACGAGGCCGGATCGATCATATGGAATGCGCCCGGTGAACCCCATGCGACACGCGCATACGACCGCCCCTTTTTGTCGGTGTTCGTTTGGTTGGAAAACATCAATGCTGTTTGCCGCGTTATTCCGTTCCCGGACTGGACAGAGATAGAAGAAAGGTTGTGCCGCAACGAGTTTTGACACCGCGAGCGGACATTACCTTGGACTTGGTCTATGGCAGCTTCGTCCGCCTTGCAGTCATAGCCCCGATTTCGCCGAACTTCCGGTCAGGTTCGAAGCGGTCATTCATAGGTGCCGATGCGCAATTTCTGGCGTGAATGGCAGCTTTTGCCAATACC
>NZ_JBFNXX010000047.1:0-11472 GCF_040811725.1 Sulfitobacter sediminis
TCTCTACACCCCGCAAGAATGCTGGAACTACTTTTGCGAGGCCGGATATGCTTCTACGTAAACTGGAAAAGCTTTAGGGGCACGGAAATCAAGTGGGTGTGCCTTGCTCAGCAGCGGAAAGAAACCGACCTCGGTGGTCCAGATGTCATTGACGTGCTTCCCGATTGATATCCTCAATTCATGCTTGAAACCTTCCACCATGAACCTAACGGCCTGCTTCGACCTCCGTCTGTGTCACGATTGGCGTCGCGGGGTCTCGCGCTGGTCGGGCCCTGCCGATTGACGCCACGCCACCGTCGCTTGGAACGCTGCCTGGATCGCGGATTGGGTCTGCCTCGCCCTGCATGCCGCGCAGGAACTGGAACAGATCGCTGTCCGTCGTTAGGACAAGCGTTGTGTCGTCGGAGATCATGTCTCCGTAGGCCTGCATTGTTCGGGTGAAATCGTAGAATTCGACCGAAACGGCATCGACATTGTAGGCGCCCGCATAGATTGCTGCTGCTGCGGCATCGGCGGCACCGCGGATTTCCTCGACGGCGCGATAGGCTTCGGACTGGATCTTGTTCAGATCCCGCACCCTGTTGCCTTGAATACGGGCCGCTTCACCGTTGCCTTCGGACAGGAATCTTTCGGCGATCTGCCGGCGCTCCGAGATCATGCGGTCATAGATCTTGGGTCGCACGCTCTCATTGTAGTTTATGCGCTTGAAACGAATGTCGAGAAGCTCAATCCCGAAGACGCGCACCTTCTCCGCCGCCGCCTCGAAGATCTGCTGCTCGACCAGCGCCCGCCCCTTCGTGATGGGAACCAGTGCGCCAATGTCCTGCGCAAGCTCCTGATCAGTCAGAAGCGTGTCCCGAAGCGGCGTCCGGCCCCTGGTCGTGCGCACAATCTCGATAAGTTCGTGCTTGGCGACGGCGTTCCGCGTCTCGCTACCGAGAATATCATCGAGGCGCGACTGGGCGCTGCGCTCGTCGCGCAGGCGCAGAAAGTACTGCAGAGGATCGGTGATCTTCCAGCGCGCGAAGAGATCGACGGAGATATAGAGCTTGTCTTTGGTGGGCATGTCCGATGGCGAGCCGTCCCACTCCAGAACCCGGCTGTCGATCCGGTTAACCTCCTGAACGAAGGGGAGTTTTATCTTGAGACCGGCCTCGGTAATAGGCGCACCGACAGGCTTGCCGAACTGGGTGATGATGGCCTGTTCGACCTCGCCGACCGTGTAGACGGCGGATGACGCAGCGACGACCCCGGCAACCGCGATCCCCGAGGCAATAAGCGAAAGGGTCTTCATGGTTGCTCTCCTGTCTGTCGATCCAGGTTCAAAAGCGGCAGGATGCTTGCCGTGGACCCGTCGACAATGATCTTGGAGCCAATTCCCGGCATAACATCCTGCAGGGTTTCGATGTAGATCCGGCGCCGGGTCACGTCGGGGGCCTGGCGGTATTCCGTCAGGAGCGCCGTGAAGCGTGCCGCATCGCCCTCGGCTTCGTTGATCCGCCTCAGGCGATAACCATCGGCTTCGCGGATGCGCTGGTCCTTTTCGCCTTCGGCCAGAGGTATGACGCGGTTGTATTCGCGACGGGCCTCGTTGATGATCCGCTCCTTTTCTTGTTGTGCCTGGTTGACCTCGTTGAACGAGGCTTGAACCGGCTGGGGCGGATTGATGTTCTTCAGCTGTACCTGATCGATGCTGATGCCCATCGCGTATTTGGTCGCGAGCGCCTGCATTTTCAGCAGGGCTTCGCTTTCGATTTCCTGGCGCCCGACGGTGATCACCTCGTCAACTGTGCGGTCTCCCACAACTTCGCGCATGACGGACTCCGAGACGTAACGCAGGGTCGCGCTCGGCTCACGCACCTCGAACAAGAACTTCCGGGGTTCGGAAATCCGATACTGCACCACCCACTCTACGAGCGCGGCGTTGAGATCGCCAGTCACCATCTCGGTCTCGCGGCGACCGTCTATCGGGCTCTGATAGGGATCGGAGGCACCCGGAGTCGTGAAACCGAACTCCTGTTTAAGCTGGCGCTTGACCGGGACTAACCTGGTCACATCGATCCCGAACGGGATCTTGAAGTGCAGCCCCGGAGGGACCTCAGCCGCGTACTTCCCGAACCTTTGGACAATCGCGACGGAGTCACTCGGCACCGTGTAATATGACGACCACGCCCCAAACGCCACAAGCGCAATGGCGGCCCCGATTGCAAGACGCTTCACCGGTGGCAGACCGTCCGGCAGGATGCCGTGCAGCCGATCCCGGCCCCGCCTGAGAATTGCGTCAACCTCAGGGGGAACGCGGTTCTGCTTGTTTTTCCAAGGTCCGCGATCTTCCGGTCCATTGTCATCAGAAGACATCGCAAGCTCCTATTTCGGTTTTGGCAAGCGGTACGATGCCTGGCTCGCGCGTTTGACGGTGCGACTCGTTATGCGCCATCACATCGTCGGCTCTGAACAGCATGACCTCAGAGGTCCAGTTCCTTCAGGCAGGCTTGCGCAATGTCTCGGTCCGGGGCATCTGTTCCAGGCACCGTTGCCCAGCCGGCCGCAATCAGCGCATCGCGCCGCTGGTAGGTCGAGGCAGCCCGTATCATTTCCAGCTTGCGCGTTCGCTCGGGATCGGTGCGAGCCATGTCGAGGCAAACTGGCACCATCGATGCGACCACTTCGTCTCGGGACATCGCCATGGCCCTGTCGTTCGAGGTGCCGCTGGTCACCCAGCCACCCCAGGAAAATCCGACGATGCCGACAAAAGCAGCGCCGAACACGGCACCATAGATGCCTGGTTTAAGCCATTCGGGAGCGTTCATTTCAAGTCCTCCTGCGGAGAAAGCGCCGCTTCGCTGTGATTGTTCGTTGCACTTGTGGTCGCATCCCGGCGCAGCGCTTCTTTCAGGTCGCACTCGGATATCACCCGAAGTTCAATTCGCCGCACATGACGGCCCCTTCCGTGCACCGTCAGGTAGGTCGCCGTCCGTCTATAGGCCGCAAAGCTGAGCCCTTGAAGAAGCTCCTCTTCGACGAGAAGCTCGTACTCGCCCGCGGGCAAATCGCCGGGGCATCCCGGCAAGGTGAACGGGTTTGAAACGTCACCGTCGATCTGGTGCAACGCATGTTCATCTCATTTCTCCAAGATGTTGAAAGATCCGTCGCTCGCCATTGTGGAAGGGCCCTTGGATTCCGGGTCTTATCAATCGAGCGATATCCGCTTTTGTACATCTGGATCGTTCGACTGGCGCTGACGCATGTTAGTCTTGGCCATCGAACTGGTTCTGGACCGCTCAGTGACAGTCACCAGCACTTACCTGTGTAAGGGCACAGGAAAATACGTGCATGTAACCTTGGAAAACAGGGATGATTTGCGTTCCTGCAGCAAAGGAATGAAATGATGATGGCCGAACCCAGTTCTCTCAATTTGCATCCGCCTGAATTCGATCGATTTCTCCAAGCTTCAGTCGGCGAGGACCGGAACGGATATGTCGTGACAGTGCTCTCCACGCTCGCGCGGCTCGGCCTCGATCCCTGGAAGGAAACCGCTGAACTTGTCACCTCGGGGCGCGACGCCGCCCGATCGCGGTTGGACACACTACTATTTGGCTTTTCGGATGTTCCCACGCTCAAAACCGATCATGGCAGGGTCGCACGACACCTGAGCCAGCTGCTTCCTGAAGGCTCGAGGTCAGGTACCGTGAAGCGATCTGCCTCAACCTTCGCAGCCGGCAACTTGAGCAAAGGTGGAGCAATCTGGGCAGTGCTCACAATTATCTTTATCCTGTTTCAAATGATTATGAGCGGCGGGTCCGGGTCAGGCGAATGACAGTTTCAACCGAGAGCGTAGGGACGCCGACCCATGCGGCACACAAGTCTGGGACGCTAGCGCCGCAAGAACAGCACCTTCTATGGGACATGGAGGAGCACTTCTGGACCAGTGGCGACGACAACGCGCGGACAACGACAGCAAGCAACGCCGTGATGATTTTCCCCTATCCTCCCGGCATCCTCCAAGGCGACCAAATCTGGACCCATCTTAGGGAAAGGACCGGCTGGCGCTCCGTTGTCATGGCCGAACGGCGCGTGATGCGGTGTCATGACATCGCCATTCTCACCTATCGCGTCTCGGCAGAAAAACCCAATGTGCCGATCTACAAAGCACTCTGCGCCTCAACGTACCTCAATGATGACGACACCTGGCTGAGAATTTCCCATCAGCAAACTGCTGTGGCTTGAGTGACGCACGTCAATCGACCTGCCGCGGCCGCCAGGACTAACCTGCGTCAGTGCAGGGGCTCCGACGCTGGTTAGGTGAGCCGTGCCCGCCGAACATTCGGTGGTGCATTTTTCCGAGTACCCGAGAAGCGTGTGGTCGTGTTGAGCTCAAAAGGACGGCATGTCGACACGCTTCTTACTCTCGGAGCGTCCAGGAAAGGACAATTCCAATGACTCCTGAATAGAACAAGACTGCCGAGAAGATGAAGTCCGTGAAAGCCGCGTGGGACAAGGCGCCCTCCGGTCCGAAGAAGGACGCTGCTCTGAAGCATTACCAGGCAGCCGAGAAGGCGCATACAGCGAAGAACGACGCCGAGACGATTGTGTTGAAAAACTCGGTTCGCGGACCGAGGCGACCGATTTGGGAGAACATCTTCCCGCCAAAGCCCGCTTTTGCGAACGTAGTTTCATCGAGCCTGAATCAGAGGGACGTTGTTCCAAAATTTTGGCGCGAATTTTGCGGCGACGAGTTTTTCAACACAATCAGACCAACAAGGAACTCGCTGCGGCGACCCACGCCCTCGCGTGAACGCCATCGTTTGATGTGATACTTGGGGTCGCCTGCCGAGCAAGGGAGGGCGGCCCTTTCACTTCAGGAGCGGCCCGGTCTGATCCAAATATGCCGGATCGAACCCGGCAAGTTCCACCAGCCCGGCATAGTCGTGGAACGTCACCTGGCCATCACGGAAGGTGACCAGTTCACTCTCGCGAAGCTGCCGCAGGACGCGGTTCACATGGACCGCGCTCAACCCCAGCGTATCGGCGAGGTGGTATTGCGTCAGCGGGCAGTCGAATCCTTGTCTGCAGCCCATACCGACCAGCGCAAGCCTCGATCCCAGCTCCAGCAAGAAATGCGCCATGCGCGCATCGGCATCCCGACGCCCGATCCCGACGAGATGCTCCACGACCATCGCCTCATCCCTGGAGACCGCCCAGAGGATGGCGGTCGCAAGGCGCGGCGTCTGCGCGAACGCATCGAGTAGATCGCTCGTCAGCACTTCGGCAGCCTCGATGTCCACGATGGGTTCGAAACTATGATCCGACGTGCGCAAAAGAACGCTCCGCAACCCCAGAAAATCCCCCGGTATCTGGAAATCGACGATCTGACGCGCCCCGTCTGCCTGCAACTTGTAGGAACAGACCCAACCGGCGGACAGAATGTAAGCGGCTTGAGCCGACTGGCCCTGATACACCATGTCGCGCCCCGCGACGAAGGAGCGGCGACGCTGATGAAGTCGTTCAAGCACGGCCAGCTCGACCTCCGACAGAGTGACAAAGGCAGAAAGCTTGCGGGTCAGGGGGCTGAGATCGGCTGATGTCATGGAGGCTCCCAGCGTGTCGTGATCCAGGAGCGGAAATCGGTCCGGACACTGCTCTGGATCAGTGCAGCATAGAGCACTTCTTGCGAAAAGTACGGAAGCATTTGTGCCCCGCCTTCCCTTGGGCTCACGATGTCAAGGATGGAAACCCGGATGTCCACCGCGAGCGAACATGCAGGTCAGGCCGCCCTGTCAATCTGCGAAGCGCTCCTGCTTGCCATGAACGATCTCGGATTGCTGCCGGAGCACGAGATTGTGGGGGTTCTTCGCGACGCCGCGGCGACCCATGAGAATGCCATTGGCACCGAACTCGAAATAGAAAGCCACCGGGCCGTCGCCGAATTGATCAACGCGATCATCGCTGGCGGAAACTCGGTTCGACGCTCGTGATGCAATACCGCGGCGGTCTTGATCCGCAATCTCGAAGAATAGCCCCACCAGGTTGTCGCCGCCTTGCGCGCATCCAAGCCGGGCATTCGAACAAGGTACTTACGCCCGACAATCCTCGACAAGGAGCACGTCGATGTCATTCACTCCCCTCCACGACCGGGTGCTCGTTCGCCGCATTGAAGGTGACGAGACGACCAAGGGCGGCCTCATCATTCCCGATACTGCCAAGGAGAAGCCTCAAGAAGGCGAAGTTGTCTCCGTTGGTGCGGGGGGAAGGCGCGAGGACGGCGAGCGTATCCCGATGGACGTCAAAGCCGGCGACCGGATCCTGTTCGGAAAATGGTCCGGCTTAGAGATCAAACTCGATGGCGAAGACCTTCTGATCATGAAGGAGAGCGACATTCTCGGCGTGATCGCCTGAGTCCAAAACTTCAAACCAACCTCAGTCTCAGGAATTCACATCATGCCCGCCAAGGAAGTTCGATACAGTACCGACGCCCGCGACCGCATGCTGAAAGGCATCAACACGCTGGCCAATGCCGTCAAGATCACCCTCGGCCCCAAGGGCCGAAACGTCATTCTCGATAATTCCTGGGGTGCGCCGCGCATCACCAAGGACGGTGTGACCGTCGCCAAGGAGATCGAGCTGTCGGACCATTTCGAGAATATGGGCGCCCAGATGGTCAAAGAGGTCGCGCAGCGCACGAACGACGAGGCTGGCGACGGAACCACCACGGCAACCGTACTCGCCCATGCGATTGTCCGGGAAGGCATGAAGTCGGTTGCGGCCGGCATGAACCCGATGGATCTCAAGCGCGGGATCGACAAAGCCGTCGCTGCGGTCGTGGCCGAGATCAAGACCATGTCCAGACCGGTCGGCGACAGCGAAGAGATCGCCAAGGTCGGGGCCATCTCGGCCAATGGGGAAGCCGAGATCGGTCGGCAGATTGCCGACGCGATGGCCAAGGTCGGCAAGGAAGGCGTGATCACCGTCGAGGAATACAAGGGGTTGGAGACCGAAACCGAAGTGGTCGAGGGCATGCAGTTCGACCGCGGCTATCTGAGCCCTTATTTCGTCACGAATGCTCAGAAAATGGTCGTCGAGCTGGATGACTGCGTCGTCCTGCTTCATGAAAAAAAGCTGACCTCTCTCATATCCATGGTGCCGTTGCTGGAAGCCGTGATCCAGGCCGAGAAGCAACTACTGATCGTGGCCGAGGATATCGTGGGCAAGGCGCTGGCGACGCTGGTCGTCAACAAGCTGCGCGGCGGATTGAAGGTGGCGGCCGTCAAAGCACCGGGCTTCGGGGATCGGCGCAAGGCGATGATGGAAGACATCGCCGTGCTGACGGGCGGTCAGGTGATTTCCGTGGAAATGGGCACCAAGCTGGAGAATGTCACCATGGACATGCTCGGGTCCGCCAGAAAAGTCACGATCACCAAGGATGACGCGACCATCATTGACGGTGCCGGCGACAAAGGCGCGATCGCGGCGCGCGTGACGCAGATCCGGGCGCCGATCGAGGACACCACCTCGGACTACGACAAGGAGAAGCTGCAGGAACGGCTCGCCAAGCTTGCCGGTGGCATTGCCGTAATCCGGGTCGGCGGGGCAACCGAGATCGAGGTGAAGGAGCGCAAGGACCGCGTCGACGATGCGCTCAATGCCACCCGTGCCGCAGTTCAGGAAGGTGTCGTGCCCGGCGGCGGCGTGGCCCTGGTTCATGCCGGCAAGGTTCTGGCATCGCTGAAGGGCGAGAACGGCGATCAGGATGCCGGCATCAAGATCGTCCGGCGCGCGATCCAGGCACCGCTGCGCCAGATTGCCGAAAATGCCGGGGTCGACGGATCGGTCGTTGTTGGCAAGGTCATCGAGAACGACAGCCGGAGCTTCGGTTTCGACGCGCAGGCCGAGGAGTACGTCGACGTGCTGAAGGCCGGCGTTATCGACCCGACGAAAGTCGTTCGGATCGCCCTGGAAAACGCCGCGTCCAATGCCGGGCTATTGATCACGACCGAGGGGATGTTCGCGCAAAAGCCCGAGAAGGGCGGCGCCGGTAGCGAAATGTCCGACATAGGCGGAATGATGTGAATGGACGCGGCCTTTCATCAGGAGTCTCGGAACGAGAAATCACATTCCTGAAGGATGTGAACGCCGATCTGTTCAGCAAAATAATTCACAATCAGGAGAAACGGAAATGACCAAAGGCAACAAGCAACGCGGCAACCGTGAAGCGAAGAAGCCTAAGAAGGTGAAGGAAAAGGTCGTTGCAACAGCCGACTTCACGAAGGGCAAAACCTTGACCAATCTAGGCGAGCACAAAAAGAAATAGGTACAGAGCCAAATGATTGGCTATCACTGAATACGGAGCCTGATGGCGGCGGGAGACGACGCGCATAACACTTGGCAGAGCTTCCGCTGCGCAAGGCTGCACCTATGAGACGAGAAGCACCGGAGATTTCTTTCGCAGAGGCCCGGACGCTTGCTGCCTGAGCCGTCCGGGACGCGGCTGAGGCTCCGGCGACTGCGTCTCGTGGTCAGCGCATCCGCGTTGCGATGACAAAGACGCAGTCGACCCGAAAAGGTATGCTTATCCCGTGATCGATACTCATCAAGGCCTGCCCCACGAGGCAGCAGACAGCATAACGAAACCATTCGCACGCTTCCTGAAGATCGAAGCGGCAGCTGGTGGACTCCTGCTCCTGGTTGTTCTGCTGGCTTTGGGGCTGGCCAACTCACCGTGGCAAGAAGGCTTTCTTCGTTTCTGGGAGACCCCCATCGGCCTCACATTCGGCTCGTTGGATTTCACCCGCTCGCTGCGACACTGGATCAACGACGGTCTGATGACCCTTTTCTTCTTTGTGCTTTCTCTGGAACTCAAGCGCGAGTTGGTGCTGGGCGAACTGCGAAACCCTCGACAGGCTGCCCTGCCGTTCGCAGGTGCCTTGGGTGGCATGATCGTGCCGGTCTCTCTGTATCTTGCGCTGATGTCCGGCCAGCCCGGCATACATGGCTGGGGAACCGTAATGGCAACCGATACGGCCTTCGTGATCGGGTGCCTGGCGCTCTTCGGGGGCCGTATCCCGCCCACCTTGCGATTGTTCCTGCTGTCTTTGGCCATCTTTGACGACGTCGGTGCAATCCTTGTAGTCGCCTTCGGTTACGGTGAGGCGTTGAACTGGTCGGCTCTCGGATTGGGCTTTCTAGGGATTGTTATCGTCGCAGGCGCATCGCGACTCGGGATCAGAAGCGTACCGGTCTATTTCCTTCTGGGAGCGGCAGTCTGGTTATGCTTCGACGCTTCCGGCGTCCACGCGACCATTGCAGGTGTCATTCTGGGCTTGATGACGCCAACGCGCATATGGGTGAGCGATGCCCGCCTGCGTGCAATCCTTGGGCGCCTACTCGCCGCTCCGGCCGGCGATCGTCGACATGGAGATGCCGTAAGTCACCGCGACCTGCGTCAAGCCGGCAGAGCGGTCACTGAGTCGCTCTCACCGGTCGAACGGCTCGAGATGATGCTACACCCTTGGGTTGGCTTTGCAATCATGCCGATCTTCGCACTGGCAAATGCCGGCATCACGATTCAGGGTGTCGATTTCGTACAACCGGTCTCGCTGGCGATCATTGTCGGCCTGGTGTTGGGAAAACCGATCGGCGTCTTCGGGTTCAGCTGGATTGGCGTACGATCCGGCCTGGCGGCACTCGCGCCGGGCTTGTCGTGGCCTTTCATTCTGGCCGGCTCTTTTCTGACGGGGATCGGTTTCACGATGTCGTTGTTCATCGCAGGCCTCGCATTCGACAGTTCTGCCCTCAATGCGGCAAAGTTGGGTATTCTCGGCGGATCGGCGCTCTCGGCGATACTCGGCATCTCGCTACTGATTTGGCTCACATTGCGAAGGAGTTGACGAAAATACATAGCCGTTGCGATGCGCGACTTCGTTCATGTACCGTTATTTTCCATCGTCGATGTCGACGCCGATCAGTTCTGAGATGCTTTGCTGCCCAATGTTGCTGCAATAGCTGACGACGCAGCGCAACGTGCAGCAACTGCCCGTAAGTAAGGGAACACGAATTGGAACGACACGGGAACCGGTATGGGCCTCGGCTGGCTTTGCGCCCTGCTGATCCTCGTACTGGTGGTCTTGGCCATAGAGGCACCGATCAAACTTCTTCGACACTAGGCGGAAGCCGGAAAGGGCGCCCCGCCGTCCAGACACCGATCCTATGCGATGCTGCGCATGCAGTTGTGAGGCCTGTTTTTTAGGCGCCCCTTAGGGGTGCAACCTAGGAAGACGAGAAGATGAATTGGAACGACATGGGCTTCGGAATGGGTTTCGGGATGGGGTTTGGCTGGCTGTTCGGCCTGTTGATCCTTGTGCTGGTCGTTTTGGCCATAGCGGCGCTGATCAAATATCTTCGGAAATAGATCCTTGGCTTTTTCCTTGATCAACTCGCCATTCTGATCCTGACCTTGCCTGTCGTCTTCCCACTCATGACACAGCTGGGCTATGGTCAGATCTGGTTGGGTGTCATCTTCGTCAAGACCGCCGAAATCGGGCTGATCACCCCGCCCATGGGAATGAATGTCTTTGTGGTTGCAGGCGTCACGCGCATGCCAGTCAGCGAGGTCTTCAAGGGCATCTGGCCGTTTGTCGTGACCGAGCTTTTGGTGCTCGCGCTCCTGGTAGCGCTGCCGCAGCTCGCTCTGTGGTTCCCCGCTTTTATCTACGGATGAGATACTATTTGCGATACTACAATTCGTTGCCGATTGGATGAATAGTGGCTTTTCAAGACGCTACGACTGTTTCTATAGCACCAAAATCTGGTGCGTTTCGGTCCCTCTGCGTATGCAAAATGTCTGCTTCAAACGCACCGCAGCCGTTCGTGGGGTGCGCAGCATACGTAGATAGGGGCTCTGAGCCGACCTTCGCTGCGAACCAAATGGATGACCGCTCATGCGCAGAAAGAGGCCTTTCGGCATTGCAGCTACGTCCTCAGCGCCATCGTAAGGTTTGCAGTTTACGCACTTCGCTGTTTCACCACCTCCCTTCCCTGTTCCTCCTTAATCTTTCCCTGATAGTCGGAAATTTTTCCCTGTTATCAATTTAACAGGGAAATGCCTTCTAACTAACTGTAAACACTCGTAAAATCCAACAAAAAATCGCCAAGATCACCCAGATTCAGCCAAAAATTGCGGATTTTCCCTGTTTTTTCCCTGTTAACAGGGAAAACAGGGCTGAGACCGGTTCGCTCTGGACTGCGTCCACCGCCACATAATATCTATAAGTTATTGTTCTAATTTTTATTTTTCGCCCGGGATCATCGATCATCCCCCACGTTATCCCCCAAGCTGACTTGAACGCCTTAGGATATGCCAGGTGACGAGATCAAATCGTTACCAAGTGCTGTGTTCATACTGTCTAGCCCCCACGGACTGGGCCACTTCTTTGTAGAGTCTCGGGCATTGGCGGTCGCATGTTGAGCGCCTGGTGC
>NZ_JBFNXX010000048.1:0-10991 GCF_040811725.1 Sulfitobacter sediminis
CACAAGTCGTCATCAATGGCTGGCTCAGACAATACAACCACACACGCCCGCACCAGGCGCTCAACATGCGACCGCCAGTGCCCGAGACTCTACAAAGAAGTGGCCCAGTCCGTGGGGGCTAGACAAACACAGCGATTCCAAACACTGTGTTCAACACAGTCTTTCAGCCCACAAATCCACCCAGCAACGCACGAAAAACTGTGCGATGACTGTGCAACGCAGGAAGTAAAAACTGTGCGATGCTGTAGAGGCTTATTTTTATGGCTGAAGTGGTGCCCGGGGGCGGAATCGAACCACCGACACGAGGATTTTCAAGACTTGCGTTTATTATAGCGCATTGATTTTAAACAGGTATTTGAGGCAAGTTTGAGGTGTGCAATAAACTGTGCGATGCGCGTTGGCTGCGCTGGATTGCCAAACACTGTGTTCAACACACTAACCTGAAACACTGGGTTTGAACACACTCTCAGTAACACTGTTTGGAACACAAATGCTGGCTTTGTCCCTCAAAGCGGACACTTAGAAGCAGGCGACAGTGCGAAAGCTTATTCAGGTTTTCCCAAGCCTCTGTTTAGCCAACAGTGCTCACTTGGTGCGTCTAACTAAGTGAATGCCGCCAGCGCCTCGCTTTCATCATTGTAGAGCGCAACAAGGCTGGTGAAGCCAGAAGTCTCGAGCACCTTCCGCACAGACTCGTTTGCGCCGCAAATCTTCATTTGGCCATCTGAGTTCTTGAGCAGCTTGGCTGCAACGAGAATACTTCTTAAGCCCGCGCTACTAATGAAATCGACACCTTCCAGATTGATCAGCAGCTTATCGGAACCGCCTTTTACCAACCCAACCAGTGCATCCATAACTTCACCTGAAGTCGTGCTTTTGATATCGCCCATCAGGCTTACAAAAGTTATTCCGGCAACGTCTTTTGTCGTGATTTCCATGTCTTTCATCTCATTTCTTATCGTGACCGCCGAACCGACATGGCCTCGTCGAATACAAGGCGTCTCGGTACGGTCGTTTTTTCATTGCAGCGCACGCTGTTGGTTGCAAATCTCGCCATAACCTCGAACTACGGGTGCGTTGGCACCCAAACGGCGACTAAAGGCCCTGCAGCGCTTCTTCTTCGTTCGCGTATGTCGGAAAGAGTTTTGTGAAGCCCGACATCTCAAAGACCGACTTGGTCGATGGGTTCATGGAGCACACGGTGAGTTTCAGACCTTGGCCGCTCAACTTCTTGCCAAGTGCAAGGATCACTCGCAGGCCTGTTGATGCAATGAAATTCACCTTCTCAACGTTTATCACGACGTGCTTTCCTTCACCCTCAATTACCTCAAGGATTTCGGTTTCGACGTCTGGACTTGTATTGGTAGTCAGATCTCCATCCACGTAGATCACCACCGCAGTGTCTGTAGCGCGATGCGTCACTTCCGTATGCATCTCAGCCCCCTTAGTTCGTTGTTGTCGCGTCGGTTTGTGTTGGCGTATCGCCGGCGAATCGCTTCATCAGCGTCGTAACATTCTTGCCCTCAACACGCCGGTAAGAGAAATCGTCCATAAGGTTGCGAATAAGGTGTATCCCAAGCCCGCCTATTTCGCGCTCTTCTAAGTTCGACTCTACGTCGGGGTCTTTTCTTTCGAATGGATCGAACTCGACTCCCTGGTCCGTGACTGAGACGATGAAGCGCTGACCATCCGTTGACAGCACCACATCAATGATGTGCTCACCCTCATCGTCGTAGGCATAGCTGATTACGTTATTCAGCAGATCATCCAGGACCACCGAAAAATTGTTCTGAATCTCGGGCGGAAGCTCGAACCGCTGACAGATCTCCTGCAGCGCCGCGAGGCAACGGTCGATCTCGCGCAGTTCATTGACCAGACGTAACTCCACGGTTCCGCGAGCGTCGCGCACATCCCACGCGACATAGCGAAGGCAGAATAGCGTAATGTCGTCGGATTGTTCGGCGCCGCCGACAAATTCATCCACATCGCGCAACAGAGACTCGACGAGGTACTTCGTCCCGAGCCTTTTGGAGCGTTCAAGATGCGCCTCGAGTCGGGCTTCGCCGTAGTCAGCTCCCTTCGCGTCAAAGGCTTCTGTGACGCCATCGGTAAACAAGACGATCTTGTCGTCAACGTCGAGCTTCATTTGCGCCTCGCCGTAGGGCGCTCCCGGCATCACACCGACCATGGGGCCATGAAGCTCGTCCAACGCTCGCAACGAGCCATCCGTCTTTATTAGATAAGGCGGATTGTGCCCGGCGTTCGTGTAGGTCAGGATACCGGTTTTCGTGTCGATGATGCCAAAGAAAGCCGTGATGAACATGCAATCGTCATTGTTCTCACTAAGCTCATTGTTAGTCGCAGAGATGATATTGGCAGTCGATTTGGTATCTTGTGTCCGTGACTTTAGAAGTGTCTTCGCAACCGCCATCATAAGTGCTGCGGGCACGCCCTTGCCGGACACATCTGCAATAACGAACGCGAAGTAGCGATTGTCGATCTTGAAGAAGTCATAGAAATCTCCGCCGACCTCGCGCGCCGGACGAATGTATGCCCAGACATCCAAATCTTTGTGCTCAGGGAACCTTGGGAACGTCAGCGGTATCATGCTCATCTGAATCTGGCGTCCGATATTGAGCTCGTCCCCCATTCGTTTGTTCGCAATCTCCAGTCGTCGCTCCAGTTCCTTCTGCTGGCTGATATCGACCATCACCCCGAGCACTCCGCCCCGCGAGCCGTCAGACAGATTGAACGCGCGCGCCCAGAAAAGCATGTCATGTTCCTGTCCATCGCCCAATACGACGCTTGTCTCCCTGTGCGAACTTCCCCCATCTCGTAGAAGCTGAATATCTTCGTCGTGCCTCTTGGTCCGGTGCTCGTCCGGGAAGAAATCCAGATCTTTCAAGGTCTTACCGATGATATCCTCTCGCCTCACTCCAAAAGCCTTTTCGTAAGCTCGGTTGATGCTCACATATACTCCAGAGGTATTCTTGACGAAGATGGGATTGGGAACCGAGTCCACCAGAGTGGTCACGAAGCTCAGATTGTCGGCAATTTCCTTTTCCTGCCTCTTGCGGTCGGTAATGTCGCGGATAATCCCGACGAAGAGCTTTTCGTCTTCCAGTTCGGCCTCTCCGACGTGGAGTTCCAAGGGGAATTCGGTGCCGTCCTTCCGAAGCCCCTCGACCTCCCGGGTGTAGCCGACGACACGTTTTTCGCCTGTATCGTGGTAGCGCTGAAGATGAGCGTCATGATCCCGGGCGTGCCTTTTGGGCATCAAGACGTCAACCTTGCCGCCAATGACTTCGCTTGCATCATATCCAAAGGTCGTTTCGGCGCTTGGATTGAACTCCCTGACCACGCCTTTGCCATCAATTACGATCACGCTGTCGGCTGCATTGTTCAGGATGGAGCGAACCCTGGTTTCACTGTCGGCGAGCTCTTTGGTTCGATCTGCGACTTTTGCTTCCAGACCCTCGACCAGGTCTTTCAATGCTTCGCGCATTAGATCAAAATTATTGGCGAGTTGCGCAATCTCGTCGCCACCACTTGCTTCGATCGTAATGCCGAGATCGCCCTTGGCAATCCTTTGTGCCTTGTCACTCAGTTCCAGGATCGGGCGGGTCATTGTTCGCGCGAAAACGAAGGAGATTGCGACGATCCCCGCTATCAGAAGGCTCATGAGCTGCAGGGTCCGATCCCGCAAGCGATAGGCCGGCGCGAGCGCCTCAGCCTCGTCGATCTCGCTCATGATTGCCCAGCTCATATCGGGCAGATCAAGAAGACGAAATGCCGAGAGTACGGGGACACCCCGATAGTCTGGGAAGATTTCGGTATCCGTTTTTCCGGCCAAGGCCGCCCGCGTGCCCTGTGTGTCCACCGGTTGAAGATCGATCGACGTACCAAAGGTCTCAATCCTTTGGACGATGCTCTCGTCCAGTCCGATGCCACGGATCATGCCAAGATATCCGTCACGGTCCTCGATCAGGAACCGCGACTGGTTCCGCATTAGCAAATCTTCGCCAACGATATAGGTTTCGCCGCTTTCGCCTAGCCCGACATTGGACCAAGCGCCTTGACTAGTCATGATGTCGTTGATCCTGTCGATCGGCATCTGAAAAATCAGCACGCCAGTAAGTTCGTCGCCGTCGAAAACAGGTGACGCGACGAAGGAGGCGGGCGCGTTGTAAGATGGAGCGTAGGGCTCGAAATCCCTGAAAATGACGAAGTCGCTGGAACCAGCCTCTCTTGCAGCTTTGAACGCTTCTGCAAAGTTGGTTCCCGCGTAAGGCCCTGTCAAAAGCGAGGTCGCGAAGTCGACTTCCTTGAAGACAGAATAAACAATCCGCCCGCTCTCAGCATCGATCAGGAAGATATCGTAATACCCAAATTTTTCGAGGAAGTTTCTAATGATGGGGTGATAGCGTCTGTGCACAGCACTGTAGTGGCTTCCATCACCGGCATCGTCCATAAGGTGCTTTTCGCCTGTCGGGTTTCGGTTCCGGGCGATGAAAAGTTCTTGAAGAACCCGTGCGGTCGCATCCTGAGGAATGTAGCTCTCGGACCGCCCAATATCCGCCGCGAGAGAATTCTTGTCCAAGCGGGGCAAAAACTCTCGGTCATAGTAATCTTGGAGCAGGGGCGAGATCGGGGCGCCTGCGCGATTGTTCAGCAGGTAAACCGCAGCGCGAAATTCTCCGATTGCCTGCACGATCGTTCGGCTCTCTGAAAACGTTACAATCTGGTTCGATATCGTTGAAAAATAGTCCTCGATCTGCTGCGCCTTCATCTCGCGCACAGCGGTGAGCTTATTAAAGGATTCCTGCAGCAAAGCCTGTTTCGCGGCCCGGTACTCCACTACCGCATAAATACCGACGCTTGCCGCCGCCACGATGACCAGAACGGCCAGCAGTTTCGACCGGATCCTGAGATTGCCCAGAAAAGAAGGGGATCTAGGCGGCGTTATCATGTTTTCGGCCTGCGAAGACTGAGACGAATTGCTGCCGCGGCTCTTCTCATGTGCATCGGCTTTATTCCTTCGCTAGGCTCTGGTGCAGCCGCAGATCAAAAACTCCGATCATCGCCAGAAGATGATTGAATATTTCTGTCTGAATCTTCGAGAAGGGGACCAGGCTGACTTCACGGAGGAATGCGAATATCTCCATCGGAACGCCATGATGTGTTGGGGCCGTGGTCCGGATCATGATGTAATGGCGCTTCTGATGAATGTCCTCGCGGGACCTGAGGTATCTATCTACGTATGCGCAAAAGATCTCGAAGTTGGTCGTAATGACCGGGGCTAGCCGAGCATCTGTTCCAGGCTCATCACTGTCACCGAGCGCTTCGAGCTTCTCCGCGACTATATCTGAAATCAGGGGAACACCCTGCAGTCGCTCCAAGAGGGCTCTGTCACAAACGCGGACTGATCCGACGTCGAACGAAAAGGTCTCGAACAACCTTCTGGCCCGCGTGTCCTGCATACTTGTGTAGTTTACGTTTGCGACCTCGAGCACCGAGTGCGTGGGAACAAGTACAGTCGTCAGATCCCAGTTGCGCACTTTGATGTCGTAGAGACCAATATGCTCGACAGTGCCGTCGGCGCCGAAGCTTGGCACGACCAACCAATCACCCTCGCGGATCAGGTTCCAAGAAGCGATTTTTATGCTGGCGAAAATTGAATGCAGCGAGTCCTTGAAGATGAGCCCCAGTACCGCGGTCGCCGCTCCCACTCCGCCGATAAGTGTTATCAGGTCAGTGTCGACGACAACCGAGCCCGCGGCCACGATGCCGACAAGCACTGTCAATATTTTGAGAATGTCGATGTAACCCGTCGAACTGACGCCCTTCGCCCCCGATCTATGGCGGATGATCGAGGCAAGCGCGCCCATGACTTTCAAAGCTGTTTCAACTGCAAGGAAGATAGAAACGAGGCCCGATAGTACGCGGACCTCGTAGGCATAAGGCGCCAACCAATCGGCGAGGAAATAAGCCAGTGCCGTAGGGATTGCGTAGACGAAGCGGAAGGGGCGCAGGGCATCGACGATAAGGTCGTCGATAACGGTTTCAGTTCGGATTGCGATCCGAAATGCTACGCGACCGATTAGCCGCTGGAGCAAAGGCGATGCAGCCAGAGCTATCGCCACAATGACGATGAAGCTAAATTGTGGGTTTTCTTGTATAAAACTCAAAGGACGCCCCCCGACATCATTCTTTTGGCCGCAGCGTCAGCGCTGATTGGTAGCTTCCGCTGCGTGTTCGTTTTTTGCCATGATACGAATGTTTGGGCCGCGCGCTAGACCCACTCTTCGGATCCTGCCATCTCTGGCGTCTCGAGGAAGATTGCTGAAGAGCATGAAATTTCGCTCATTGGCCATTTATCCGCCGATCAATGTCTGCTCCCGGCTCGTCGCCGTCATCTGACTGTTTCAGTCAGGTGCCCGCTGTTGGGCGCTGAGCGGTCATCCAGTGTCGTCAAAACGCGGTTTCGAGCCTGGACGTCAGCTTCTGCCGACAGCAGACATTCCCAAGATCAGGCGCGATGAACGAGTTGCGGACGAAGCTGCCGAAGTTTTGTGGTATATCCCCTGCGTTGATACGGGAGGTAGTTGATGACACATAGGCTCTTGCGGCGTTCTGACTGGGCCTCTGCGGAAGGTTGGAACGGGAAACTCGAAGGAAAAGCGGTCCACACAGACGTCTCGTTTCTGTTTAACGAGGTTGGCGAAGCCGGAAAGGGCCCTCCACCGCATCGACGACGCTCGGGAACGCAGGAAGTGAAAACTGTGCGATGCTGAAGTGCTTTATTTTTATGACAGAAGTGGTGCCCGGGGGCGGAATCGAACCACCGACACGAGGATTTTCAAGACTTGTGTTTATTTTAATGCGTTGATTTTAAATGGTTATTTTAGGTGCAATTGAGGTGTGCGATAAACTGTGCGATGCGCGTTGCTGCATTGGGTTGGGCAAACACTGTGTTCAACACACTAACCTGAAACACTGTGCTTGAACACACTTTCAGCAACAGTGTTTGGAAAACAAGTGCTGGCTTTGGGTGGTTATAGCGGACGTTCGACAAGGCACGGGAGTGTGGCCGCTTAGCGGAGATTGTGTTGAAAAACTCGGTTCGCGGACCGAGGCGACCGATTTGGGAGAACATCTTCCCGCCAAAGCCCGCTTTTGCGAACGTAGTTTCATCGAGCCTGAATCAGAGGGACGTTGTTCCAAAATTTTGGCGCGAATTTTGCGGCGACGAGTTTTTCAACACAATCCGGACTTAGCGGTCGTTCGCCGTGGCTCGGTGTTTATCTTCCGGTGCCGACAGTTTTATCCGGGAGTACAAATTCTTGGCTTTGCATCGAATTGTGAACGCTGTTCATTTTTTCTTGACTGCCATCTCTGTGCGCGGTTAGCGTCGTGAACATTGTTCATGAAAGGCAAGAAAATGAAAATTGCATCACTTGTTACTACTGCCATTCTTTCGATCGCCGGCCTGCCATGTATAGCGCAGGGCAGCCTTCAGAATTCTGCCCGCTCGGGGCACCACAGCGCGCAGGCATCAGCTTATGGCTCGGTTGCGATCGCCCAAGGCGTGGCCAGTGTGATTGCCGTACCAGCAACTATCGTTGGAGGAACCCTCACGGTTTCAGGGGCTGGCCTGCAGGCCGCTGGTGCGGGATCGCTCGGGGCGGGAGAAGAATTGATGCGTGCCGGAATGGGCACCGCGACCCAGGCCCCGGCCATCGCTGCCGATCCTGCCCCAACACTTGATCGATAAGGAGTGGCTCAGATGACCCGATCTCTGTCTTTCTCATTCCGCCGGTTGCTTGGTCTGCTGGGCCTCTACGCCGCGTTTTTTTTCCCATCGGTCGTGACAGCCGGCAGCAGCGCTGGCGCTGCGCCTGTCCGCCCTATCGCCGAGATTTCTGCATTCGCAGATAGGGTGCAGACCGAGCTGGCCGCACAGGGGGCACATGTGGCCATCGTGGCACGGATGGGTCGCGATCCGTCGGTGATGCCCGATGGTATCCGATACACCCATGTAGCTTTCTGGGTTTATTCCAGCATCACCAACGCCGACGGCAGCACCGGAACGGGTTATCGCGTCTATAACCTGTACCAGACCGAGGGCAATCGTGCGCGCAGTGTATTGGTGCAGGACAGCCCGACCGATTTTTTCACTCCTGCCTGGAGCATGGATGCCGGCATCATCATTCCAGACAAGCGGCTTCAAAAGAAACTTCTGGCGACCATTGCCTCGCCCAGCTATTCGGCGCTGCACAATCCGCGCTATTCAGTCCTATCCAACCCGAATTCGACTACCTTTCAAAACTGCACCGAGCACACGCTCGACGTATTGATGGCGAGCCTTTACGGCACATCGAATAAGGCGCGTATCAAGGCCAACATCACCGCCCACTTTGAGGCTCAGCCCGTCGCTCTGAGCGATGCGAAACGCAGCTTGGCCGCTTTTGCGAGCCGGGCACTGACAACGCGGGATCACGGTGAAACTGTGGCCACCGCTACCTTTGGTAGCATCGCGCGGTTCATGCAGTCGCACCGTCTGGCCAAACGCGTGTATCGCATTGATCAGACCCGCGTTGTGGCCTTCTGAAAATTGACAAGGGTCGCGATTTGCCTGATTCAGCAACCCATGACGACACCAAAGACCCGACGCGAACGCAACCTTGCCGAGATTCGCGAACGCGCCCTGCCATTGGCCGAGCGCATCGTCCTCGACGAAGGGATGGCGGCGCTGAACGCCAGACGGCTCGCGCGGGATCTGGGGGTCTCCGTAGGCTCTCTCTATAACGCTTTTGGAGATCTTCCCGCGGTGGTCCGTGCAGTGATTGATCGTTCGTCGCAAATGCTGGCGGATCGCCTGCACGACGCGGTGGCCGCCGCCAAGCCTGAGCCGCGCGCGCGTGTCATGGCGCTCGGAGTAGCTTACCTAGAATTCGCCATAGCCGAACCACGGCGCTGGTGGCTGCTCTTCGAATATCGCAACACCGTCTCACCTGACCGGAAGGTCGAGGAATTCCAGATCGGGCTGCTTGATATGCTCATCGAAGCGGGTGGTGGGGATCCGCGATCCGAGAGCAGCAAGCAATTCTTCCTTCTCCTTTGGGCTTCGGTCCATGGGCTGGTGTCGCTGGCCTGCCGCCCAACGATCGTGGCAATCGATCCGGAGATGGCACGCACGTTTGTTGGCGAACTGGTCAATTCAGGCTTCGACCGTTACCCAACCGACTAACCGGACTGTCGTGCATGGAATTCTTGGGCTGCATGCGCAAACGCCTTTCTTGCGGCTGTTCTGGGCTGATTTTGTTGAAAAACTCGTGGTTGATCGGTGGGGGGCTGGCTGATTCAATTCTCTTGAAGAGCGGGAGGATTGGCGATGATGGGACCGAGGCAGGAAGCACAGGCTGCGTTGTTTTACGAGTTCTCGCTTGAGGATCACGTTCCCCAAGATCACATGCTGCGGTCGATTGATCGGTTCGTCGATCTGAGCAGCATCCGCGTCTATCTTGAAGACTTCTACAGCCACACTGGCCGCCCATCCATTGACCCAGAACTCCTGATCCGGATGCTGTTGGTTGGATACTGCTTTGGCATCCGGTCCGAGCGGCGGCTGTGCGAAGAGGTGCATTTGAACCTCGCCTACCGTTGGTTTTGTCGGCTTGATCTGACGGATCGTATCCCAGACCATTCAACATTCTCTAAAAACCGGCACGGTCGCTTTCGGGAGAGTGACGTCTTGCGACATGTGTTCGAGGTGACTGTTGCGCGCTGCATGGAAGAAGGATTGGTTGGTGGCCAGGGCTTCGCGGTCGACGCCAGTTTGATCAGCGCCGATGTTCAGAAGCAGAACTCCAGCAACCCGGAGGACTGGGCCGCTCGTGAACTTGATCCCGCTGAGGCACCCCGCGCCGTGCGCGAGTACCTTGATACTCTTGATAATGAGGCTTTTGGCGCTGCGACCACGGCCAAGCCCAAGTTCACCGCCCACACTGACCCCGCCAGCCAATGGACGGCAGCCCGCAAAGGTCCCGCGTTCTTTGCCTATTCTGACAACTACCTGATCGACACGGACCATGGGATCATCTTGGACGTGGACGCGAGCCGGTCGAACAAGGCCGCCGAGGTTGGCGCCATGCGCAAGATGCTCGACCGCACAGAAGACCGGTTTGGCGTGAAGCCCGATTGGATCGCAGCTGACACCGCCTACGGGTCCTCTGACAATCTGGTCTGGCTGGCTTTGAAGCGCCAGATCCTGCCCTTCATTCCCGTCTTCGACAAAGGCGAGCGGACCGACGGAACCTTCTCGCGTTCCGACTTCACCTGGGACGATGAGAACGACCGCTACATCTGTCCGGGCGGGAAAGAGATGCGACACACATGGCGGACCTATTCCGATCCCGCACGCAATGCACCAACTTGGAAAGCCCGCAAATATCGAGCGCGGAAGTCCGATTGCACAGGCTGTGCGCTAAAAGCCAAATGCAGCCCAAACTCGGAAGCACGCGCGATCCACCGCGAGAAATACGAAGCAGTCCGGGAGTTCGCACGTCAGTGCACTGCGTCAGACTTCAATCCTAAGGCACAGGCCCGGCGGAAAAAGGTCGAAATGCTCTTCGCACACCTCAAACGTATCCTCGGTCTCGGAAGGCTCCGATTACGCGGCCCATGCGGCGTTCAAGACGAATTCACCCTCGCAGCTACCGCCCAGAACCTCCGCAAGCTGGCCAAGCTCAAGCCCATGGTGCCAGCTACAGGATGACGGGCGATCAGGACTTCCACATCCAAAAGAAATCAACACGATAGCTTAAACAGAAGCGCCAAAAGCCGAGAGTTTTTCAACGGAATCGGCTCGTTCCTGCCTTTCGCTGCGCTTGGTATCGAGGTCCGCTGAGCGGAGATAGTGTTGAAGAAGTCTGGGTCAGAGCTGCCGATGAGCGAAGCCCAAAGCCGCAAGGCCGCTCCTCTCAGCCTGT
>NZ_JBFNXX010000049.1:0-10224 GCF_040811725.1 Sulfitobacter sediminis
CTCCTTTGTGGATCATCGCAGACCCACCTTGGCACATAGATGCCGTCGGGGGGCGGTCACATCATCAAAGCCATCCAGAAGAGATCATGAGGGAGCTTTTTGGTGGCATCGGACCAATATCAGTTCTTGGTGACGAAGTAACTATGTGTGGAATCACAATGCGGAAGGTTGAATTAGCTGACAAAGTAGCTGCAAAGATCACACAAGAGACTAAGTATCCAGATGAGGTTGAGAAGAAACTCTTTTCAGTTCTGAATCAGCTCTAGAAATGAGAGCTTCCTCGCTTAGTGCGGGAGCAACTTGGGTTACTACGACTACCTTCGCGTGACCAAAAAACGGCGGCCCCGTCCCCGGAACCGCCGCCTCTTTTCCCGTAGAGCGGGGCCACCCCCACCACAACCAGCTTACGCCAGCTCGACCTCGGCGCCTGCTGCTTCCAGCTTGCCCTTGATCTCTTCGGCTTCCGCCTTGTCGACGCCTTCCTTGATCTTGCCGCCGGCTTCGACCAGGTCCTTGGCTTCTTTCAGGCCCAGACCGGTGATGCCGCGCACTTCCTTGATCACGTTGATCTTGGAGGCGCCCGCGTTCTTCAGAACGACGTCGAATTCGGTCTTCTCTTCTGCCGCTGCACCGCCTGCGTCGCCTGCGGGGCCGGCCATCATCACGGCGCCGCCTGCGGCGGGCTCGATGCCGTATTCATCCTTGAGGATGGTTTTCAGTTCTTGTGCTTCAAGCAGGGTCAGACCAACGATCTCTTCTGCCAGTTTCTTCAGATCAGCCATTGTATCAGCTCTTTCCGTTTAAGATGTGTGTTCCAACGTGTGTGTCTTTCACCACGCCGGTTTGACGATTGCTTACGCAGCCTTGTCCTCGATCGTGGACAGGATGGATGCGATGTTGCTTGCAGGTGCGCCAATGGCCCCGGCGATGTTCGATGCGGGTGCGCCCAGCATGCCGGCGATGGAAGCTATAAGCTCCTCGCGCGACGGCATCTTGGACACGGCTTCGACACCGGCTGGGTCCAGAGCGTTCTCTCCCATGGCACCGCCGAGGATGACGAACTTGTCGTTTTCCTTGGCGAAGTCCTGGGCCACCTTGGCTGCCGCCACGGGGTCCTCGGAATAGGTCAGAACGGTCATACCGCTCAGCAGGGAAGAGATGCTTTCGCATGGCTTGCCCTGCAGGGCGATCTTGGCGAGCCTGTTCTTGGCAACACGCACGGCCCCGCCCGCGTTACGCGCACGCAAACGAAGGTCCTGCATTTCGGCAACTGTCAGACCGGTGTAGTGGGCAACCACCACAACGCCAGAGCTTTCAAAGATCTGGCCGAGTTCGTCGACCAGCTGTTCTTTTTGTGCTCTATCCACAGTTTCACTCCAGTAAGGGAGGGTTTCCCCTCCGGCTCAGTTTTGCCGGGGGCCTGTTGGACACCCGACATTTCGGGTCCTTACGGGGGGTCATGCCTGCGGAGAGCGCATTGGCTCAGCCGACAGAATATCTACCTTCCCGTCTCAGGCAGGAATTATGAGGTACCCCTCACCCGCCGTCTCGGACGAAAAGCAAAGAAGCGCGACGAATCACGCTACCCTTGCCTGAGGGTGCGATACAGTGTTGGGCGCGGGATGCCAAGAGGGGAGGCATTGGTCGGGCATAAACGAAAGAGGCGCCGCATGTGCGACGCCCCCCTCAAATTTGAACTCTAAGAAAGATCAGGCGTTTTCAGCCGACATCGCGTCGTCAACGGCGATGGAGACACCCGGGCCCATGGTCGAGCTCAGGTTGATCTTCTTCATGTAGGTGCCCTTGGCACCGGTCGGCTTGGCCTTGGCCACGGCACCGACGAAGGCGCGGACGTTCTCGGCCAGCTTCTTTTCGTCGAAGCTGAGCTTGCCGATGCCGGCGTGGACAACGCCACCCTTCTCGGCCTTGAACTGCACCTCACCGCCCTTGGCGGCCTTGACGGCGTCGGCGACATCCATGGTCACAGTACCCACCTTGGGGTTCGGCATCAGGTTGCGCGGGCCCAGCACCTTACCCAGACGGCCCACGATGGGCATCATGTCGGGGGTCGCGATGCAGCGGTCAAACTCGATCTTGCCGGACTGAACGGTTTCCATCAGGTCCTCTGCACCGACGATGTCGGCACCGGCCTCTTTCGCCTCGTCAGCCTTGGGGCCACGGGCAAAGACGGCGACGCGCATGGTCTTGCCGGTGCCGTTGGGCAGGCCGACCACACCACGCACCATCTGGTCCGCGTGGCGGGGGTCAACGCCAAGGTTCATGGCAACTTCGAGGGTCTCGTCGAACTTGACGTTCGAGTTCGCCTTGATCAGGGCCACGGCCTCTTCGACGCTCAGGTTTTCCTTGCCGGCGAATGCTTCGCGGGCGGCGGCGGTACGCTTTCCAAGTTTACCCATCTTACTTCACCTCGATGCCCATGGACTTCGCCGAGCCCAGAATGATCTTCATGGCCTGATCGACATCATGCGCCGACAAGTCCGCCATCTTTGCTTCCGCGATCTCGCGCAGCTGCTTGGTGGTCACGGTGCCGACCGTCTCGCGCGAGGGGGTCTTGGCGCCGGAATTCACCTTGGCGGCCTTCTTCAGGTAGTAGGACGCGGGCGGCGTCTTGATGTCCATGGTAAAGGACTTGTCCTGATAGTAGGTGATCACGGTGGGGCACGGCGCGCCCGGCTCCATGTCTGCGGTCTTGGCGTTGAACGCCTTGCAGAATTCCATGATGTTGATGCCGCGCTGACCCAGTGCGGGGCCCACGGGCGGGGATGGGTTTGCTTGCCCCGCCTTGATCTGCAACTTCATCGTACCGACGAGTTTCTTGGCCATTGGCCTTCTCCTTTCTCAACACCCGTGGGACGCGTCCCGCAGGCTGTGGTTGATGTGGTCAGGTCCGCACATCGCGACGCGCTCGCCTCCCACATGGTCGAGTCACCCCTTGGGGCGACTGGCGCGGGATACAGAGAGTAGCGTAGGATTGCAAGGGGCTTGAGCGGCTCGGGCGGCTGCATTCAGGACGGCCGCCCCGGCGCACAAAGCTTAGCCGGACGCCCGAGCCGGCCGGGCTCGGGGCGACATGTTACTTGGGTCAGTTCGTGCCGTTGGTCGAGCCCGAGCCGCCGGAGTTGAGGGCCGTGCCGACCACTGCCGCCACGAATGCACCGGCGGCGACCTTTGGAGCCAGAGTTCCCAATCCGCCTGTCGATGACTGAGAGCTTTGGCTGTTGCGATAGGTTTCGCTGCTTGAACAGGAAGGCCGCGAAGGTTCTGACGCTTGCTGCGGGCCGAGGCCCGGATGTGAGTGCGTAGCAAATGGACCTATCATGGACTCTTGGTCGCCCTGACTCATATGAACAGGAACCATGTCATTCAATGACGCCGCCACTCCTGGAGGAGGCGTGCGCATACCGATCCATTCACCATGCTGTTCATAGTGGTTAGAGAAGCAGGCAGCAGGACCAAGTTTGAGATGATAATGGCTACATCCCGAAACCGCGGCGACCAGTACGCCCAACGCAGTGGTTTTTTGCCAAACGTACGTAATTAAAAGATTCTTTCATGCTCGGTACCCCCTTTTTTTCTGCAGATTATGAACGGACCTTGGCCCTCGCAAGAGCGACATAACCACCAACGCCAAAGAACGACCATTCAGTGCAAAAATGCATCGCAGGCATGCCATACGGGTGATACGTACCCCTGCATGACGGACAGATGCGCGACACGCACATCCGAAACAACACGGCAAGCTTCTTGACGCGAAAACCGTGCCAGGCTCGACGCGTGAGGACCTAGCTCTGCTTGATCACCTGGGTGAATTCCAGCTCAACCGGGGTCTCGCGGCCAAAGATCGACACCGACACCTTGAGGCGCTGGTTGTCCTCGTCGACTTCCTCGATCATCCCATCGAAATCCTCGAACGGGCCGTCGCCCACCTTGACCTTCTCGCCCACCTCGAAGTGGATGAGGGTGCGCGGCGCGTCCTCGCCCTCCTGCACGCGGCCCAGGATGCCCTGCACCTCGGCGTCGCGCATGGGCATCGGGCGGCCCTGCGGCCCGAGGAACCCAGTCACCCGGTTGATGGAGTTGATCAGGTGATAGCCCTGGTCGGACATTTCCATGTGCACCAGCACGTAGCCCGGCATGAAGCGCCGTTCGGTCGTGACCTTCTTGCCGCGGCGGACCTCGATCACTTCCTCGGTCGGGACCAGCACCTCGTCGATCTGATCCTCGAGCCCCTGCTCTGCCACGGCCGTGCGGATCTGCTCGGCGATCTTCTTTTCGAAGTTGGACAGGACACTGACCGAATACCAACGCTTTGCCATCTGAACCCAAGTCCCTGTTCTGGATGGAAGGCCCCGGGCCTGCCATCTGGTGCATGAATGTGTGCCGGGGCGATCCCGGCAAGCCTAATATGAAACGGGGCGTGGGCTTGATTCGCCACACGCCCAGTCATGTCAGGCTTGGGCAATAGCCCTTGCCGCCTGAGGATTCAAGCCTTCGCTTGGATTTTTGAACCGGGCTTCGGTGCTGCGGACGCCTAGCCGAACATCCCCAGGATGCCATTCAGGCCGCCGCGGATAAGGATGTCGACAATGGCAAAAAAGACCGCCGTGAGTGCCGCGAGGATGAACACCATGATCGTGGTCAGCATGACCTCGCGACGCGTCGGCCAGACAACCTTGCCCACCTCGGCACGCACCTGCTGGATGAACTGAAGTGGATTGGTCCTCGCCATGTCGGTGTCCCTAGATCGTTATCCGCCAAAGGCATCTAACGGCTGGTGCATGGGGTTTCAAGCCTTCATACGGCTGCCGACGCGGGCGAGGATCACGCCTCGCCTTCGCGCAGCATCGCAAGACGGCGTTCCAGCGCTTCGTCATGGCGCGCCTCGGCCATGGCAAGATCACCGAAGTCGGGCAGGTAGAGACCGTCGACAGTGCCTTCGGGGAAGCGATCGAGGATCGCGTCCCACTTCAACGCGAAACTATCGAGCTTGCGGTGGAGTTCGGCCGCACGGGATGGACGGCGACGCGCGTACCAGTGCGCCAGCCCCATCGCACGTCGCCAGAAGCCATCATAGCCGAGGACGAGGAAGACGCCGATGAAGGCAAAGATCGTCAGCAAGGTCACCCCGACCACAAGCCAGGGACGGAACACAACCAACAGGCCTAGCGCGGCGAGGACGATGTGTTTCGGCGTTGGACGGTATCCGGTGATGCGTCCCTTGATCCGTGCCGCAAGGCCATCTTTCTTGGCCACCCGGGGCGATTTTTGCGGGGGTGTCTGTTCGACCGCTTGTCGCGCTGCCGCCTGTTCGTTGCTCTCGGCTTCGGCAAATGGCACGGCGGCTGCGTCGGTCTTTTCCTGAGAGACAGATTTTGCTGCCCTTTCCGACCGTGACGGCGGCGCCTTGGCGGCGATTTCATCTTCTTCGGTTGCGATCAGATCGCGAATGGCCGCGAGGGCCGTCGAGTCGAGGTCCTTGCCCAGAGACGCGGCCTCGCCCTTTTCAGGTGCGCTTTTCATCTCGGTCTTCATGGTCATGTCTTCATCCCAGAGTACAAATCCGGGTAACAACGCAATCCGGCCCTCGCGGGGCAAAATTGTGTTCGGACTGTGTCCCGGCTGATGCTGGTGCGGCGAAAACACAGCGCTCCTGACCCGTCAAAGCAGGCGCTGTCGATACTGTTGGCGGTGTGTCTGGAGGGTGGCAGGGGCTGAGGGACTCGAACCCACGACCCTCGGTTTTGGAGACCGATGCTCTACCAACTGAGCTAAACCCCTATGCCGAGCCGTTGGGTAGTCCCAAATTCCGCCGCGATCAAGAGCAGATCGCGCCCTCCCCCAAGAAATCAGGAACATTGGCGCGACTGACACGTTGGTTCGCCGACACAAACGCAATTCGAAACGGAGGATATCAGAATGGCACTGCACAATCTGAAAGACGTCTACCAAGACCAACTGCAAGACCTTTACAGCGCCTGCAAGCAGTCGCTGGAAGCAACGACAGCCCTCGGTCGCGCCGCGACCGACAAAGAACTGAGCGAGGCCCTGATCGCCGGCGCAAACGGCATCACAACGGGCATGGACAAGCTCAAATCACTCTGCGCGACCCATGGGATCGATCCCGAGGGAGAGCATTGCAGGGGCATGGAAGGTCTGGTCAAGGAAGCGCAGGCACACGCCCTTGACGCAGATTTCGGCGATGACGCGACGCGCGATGCTATGATCATCACGCAGTATCAGCGCATGGTGCATTACGCGCTGGCGGGCTATGGTTGCCTCGTCGCCTTCGCGAACCGTCTGGGCCTTGATGAAGATGCCGCGGTTCTCGAAAAGCAGCTTGATGAGACCTACGACGGCGACCGTCGCATGACAGCGATTGCCACAGAAGGTGGCGTGAACAAGAAGGCCGCCTGACGCTGATTACTTGTCACGAGAAAGCCCCCGCTTGATGCGGGGGCTTTTCTTTTCAACGTTTTGGGAAATGATCAGGCGACATTCCGGGAGACCGCGAAATTCGGACTCTGCACGATACCGGTGTCAAAGAGACGCGCGATCTCGCCATCGGTCATCCCCACCACATCCCCCAGAATTTCTTCGGTATGCGCACCGAGCGCCGGAGCCTTGGCCGCCGGTTTACGTGCATGGGCCGAGAACGTCGCGGGCGCGCCAGGCACCGGGAAAGTGCCCAAACCCGGTTGGTGCAGCATCTCGAACATCGGGTTCTCGGGCGACAGGTCCGGGTCTTCGGCGACGGCCTCCTTGACTGTTCGGAACTGCGACCATGTCGCCCCCGCGTCGTCCAGCTTTCGTCCGGCGGCGGCTGCGGTCTGACCCGCGAACCATGGTCTGAAGATCGCGGTGATCCGCTCGCGGAGTTGCCAGCGCACACCCTCGTCACGCAGGTTCATCCCTGTCTCGCGGCCAAGGCTCTCTATCGCCTCAGCAGTGCCCGTCACCTTGACCAGCGCCGCCCATTGCCGGCCAGTCAACCCGATCACCATGATCCGCCTGCCATCTGCGCAAAGGAAGTCCTGACCATAGGCACCGTAAAGCGCATTGCCTGACTTGCCTCGCGCGGCATCGTTCAGCATCGCGTCGCCGATCATCCCAAGATGCCCAAGCGTGGCGGCAGCCACGTCCTTGAGCGAAAGCTCGACGTCCTGCCCCTCGCCGGTGCGCAGGCGGTGCCGCTCGGCCGCGAGGAGGGAAGACACCACCATGTTCCCGGCAATGAGGTCCCAAGCCGGAAGGGCGTTCGCCACCGGTTCATCGTATCTGTCGGGTCCCGTGATGTCCGGTATCCCCAGTGCAGGGTTCACGGTGTAGTCCACCTGGGGACGGCCATGCCGGTCCCCCATCAGCGTGACCATGATCAGGTCCGCGCGATGCTTGCTCAGCGTCTCGTGATCCATCCAGCCACGCACCCGGAGGTTGGTCAGGAACATGCCCGCGTCATCGCCCGGGGCGGTGATGATGCGCGTGATCAGTTCCTGACCCTCGGGCGACTTCATGTCGACCGCGATAGAGCGCTTGCCCTTGTTCATTCCTGCCCAGAAGAGGCTTTGCCCGGAGGGCGCCACAGGCCAGCGGCCCGCGTCGAGCCCGCCGCCGATCCGGTCAAAGCGGATCACATCCGCGCCCATCTGCGCCAAGGTCATCCCCGCCAGCGGCACCGCGACAAACGCGGAGCCCTCGACGATCCGCATCCCTTTGAGAACGTGGCTCATGCTTAGATCTCCCACATGGCGCTGGCCTGCATGGTCTGATGCGCGCCACCGGCCACGGTACAAAGCGTCCACTCCGAATCCGACGACTTGATCGCCCGCAGGTCCAGCGCGTCGGCCGCGAAAAGCGGATGCACCCCACGGTAGGAAAACAGACTTGGGGCCCGCCCGCGTTGCCGGGAAGCCATGTCCATCAGCATCTGCGCCTGCAACGGACCGTGGACCACGAGATCGGGGTAGTGCTCGACCTCGCGCGTGTAGGGCAGATCGTAATGAATGCGATGCGCGTTGAACGTGATTGCCGAGTAGCGGAAGAGAAGCGGTGTGCTGATCTCCCGGGGCTCCGTGATGTCGGCCCTCTCGGGCGCCGCTATGGCCTTTGGTGCGGTATATCGGTCGGGTATCTCGAGATAGACAATGTTCTGCCGCTCCAGCACGGCGAGGCCCCTTTCCCCGTGAATCTCGTGATCGAGACTGACCACCACGATATCGCCCGCCGCCCCGATCTTCTCAGAAATGTCGGCAATGCGCGTGCGTCGCTTGAGCGCCTCACCCACGTGGAGCGGGGCACGAAATTCGAGGCTGCCGCCGGCCCACATGCGCCGGTTCAGCCGCAGGGGCGGCATGAAGTCGCCAAGCCGCGGATGTCCGTCGGGGCCAAGCTCGTCCATGCCGGCGGTGGGCGGGAAGGCATACCAGTGCCACAGATGCGGCAGCAGATCGCCCTCCTGCGGTGCCCGCGTTCCCGGTCGCCCGAGGACTGCATGCACCAGTGCGGCCTGTTGCGCCGAAATACCCCCCTCGGTGGTATCGCTGCGGTCGATCCAAGCGCCAAGATTGATCTGGTCCATCTTCATCCTCCTCCGTATCCACGTCAGAGATATGCGTGCAAACTCAGAAAAATCAAATGATTTTAATGGGTTAACTGTAGACTACGGTATACAATCCCGATCTTCTGCAGGTGCGAAGTCCGCGCGCCACCTTGAATCTGTTGAAGCTTTTCCACCTTTCTTTGCAGACGCAGCATGGCGCATTGTCCGCAAAGTTTTTCAGCATGCGATGGTATTCAGCCTATTTCTTGGGCGCGGCGGCCTCCAAAGCCGCGATATCGCCTCCAGCAATCTCTCTTTCGTGGGCCAGGATCCGGTCGATTGACCAGTCCCACCAGGCAATCCTTTTGAGCCGCTCCGCATCTCCCCGCGAGAACCTTTGCCTGATCTGCCGGGCCGGATTGCCTCCCACGATCGTGTAGTCCTCGACGGTGCCGGATACGACCGCACCCGCGCCCACGATCACGCCGTTTCCGATCCGGCTGCCCGGCAGGACCATCGCCCCTTTCCCGATCCAGACGTCATGGCCCACAACCGTGTCCGCGCCAGCCATCGGCATCGAGGGGCGCCCGTCCCTTGATCCACCGCCGAATATTGCGAAAGGGAAGGACGAGATGCCGTCGTAGCGGTGATTAGCAGATGAGGTGACGAAGACCGCCCCATCGGCGATCTGGCAGAATTTGCCGATCACCAGTCGTTCTGGGCTGAAATCGAAAAGATAGGGTGCGATCCGCGCCGCCCAGTCTTGGGGCGGGTCGAAGGCGCTTGCGTAGGAATAGGCTCCGACCTCGATCCGGGGATGTCGGATCGCAGGCTTCAGGAACACCGTCCCAAGGTAAGGACTGCCGTCAGCATTCGATATAGGATGGGTGTGCTCTGGGTCCGCGAATGACAGGTCCATGGAATATCGTCGCAATCCGCCCGCGCCGCCACCTGCTTGCGCCTAGTCCTGCCGCCTGAGAAGGGTCGTGATTTCCTTTGCCGGCACCCCGTTGTGCACGCGCTGGAAGCGCAGATCGAGCCCCTCGTCAACAAGGGTGCGGTGGAATTCCTGGATCTCGTATTCGCCCACCTCGTTGATGAAGAGCGAATAGACGGTGAAGGTATCGCCCTCGAACCGCGCCCAGACGAAGGGTTCGCCCTGCAGCGGATCGAGTGGAACCTCCTTGCCGAAGAGGTTCTGTTTCATCGCGGATTTGAAAATGTTTTCCCGCGCGCTGGGGACGAATTCGATGGTATAGGTCTTCTCCTTCGCGCGCCCGTCACTCTTGTAGGTGATCGAGGTCCAGGTGATGATGAAACCCTTCTTCGTGGGCTCGATCGTGGTGCTCATGTCGCGTTTCTGCACCTTGCCTTCGAAGGTGAACTCCGCGCTGCCCGCGAAAGTCCCGGCAAAGCGGTCGATGTCCACGGCCCCGGCCAGACCGGGGATCGCGAGGAGAAGCGCAAGAAAGAGCGCTCGGACCATGATGCGAAACTGTATCATGCATAAAGCATAGCACCGCGGATGAACCTTGTCAGCAATCAAGGTACGCCCTCGGCGCACGTTCGCGCGAGCGGGCGGTGGACGATGCGTCCACCTTACGGGTTTGGTGTATGGCTGGCGTGTGTAAGGTGGGCATCCTGCCCACCCCCCCAATGTAAAAGGC
>NZ_JBFNXX010000004.1:0-324649 GCF_040811725.1 Sulfitobacter sediminis
CACAAGTCGTCATCAATGGCTGGCTCAGACAATACAACCACACACGCCCGCACCAGGCGCTCAACATGCGACCGCCAATGCCCGAGACTCTACAAAGAAGTGGCCCAGTCCGTGGGGGCTAGACATCCGGGTGTTCGTTGCAGATCACGAAAAGCCGCGCGCCCGCCGCCTCGATTTCCGGCCATTCTTCCGCATGCAACAGCCCATCAACCGTCACATCGACGATCACTTCCGCCTCTTTGAGTGCCTCGATGACGGGGCGCATTCCGGCGATGGCATTGGAGGCTCCGGTCGATTTCACGGGCACGGGCGCTGTCTGGGGCGGGGTCGGCAGCAGGATCGTCGCGTGTTCCGCCTCAAGCTCGAAGAGGGCAAGGGAGGCGAGTTCCTGCAAGACCGGCCTGCTTTGCGTCTCGGCCACGATGAGGGCGCGGGTGCCGCTTGCAATGCCATTCAGTGCCAGGGCGCGGCGGAAACTGGCAACCCATTTCGGCTCAATCCGCTCTCGGAGCATTTTTGAAAACCCTTTACTGCTCAGTTTAGTATTTTCGCAAAAAATTCCGTGTCAAGTCGCTGATCAATCCAGGGAGCCATTTACTGATGCCAACCTCTCTTCCTTCCCAGACGAATGGGCTCCCAAAATGTCGGGAGCTGGACTAGGCTTCGATGCAAAAGTCTCACCCCAATACAGATCAAAGGTGTGCCATGACGGAATTTCTCGACAAGGTTCGTGCCGAACTCTCGGAAATCGAGGCATCGGGCCTTTGGAAGGCGGAAGAGACGATCCTTTCCCCGCAAGCCGCGCACATCCGGGTGGGAAAGACGGAGCTGCTGAACCTATGCGCCAACAACTACCTTGGTCTCGCCAATCACCCGGCCCTGATCAAGGCCGCGCAGGAGGCGATGGAGAGCCACGGATACGGCATGGCCTCGGTGCGCTTCATCTGTGGTACGCAGGATCTGCACCGGCAACTGGAGGCGCGTATCGCGTCTTATCTGGGACAAGAGGACTCGATCCTGTTTGCGGCCTGTTTTGATGCCAATGGCGCCTTGTTCGAACCGCTGCTCGGTCCCGAGGATGCGGTGGTATCTGATGCGCTCAACCATGCTTCGATCATCGATGGAATCCGGCTGTGCAAGGCGCGGCGGTATCGGTTCGCCAATTCCGATATGGGTGAATTGGAAGACCGGTTGAAAGAGGCACGGGACGGCGGTGCGCGCGACGTGATGATCGCCACCGACGGCGTGTTCTCCATGGACGGATATCTGGCGAAGCTGCCTGAGATCCGGGCCCTTGCGGACAAATACGATGCGCTCTTGATGGTGGATGATTGCCACGCGACCGGTTTCATGGGGCCGAAGGGGGCAGGAACACCGGCACATGCCGGGGTGCGCGCGAACATCATGACGGGGACGCTGGGCAAGGCGCTGGGCGGCGCGATCGGTGGCTATATCGCCGGGCCCCAGCCAGTGGTCGACCTGCTGAGGCAGAGGGCGCGCCCCTATCTTTTCTCCAATTCCATTCCACCTGCCATCGCCGCGGCCTCCATCGTGGCCATCGACATGGCAGAGACGGGCGATGACCTGCGCCAAGCACTCTTCGACAATGCCGCCTACTGGCGCGCGGGGCTCGAGAAGCTCGGCTTCGATCTCTTGCCGGGGGAACACCCGATCATCCCGGTTATGACCCACGACGCCCGAAAGGCGCAGGACATGGCGAGGAGACTGCTTGAACTTGGCGTCTACGTGAAGGGTTTCGTCTATCCGGTAGTGCCGAAGGGCCAGGCCCGTATCCGGACCCAGATGAACGCGGCGCTAACCCGGCAGGATCTTGATGCCGCGCTCGCCGCCTTTGAAACCGCCGGACGCGATACGGGAGTGCTGCAATGACCAACATGATGACCGCGCTAGAGAAATCTAAGCCCGAGGAAGGTCTGTGGAGGGTCGAGGCCCCCGTTCCGGAAATCGGTCCCGACGACGTGCTGATCCGGATCAACAAGACCGGTATCTGCGGCACGGATATTCACATCTGGAAATGGGACAACTGGGCCGCGCATACCGTGCCCATTCCGCTGATCACGGGTCACGAGTTCGCGGGTGAGATCGTCGAGATCGGCCGTGACGTGACGGGGCTGAGCATCGGTCAGCGCTGTTCGGGCGAGGGGCATCTTATCGGGCATGAAAGCCGCCAGAGCCGCGCGGGCAAATTCCACCTCGATCCCGGCACACGGGGGATCGGAGTGAACGAACAGGGGGCCTTTGCGCAGTACCTGCGTCTCCCGGCCTTCAACGTCGTTCCCCTGTCAGACGCGATTGACGATGAGATCGGCGCGATCCTCGATCCGTTGGGCAATGCCGTCCACACCGCGCTCAGCTTCGATCTGATCGGGGAGGACGTGCTGATTACCGGGGCGGGGCCCATCGGGATCATGGCCGCCGCCGTCGCGCGGCACGTGGGCGCGCGTCACGTGGTGATCACAGATGTGAACCCGCATCGGCTCGCCCTTGCCGGAGAGGTTGCGGACTGTCGCCCCGTGAACGTTGCGGAGGAAGACCTAAGAGATGTCGTAAGCAGCCTGAAGATGAAACAGGGTTTCGACGTGGGGCTTGAGATGTCGGGCAACCAGCAGGCCCTCGACCAGATGGTCGAACGCCTCGTGATGGGCGGGCGGATAGCGCTTCTTGGTATTCCACCGGGTAAGAGCCCGGTCGACTGGTCCCGGATTGTCTTCAAGGCGATCACGATCAAGGGGGTCTACGGCCGCGAAATTTTCGAGACCTGGTACAAGATGATCGCGATGCTGGAGAACGGGCTCGACGTGCGCAAGGTCATCACCCACCGATTCAAGGTGGCGGACTTCGAGGAAGGATTCCAGGCGATGCTCTCTGGGAAATCGGGCAAGGTCGTGCTGGATTGGACCGGTCTCTGACGTGGGCCAGTTCTAGCTGTCAGAGGCGTCTCCGGCCCGCTCAGTTTGCTTTCGCAACCGTCCCGTCGGCGATCCAGCTGTCAAGGATGGCCAGAACCCGATCGGCGAAGGCTGCGTCGTTGATATGGGCGTCGATGGCCTCGAAAAGGTCCGCCTGCATATCTGCCTCGAGCGTTGCGGCAAAAGCCGCCAGCCCCTCGGGATCGTGGAAAGGTCCGCCGGGACGGTCCCATTCGTCGATGCCTTGCAGGGGCATCAGAACCCGCGTGGGCCCTTTCGCGGCGTTCGCCTTGGCGGCGATTGCCGTCGCTGCCGCGCGTTTTTCCTCTAAGTTCATCAGGGCACAGGCGATGAGGCGATTGTGGGCATGGATTTCGCGGTCGCCGAGACCGGGTGGCGGCGCGTCCCAGGCCCGCATGTCAATCAGGCTGACGCCACCCGGGGCGATCATCTGGGGAATACCGGCGACACCGGCTGCAGTCATGCGATCCTTGCCCGCATTCACCACCGAGCCGTGCAACTCGTTCGACAATTCCACGAGCGAGAAATCCATCACACAGGCGAAGGCGTCGCGTTTTGCCAGGGTCTCAAAGGCCTGACCGCCCATGCCGGTCGTATGAAAAACGGCGAGTTCGAACCCCCGCGCTTCAAGTGCGGGCTTGAGGTGTTTCATGTACCTGAGCGAGGAGCTGCCCAGCGACGTCATCCCGATCATCGGACGGTCGACCGTTGCGTCGACCGCTGCGCGAGCCGCACCGAGCACGGCCCCGGCGGCCTGCGCGAGCGACATCCGGCACACCGTGTTGAGCCCGTAAAGCCCTCCGGCCCAGAGCACCATCGTCACGTCGGGGCTGATGCGGTCCGGCGGGAGCAGTGGCGAGAAGGCGACCGTCGTGAGGATGACCTTGGGAAAACCCAGGGGCAGGGCCGCGCAAACGTCGAGGGCGAGATCGGTTCCCATCGTGCCGCCAAGCATCAGCACGCCGTGCACCTTGCCTTCCGCGGCAAGTTCGCTTGCCAGCTTGCTTGCGCCCTCTGAGGTCTTGGCCATCGCCTTGTTCTCGTCCCCGAGCGCGATGATCCCGGCATTGTCCGTGCCCGCGGCGGCGGCAACATCGTGGCGCGAAATATCGACGTGACAACTCGGGTCCCCCATGACGCCGACGTCCATCACCAGAACCGATCCGCCCTGTCCGGTGATGCAATCCGCGAGGCATTGCATTTCGTCCGACTTCGTATCCCCGGTGCCGAGAAGGAGTATGGTCTTGTCCATGGTCAGGTTCTCCGCGTCTCAGGCCGTGGCGGATGCCGCGGCGAAACCCGAATCGAGCGCGGCAAGGATCGTGTCGCAGTCTTCCGCCGATATCACGAGGGGCGGCGAGAGAATGATGTTCGGGCCGGAGACGCGTATCATCACACCGGCCTCGTAGACCGTTTCTGCCACAACCGCCATCTTGTCAGCGGCTGCCGGTGCCTTGGTCGCGCGGTCGGCAACCGACTCGATCCCGATCATCAGCCCATGGCCGCCGCGCACGTCGCCGATCAGGTCATGCTTGGCCATCAACGCCTGCGCTCCCTCGAAAAGCTGGGTGCCGCGCGCCGCCGCGTTTTCGACCACGTTCAGCCGCTTGGTTTCGGCTAGCGTCGCAAGGGCCGCCGCCGCGCCGACGGGGTGCCCGGAGTAGGTATAGCCCGTGCCGATATTGGCGGCCTTGCTGTCGGACTTTTCGAAGGTGTCGACGAGGCGTTCGGAAATCATCACGCCGCCAAACGGGAAATAGGAATTCGTGATTGCCTTGGCGAAGCAGAGAAGGTCCGGCTGAACCCCCCAGAGCCGCGATCCGGTCCAGGCGCCGGTGCGTCCGAAGGCGGTGATGATCTCGTCAGCGATCAGCAGAATGCCGTTCCGTGTGCAGATCTCGCGGATCTTTCCCATCAGCGATGGATGCGGTGGGATGACCCCCCCGGCACCAAGGATCGGCTCCATGATGAAAGCGGCAATCGTATCGGCACCGTTGAAGGCGATCTCGTCCTCAAGGATGGCGGCGATCAGCTCGGCCAGCCGCTCGGGGTCTGTTTCGCCAAAAGGATTGCGATAGGGGTAGGGGGCCGGGATGTGTATGCACCCCGGCAGGAGCGGTTCGTAATTGTGCCTGAAGTTCTGGTTGCCGTTGATCGAGGCGCCGCCCCAGTGGGTGCCGTGATACCCCTTCTTGAAGGAGATGAATTTCGCGCGGCCATGCTCGCCGCGTATCTTGTGGTACTGGCGGGCGAATTTCAGAGCGGTGTCGATGCTGTCGGACCCGCCGGAGGTGAAAAAAGCGCGCGTCAGCCCGTCGGGCGCGAACCATTCGCGCAGCTCAGCGGCCAATTCGATGGCCGGTCCGGGCACGGAGCCGCGGAAGGTGGAGTAATAGGGCAGCACCTGAAGCTGTTCCGCGATCGCGTCTTTTATGGGCTGGCAGGAATAGCCCAGGTTTGCGTTCCACAGCCCGCCAACGGCGTCGATCACGGTTGCCCCGTGAACGTCGGTGATGCGCACACCTTCCGCCCCGGTGATGATCTTGGGCGGGTTCGCCATAGCCTCCGCCGGATGCGCCATCGGTTGCCACATGTGCTTGGTGTTGTTCTCGATCAGGAAGTTATGATCACGCATCGGTCGGTTCCTCTTTCGGATGAGTTCTGTATTTGCCCGCGTCGCCAGTGGCGCGCTCTGGCTGGCCGCCGCGGGCCGTGGTCAGTTTGTGCGCCGCGCGAAGGAGTGAAGCGATAATGGCGGCCTCACGCTCTTCGGCCGCCCGAACCTTCGGGAGGGCCACGGCGATGGTGCCGACGATGGTTCCATCCGGGCCGAAGTAAGGCGCGGCGAAGCCCACAACGTCGTCCTCGTAGGTCCCGGAGGAGCGGCTGTAGCCCACTTCGCGGATGGCGCCGAATTTCTCGCGGATTTCGGCCGCATCGGTGGGCGTTTGATCGGTGTAGCGGACGAGGTTCGCTTGAAGGAAATCATCGACGAAACGCGCATCGGCATGGGCGAGAAAGACAAGCCCCGACGCTGTCGCGTGCAGCGGCAGCGCTTCACCCGCTTCGAGGATCACACGGTTCGACCGGGGGCTCTCGACCTGTCCAATGGTGGCGAGCGCATGACCGGCGAGGATCGCGGCATGCGAGGTTTCCTCGGTTTCATCGACCAACTGGCGCAATGTTGCTTCGACCGCGAGGGCCCAGGGGAACGATGTCTCTCGCAGTTGCGCAAAGCGCAGGAACGCGGGCCCGATGTGATAGACTTTGCTCTCTGGGTCCTGTTCGACGAAGCCGCGGGATTCGAGCGCGGTGAGGAACCGCAAGGCTGTCGCCTTGTTGTGGCCGCTCATCCGGGCCAGCTCGCTCAATCCGATGGATGGACGGCGCGCGTTGAAAAAGTCTAGCAACCCCAGAGCCTTATCCACAGTTGCCGAGCTTTGCGACATTACTGAACCCCATTTCACTTCGGAACCGAGGCCAGTTGGCCCACAGGAGAATGTTGTCGAATTACGACTGGCGGTGCAATGCATATATAAACCAATAGCTCAAATAATGAACCAATTGCAGGGGGCACTCATGAGAGATTTGCTTCAAACCGTCCTTGTCGCTTCGGCCCTTGACGTCATGGGAGGGCCGCAAGGGCGGAGTATTCCGAAAAGCCGGTTTGATTTGTCGTGCCTTGGCCTCCGAGTGATCTCGAAGATGTGCCGAGCCGTGTGATCGCCGAAGATTTCCGGGCCGAATAGGGCATGCCGACAGCGGTCATCAACAAGCCCGGTGGCGTCGGCGGACCCTTCCCGGGGGCCATCGAGGTGGCGCAGGCGCCGTCGGACGGAACAATGATCGGGTCCTTCGTCTCATGCGTGCTGATTGCCGGGCCGAACCTCGGCGTTCCGGAATTGTCGCCGTTCCCCCTTGAATCGTAGGGTTCTTCCTCACCTATCTCTTCGTCATTGCCACCAGTGGCAACGCGCCCTTTGACGATATCGACGGGATGGCCGCACACCCGCAGGACAACAAGCTGGTACCTGGCCACTTCGGTACGCCGCTGATCCAACGCGCGTGACGATGGCGCTGGCGGGTGAAAAGAGCTTCAGCTGGGGCTCCGTTGCGGCGTTCGATGCGCTTGACTGCAATATGCTCGCCTCTTGCGACGCTGACGTCATCAACCCGACCTTGCAACTCATCCTGCACTGCCTCGGTAAGGTCAAGATCCTCGCCTCGGTGACCGGTAAGCGCATTTCTCTGATCCTGGACGTCCCGACCGTCGGCAAAATCGCTCCGATCGTGGGCTATCTGCCGGGGACGGTTCTCTCCTCACTCCTGTTGGCCCTCCGCGTGGGCTACCGGTCGATCGGGGCGCTCGCGCTCGCCGTGTCAGTGACCTTGGCAACGGTGCTTCTGTTCAAGAGGTTTCTCCAGGTGATGAGCCCCGGTGGAGCGGTCCCGGCGATCCTGATCAACACGCCGGGCACGGCGGTCAATGCGCTGACCACCTACGACGGCTACAAGAGCAAACGCGCGCCGACACATGCCGGTTGGCTGCATGCCAAAGAACTTGGCATGGTTTTGTTGAGCGGCATCCTGTGTTTGTCCGGGGGAAGCCGACCAATGAATGGCAAGTACACCCCACCAATCCCGCAGGGCGGTGTCACAACCCGTTCTGGTCCCAGCCTATCCCGTTCATCGACCAGTGCAGATATCTCTCCGTGCAATCCATCCCCCGGCGCTGTTCTTAGTGTGGTACGAGGGGGCAGGCTTCCCCTCGGCAGGAGATGACGTTGCCCAAGGGGAGCGCATTGGCAAAGGCTATTGATGGGGAACCGGACTGACATGAAGCTTTATACCTATTGGCGCTCGACGACGTCCTACCGCGTGCGGATTGCGCTGGCTCTCAAGGGCCTCACCTTCGAGGCCGTCTCCGTCAATCTCGTTACAGGAGAGCAAACCGCATCCGATTACGCGCAGCTGAACCCGGGGCAGGGTGTTCCGACTTTGGTGCTTGAGGACGGCACCGTGCTCACGCAGTCCATGGCCATCCTAGAATGGCTGGAAGAGACACATCCCGACCCGGCTATTCTCCCCCGGGACCCGATCGCTCGCGCCCACGTACGTGCAGCGGCGCTGACGATTGCCACGGACGTGCACCCGGTGAACAATCTTCGGGTGGTCGCGCGTCTGAAATCGGCGGGCTTCGATCAGGCAGCGGCGACAGCGTGGATGAACCACTGGATGACAGAGGGCTTCACGGCCTTTCAGGCCCTGATCGATGATGAGACAGCGTTTGCCTTCGGCGATGCCCCGGGGCTTGCCGATATCTGCCTCGTTCCGCAGCTTTACAACGCGCGGCGCTGGGGGTGCGATCTGGCACCGTTCGGACGCCTGACCGCAATCGAGGCGCGCTGCCTTGCGCTTCAGGCTTTCGACGTGGCGCGGCCCGAGAAACAGCCGGATGCGAACTGAATGACTATTCGATGATGAAACGATCCGGGAAGAAAGGTGCCAACGCCCCCGCGCCCAAATGCCTTGGACCGTTGCAGCATATGCCGCTTGCCGAACGGAACCCGTGCCGGGTACGACGAGCGGATCGCCTTTGCGTGACCTGCACCCTCTGCTCATCTTTGCACAGATGCCCGGACCGGCCCGTTACCTGTAAATCTGAGATGCCACGAAGGGCGAGCCGTTCGCGGTCAGCGAGCCGGAGCCTGACGCTGCCAGACGGACTGGACCGTAGGTGCGCGTGCCCGTCCGGTTGCGCGTGAAGACGGACTGGTTGAGCGGCTGGCCGGCGCTTTGTCGCTGGGACACGCGGTAGCGGATTTGCGCATCGCTGAGCGACAACACCGTAATGCACCAGATAGGCCGGTCGGAGAGGTTGCGGCCGTTCAGAACCTGACCGCCCTTCGAGCGGCAATAGGAGCGCCCGACGAACCCCGCAAGGTTGCCTGAAGAGGCGGCGGGCTTGGTCTCGACGCGGGGCGCGGGGGCTGGTTTGGCGGCCGTTTGGGCTTTGGGTTTCGGGGCCGCTGCCGGTGCGGGCGTACTGGGAGTGGCGGGCCGCTTGGCATCGCGGTAGGCTGCCAGCCGGGTGCTCGGAACCTCCGCCGCGATCCACGCCATCAGGGCAGCGTCGATCTGGTCCTCCAATGGCATGGCACGTGTGGATTTGTATTCAGCCACCGCGCGCATCGTGCGCCGTCCGACGATGCCGTCCTCGACACCGGCGCTGTAACCCAGGATGTTGAGCCGCGCCTGAAGGTCGCGCGCCTCGCTGCGCGACAGGCGAAGCGGCTCGGGCAGGGGGTCCGGTTTCGGTGTAGCGGCGGGAACGGCAGAGGCGGGCGGTGAGGCCTCGGGCTCCCTTACGGCGGAGCGGGCGGGCTCTTGCGGTGCCTTCAGTGCGGCCAGTCGCCGTTGGGCAAGTGGTAGAAACTGACCGTTCGGGAAACGGCTCAGATAGTCTTCGAAATCGGAAGGCTGATCGCTGTCCTTTATGCTCTGCCAGAAGGCAAGGTCGATGGCGAGCAGCGTGTCGGCCGAGGCGTCCGTGCCCCGCTGCGCTGGTGCGGCAGCCTGTGGGGCAGGGGTGACGGACGCAGCATCGGGCTTGAAGAATACCGGCTCGGCGCTGAGCGAGCCGTAGAGAAACGGCTCCTGCTGGCCGTTTGTCTGGCGAATGACCGCGTCGCGCACCTGCCGGAAGAACTGGCCGATCTCCAGCCCGGGCCGCTCCAGCGCCGAGAGGAACGCCATGGCATAGGGGCTGTTCTGGCCCGTGCCATCCAGCGCCACCGTCCCCTCGCGCGCCGAATAGGCGACCAGCGAATTGCCGTCGGGCTCATAGATCGCAAGGCCCCGTCCGATGGAGCGGGTCGAGAGCGTGCGGGTCATCTGCGCCAGAAACGGGTTGTCACGGCAGGCATCGAGCACGACCAGTTGCAGATCGCGCGCGCCCGAAGTGGCGGCCACCAGCAGATCGAGCGGAACGGCCTCGTATTCCACGTCGATATCCGCCTTCAGTTCGGCATCGACGGGAATGACAAAGTTCTGGCGGTCGATTTCGACACCGTGGCCGGCGTAGTAGATGATCGCATGTTCAGCACCGATGCTGCGGGCGCGGAAGCCGCGCAGCGCATCCAGAAGATCGGCGCGGGTCGCGTCCTCGACCAGTTCGACCTGGTAGCCGAGACGGGTGAAAGCGGTGGCCAGATCGCGCGCGTCATTGGCCGGATTGGGCAGCGTGGTCGCGTGGGTGTAGTCGGAATTGCCGATCACCAGCGCCACCCTGCGCGCGTCGGCCGCAGAGGCGATGCAAATGAAAACCATCGCGGCGATCAGGAAATATGAGGCGAATTTGACCATGTCCAAAGCCCGTCTTCTGCGCCTCCATTCTGGAGCGGAATGACGCTCTGGACAAGAAAAGACACCGGGGCCGGTATTCAGCCCCGGCGAAAAACTACCTTATGCACGTTCGATCGGCGTCAGCCCAAGACCGATTTCACCGCCTGCGCCGTCTTCTCGGCAACTTCTTCCGCCTCGGCGCGGGACAGGCACAGCGGCGGGGCAAAGCCCAGAATATCGCTCTGCGGCATCGCGCGGGAGATCACGCCGCGTTTCATCAGCGCCTCGTTGATGCGCGGCACGGTTTTCTCGGAAAGATCGAAGAACTGCCGGGTTTCGCGGTCCGCGACGAACTCCACCGCGCAGAGCATACCTTCACCCCGCACCTCGCCGACGTGCGGATGATCGCCCACCGCGTGTTGCATCGCCTGACGGAAATACGCACCGACCTCCCGCGCGTTCTCAACGAGGTTCAGCTCGTCAATCAGCTTCAGGTTCGCGACGCCCGCGGCCGCACCGATGGGATGGGCGGAATAGGTCCAGCCGTGTCCGAAGGGGCCAAATTCGTCCGTCCCTTTCTCCAGCACCTGCCAGACCTTGTCACTGACGATGGAACCCGACAGCGGCGCATAGGCCGATGTCAGGCCCTTGGCAATGGTCATGATATCGGGACGGATCCCGTAATGCTCCGAGCCGAACATGGTGCCTAGGCGCCCGAACCCGGTTACCACCTCGTCGGCGATCAGCAGGATGTCGTGACGGCTAAGCACCTCCTGAATGGCCTGCCAATAGCCTGCGGGGGGCGGGACGATCCCGCCCGTCGCGATGGCAGGCTCGCCGATGAAGGCGGCGATGGTATCCGCGCCTTCTCGTTCGATCAGCGCTTCCAGCTCGGCCACGCAGTGAGCAGTGAACTGTTCTTCGGTCTGGGCCAGATCGGCGCGGCGGAAATAGTAGGGTGCCTCGGTATGAATGACCTGCGCCAGCGGCAGATCGAATTTCTTGTGAAAGAGATCGAGGCCGGTCAGCGAGCCGCTGATCAGGCCCGAGCCGTGATAGCCGCGCCAGCGTGCGATGATCTTCTTCTTCTCCGGACGACCCAGAACGTTGTTGTAATACCAGACGATCTTGACGTTGGTCTCATTCGCGTCGGAACCGCCCAGACCGAAGTAGACCTTCGACATGTGTTCGGGCGCGCGGTCCAGCACCATCTTGGCCAGCGTGATCGAGGCTTCCGTCCCGTGACCCATGTAGGCGTGGTAGTAGGCGAGCTTGTGCGCCTGTTCGGCGATGGCCTCGGCGATTTCGGTCCGCCCGTAGCCCACGTTTACGCAGTAAAGCCCAGCAAAGGCGTCGAGCAGGCGATTGCCGTCGCGGTCCTCGACATGGCAGCCAGAGCCGCCGGTCATGATCCGGTTCGGCATGTTGCCGCGGGCGAATTCGGCTAGATGGGTGGAGGGATGGAAGAAATTCTCGCGGTCCCAGGCGTCGAGTTGGTCGTTCTTGAGCATGGCTCACCTCATGTCACGGGCGGCGCGCCGCCGGTTATCTTTGACTGGGAGCCGAAATCGCGCATTGACGGAAATGATGGTTCATTTCGGTCGAACGGTCAGCTCCGCTCGGCCCTGGCAGCAGCGCGCAATGCCTTTATTGCCGGGCTGGTGGAACGATAGCGGTTTGCCGGGCGCTGCGCCAGATGGAGAGTTGGTCGTGACTGCAGGATTTGCTCAGTCATGGAGAGGCGATGCCACGCGGATGCATGGATTGAGGCGTCAGAAGCCGACCGGGGTGGAGAGACGGGCTACAGATCGGCCTTCTTCCTGCGGATCGCGAGCCACGCCAATTCCTTCAGTCTCCGAAAGAGGGCGGCAATCACGTTGCGGAAGGTGAGCGGGACCACCACGACCAGTCCGTGTCCCCGGGTATAACCGGGATTGCGTGCCTTGAAGAAGGCCACATCGGCCCGGTCCTGCCCCCGGTTCAGCCGCTCTTCCTGCCTGCTCTCGATGGTCACCCAGCCGACATCGCGTATGAGCGGATCGTCGGGGGTGACAGCGGGGTCGGGAAAGCTGTCGGCAAGCTCCTGCGCCAGTTCGCTGGATGCGGGGGCAGCGCTTCCGCTGGCCGGTGGAAAGACGACAGGGAAGTATTTGCAGAAGAGGTGGTAGCTCGACGTGTGCACCAATGTCCCGAGGTAGTAGATCGGGGTGAAGGGATGGCGGAATTTCTCCGCCATGGCGCAGCGTATTCCGAATCCGTAAGTTGCACCACGGCCACGGTATTCGGGCAGCAGTCCCGCCTCGGCCCTGAGCACAAGCGCCTCCCGTCCTTGCACCGTTCTCTTGAAGAGGTGCACCGCGCAATACCCCACGGTTTCACCGCGTTCCGACAGGAACAGCTGGATTACTGTCGATCGTGCGGGCGGGTCGATGACATGATCGCAAAACTGGGTGTGCGTCACACCGGAGAAAATCCGCTCATGCACCGCATAAAGGCTCTGCGCAAGCGCTGCCCGATCCGTTTCCGAAAGCTTGGCCGGGACCTCAAGGCGCGCGCCCGCGATCTTCAGGGGCGCGCCATGTTCTTTGGAGCCGGGTGTCATGGATCAGGCTGTGCGTTTTGCGTGGGGCCGAGAGGCAGGCGCAGACAAGGATTGGCGCGTCGATCCACTTGAGGAACACAAAGCCGGGCTCTTCCCTTCTCTGGTCACGACGCGTCCAGTGTCGCGGCGGGAGGTTGGCTTTCGCCCCGTATCGCCGCCAATTCACGTTCGAACCAGCTACGCAGAGCGGCTTCGTCCGGCGCAAGCTCTTCCGCGAAATCCTCGGCGAAGTCGAAGAACGCCTGCTGGTTCAAATGGCTCAGGCCGACAATCACCGGAACACCCAATTCAAGCGCGGCCCCGATCAACGGACGAAAGCCATGGCCGTCCGCTTCCTGCTTTCCGAACTTGTTGATGATCAGGAGGTCCGCTTCCCGTGTCAGCCGCGCCGCCACCTCGCCGACGGACTCCTCCAGCGCGCTGGGCAACAGCCGGCACCCCGTGGACCCGGGGCCGAGTGCCTGCGAAATGCGGATGACAGGACCATCGGGCAGCACCTTGACGTCCATGTCGCATCGACCGGTCTGCTTGCACATCTCGTTCATCTGAACAGTCCCGACGGGACGATAACCATCCGCGCAGAGCGACATAGCAAAGCGATAGAGCAGCAGATCCGTGTCACCGCGCCCGGAGGCATATGTGTAGCCGATCTTCATGTCCTGTGCCGTCTTTTGCTTTGTTGCTTTGCGTGCGGCCAGTCGGTTCGGACCGCACCGCTGCAATGAGGGTATGCGCTTGCCTGTCTGGCGGCAAGGCTGGGGCCCGGCTGGATCAGCGGTCATTTTGGTTTTGCATCTGGACCCTCCGGTCGAAATGAACAATCTTGCGCCCCGGAATTGGGATCAAGCGACTGGTCGGCAGCCGATGGGCACTTTGGGGGAAGGGTTTGCAGAGGCCCTGTGGATGTTGGTCAGCTTCGACGCTGAGCTGATGGAGATCACCCTGCGTTCGCTTCAGGTCACGCTGACCGCGCTTGTCATCGCTTCGCTGATTTCCTGGCCCCTTGGAACCCTGCTGGCCATCCGACGCTTTCGCTATCGCCGCGCGACGATTTCGGTGCTGAACGCGCTGATGGGACTTCCGCCAGTTGTTGTCGGATTGTTCATCTACGTGATCCTGTCGCGCTCCGGGCCGCTGGGCGTGCTGGGGCTGCTCTACACGCCCACCGCGATGATCATCGCTCAGGTCATCATCATGGTGCCCCTGATCTCCTCCATCGCGCATCAGACCATCCGTGACCTCTGGAGCGATTACCACGATCTGCTGATATCGATGAACACGACGCCCCGGCAGAAGGTTCTGACGCTTCTTTGGGATGGCAGGCGGTCGCTTTTGACCGCGTCGCTCGCAGGATTTGGCCGGGCCATCGGGGAAGTGGGCGCGATCATGATCGTGGGCGGCAACATCGAGCATTCGACGCGGGTTCTGACCACGGCCATCGCGCTGGAGACGGGCAAGGGCGAGTTCGGCCTCGCGCTGGGGCTCGGGTTTGTTCTGATCTTGCTGTCGGTGGTTGTGAGCTTCGGCGTGCATTCGATTGCGCGCACGGAAAGGGCGGACCGGTGGTGAAATCCCTGTTTCCGGTGAAGGTGAAAGAGGTCGAGGTCCAGCGCCGTGGCAAACGCCTGCTGGGACCGGTCGATCTGACGCTTGAGAGCAACGGGCTGACCATCGTGATCGGTCCGAACGGCGCGGGCAAGACCACGCTGCTGCGCATGCTGCACGGTCTCGAAAGGGTGCGGAGGGGCAGCCTGCACTGGGCCTGCGACGAAGAAACCGCGCGCCGCGAACAGGCCTTCGTTTTCCAGACCCCGGTGCTTTTGCGGCGCACGGTCCTGCAGAACATCGCCTACCCGCTGACGATCCGGGGCGTGCCGCGGGCCGAGGCGCTGGCGCATGCGCGGGATTGGGCCACGCGGGTCGGCCTTGGCGAGGTAGCCGGCGTACAGGCCCCCCGAATTTCCGGTGGCGAGAAACAGAAGCTCGCGCTGGCCCGCGCCTTAATTGTTTCACCGGCGGTCCTCTTTCTCGATGAGCCTTGCTCCTCACTCGACGGCGCGGCGACGAAAGACATCGAAGCGGTGCTGCGCGATGCGCGCAGCGCCGGGACCCGGATCATCATGTCGACACATGACCTGGGCCAGGCACAGAGGCTTGCGGACGAAGTGATCTTCATGGTCAAAGGACGCATCCGGGAGCACCGCGAAGCCAAACAGTTTTTCTCGGCCCCCGAGACGGCCGAGGCCAGGGCTTTTCTGAGAGGAGATATCGTCGAATGACGCGGCTGATCGCAGCTTTTGTCGCAGTGATCCTGTGGACCGGCATGGCGGGCGCCGATACGATGCGCATGGCTGTGACCACATCGTTCCAGAACTCGGGGCTATCAGATGTCCTGCTGCCCGCGTTCGAAGGCGACACAGGGATCGAGGTGCAACTTATCGTGGTTGGAACGGGACAGGCCATCCGGCTTGGACAGGCGGGGGATGTCGATGCGATCCTTGTGCATTCGCGGGCGGCAGAGGACGCCTTTATGGCGGAAGGTTTCGGCACCCACAGACGCGAGATCATGTACAACGATTTCGTCCTGATTGGCCCCGCTGCTGACCCCGCCGGGATCGCGGATGTTGCGACGGTTTCGGAGGCGCTCCGCGCGATCCTGGAAAGCGAAAGCGTCTTCGTCAGCCGGGGCGACGACAGCGGCACCCACAAGAAAGAGCTGTCGCTTTGGACAAAGATCGAGGCGGATCCGCAGGCGTTCGGCCCCTGGTACCGGGCGGTTGGCGCAGGCATGGGGGCGGCGCTCAACGTGGCGGCGGGTGTCGATGGCTACATCCTGGCAGACCGGGCGAGCTGGCTGAATTTCGGCAATAAGGCAGGTCTGGCGCTGCTTTTTGCAGGCGATCCCGTCCTGTTCAACCAATATGCCTTTCTACCGGTGAACCCGGAGCGCCATCCGCACGTGAAAAGTACCGCGGCGAAGGCGCTGGAAGACTGGCTGGTTTCGGAAAAAGCCGAGGCTCTGATCAACGGCTACACCATCGGCGGCGAGACGCTGTTTACCTTCAATGCCGCTCGCTAGCTGTCGAGCGATCCATGAATGGCGAATTGCTCGATGCCCGCGTCCTGCGGCTGGATTGAGCGGAACACTTCCCTGACCCCGGCAGGCGTCAACTCGCGCGAGACGGTGAGCAGGGTATTGGGGTCATGGTCGTCGCAGATGCTGACCATGTGATCCAGTTCTTCGCGGGCAACCGGTCGGGCGGCCTCGATGTCGGGCGCGCCGTAGTAGTCGACAAAATGCCGGGCCAGCGTGTCGACGAGCCCGTCGAATTCGGCCTCTTCGATCTTGGTCACCGCGACAAATGTCACCCGGCCCGATGTCTCGAGCCCGAACCACCCATTCGCGAAGGCCTGGCGTGCCTTGCCGGTCAAATCGCCCTCGGTCCAGTTGGAGAACTCAAAGCCGCCCGAGATGCACCATTCGCCCGTGCGCGCCGAAACGTGAAAGACGCGCGTGTCGCTTTCGTCAAAGTGGATTGCCCGGGCAAGGTTCATGTCATGTCTCCAACAGCAGGGTCAGGGGCAGGGAGCGGGTGGAAGTTTCATCCCGCAAGAGCATGCCGAAATCCTCGTCGATGCCAAGGAAGACGCCGGAATGTCCCTGCACCTCGATCACCTCTCCGATCCCGTGGGCCAGCCCTCGCCATTCGGCGTGAAGTGGCTTGTTGCCTCCCTCTTCCCAGCGGGCAATCCAGTTTAGCGTGTGACGCGCCCAGCTTTCAAGCAGACGTACCGGGTCGACATCAGCGCAACCTTCCTCGAAGAGCGCGGTCTCGTCCGGGCGGTCACCGCCTTCGCCCAATATCAGAAGAGGCAGGAAAAACCCGACGACCAGCCAGCGCGGCTCCACTTCCGGCGTGTTGTCGCTTGCCGCCATGCGAAAGCTGCCACAGCGGCCCCCGTTGAGCCGGATGCCGCCTTCCCACTCGAGGTGTACGGCAACCTCCGGCGGGGCGAGCGCACCAAGGGCGTTCTGCAGGCCGATCGCACAAAGCGGGAGCATCGCGACGGCCTTGGCCAGCGGCACGTCTGGCGTCAGGACGAGGGCTGCACTCAGCCGGTCGGCGGCGGTGTTGTAGACGACAAGTCCTGCATCGCAACCGACAATGGCCCTGTTGCAGGCGGTCTCGAAAGGATCGGCAGATCCGGTGACGGCCAGTCCCGACATCAGCGGCGGGAATGTGGGCTCTGTCATACGCCGAGCTTCTCGCGCAGTTTTGAGGCGACTTCGTGGAAGGCTGCCGCCTGGGCGCTATCCGGTGCCGTCACCACGATGGGCGCGCCGCCGTCGGCGGCCAGCCGGATATCGAGGCTGAGCGGGATCTCGGCCAGCAGCGGCACGCCCAGCTTTGCGGCCTCGGCCGCCACACCGCCGTGGCCGAAGATATGTTCCTCGTGACCGCAGTTGGAGCAGATATGCGTCGACATGTTCTCGATCATCCCAAGGATCGGCACCTTGAGCTGATTGAACATGTCCACCCCCTTGCGGGCATCGAGAAGGGCGACGTCCTGGGGGGTCGAGACGATCACCGCCCCGTCCACGATGGTCTTCTGGGCCAGCGTCATCTGCACGTCACCGGTGCCGGGGGGCAGGTCGACCAGCAGCACGTCGAGCGCGCCCCACTGGACCTGCGTCAACATCTGCTGCAGGGCACCCATCAGCATCGGACCGCGCCAGACGACCGCCTGATCCTCGTTCGTCATCAGCCCGATGGACATCATCGTCACACCGTGGTTGCGCATCGGAAGGATGGTCTTGCCATCGGGGCTGGAAGGGCGGCCCGAGACACCAAGCATCCGGGGCTGCGAGGGACCGTAGACATCGGCATCCAAGAGACCCACCTTGCAGCCCTGCGCGGCAAGCGCGCAGGCAAGATTGGCCGAGACGGTGGATTTGCCGACACCGCCCTTGCCCGAGGCGATGGCGATGATCCGCTTGATACCCGGCACAGGTTCCGGCCCCGCCTGGGTGCGCGGGCCGGGGGCCTTGAGGTCCGGTGGTTGCTTGGCCTGGTGGGCGGTCATCACGATTGAGATCGTGCCGACCTCGTCGAGCGCGCCAAGTTGCTTCTCGGCCTCGGCCTTGACGGTATCATAGGCCGCAGATTTCGCGGCATCAATTTCCAGCACGAAGCGGATGTTGCCGCCATCCACATTGAGCGCGCGCACCACACCCGACGACATGAGGTCCGCCCCCGAAGCCGGGTCGGTGATGGATTTCAGAATGTTCTGAACGGTTTCCCGGGTGACAGACACGTTGGTTCAGTCCTCGCCCCGGATGGTGCCGGTGACGGTATGGGTCATCCCCAGTTCCTCGATGGTGATCACCGCCTTGACCTCGTAGTCCTTGTCGGTACCGCTTTCGCGCATCGCTTTCTCGATGGCCTGTTGCGACGTGACGCCGACCTGCTTGAGAAATTTGCGCATCGACATGTTCATATCGTCGCTCATGTGCTCTCCCTCCAATTAGCACTTGTTGACAGGACAGCGCCTATATTTCTAGCATTTGGCATGCGGGCAACCCTGTCCTCGATAATTTTTGCGCTTGCCGTGCTGGCCGGAGCGGCGGCAACCGCAGACGACCGGACGGTCAGGCTGGCCGCGCCGGATGTGCTGGTCGAGAACGGTTTCCTGAAATACCTTCTTCCGCGTTTCTCGCTCAAGACCCAGGTGCGGGTCGAGGTGCTGCCGCCGGGATCGAAGGCGGACGCGGCACTCGGTGCGGAGGGCCATCCGCTTTTTGAAGGTGAGGGTATGGTTTGGTCGCTCAATGTGCTGAACGCCGATCACCCGGGCACGGCGAGATTCGTGGATTGGATCACTTCGGACATCGGAATGCGTACGGTCACGGGCTTCGAGGTGGACGGCAAGGCAATCTATGCGCGGGCAACGGCCAAGAAGCAGGTTGTGCAATCCATCACCTTCGAAGGGGATGCGGCCCTGGGCAAGGTGCTGTCGGTCACGCACTGTGGACGCTGTCACGTCAGCGTTGACGACCAGCCGATGATCGGGATCGGTTCCACCCCTTCGTTCTTCGTGCTTCGGGCACTTGCGGACTGGGACTACCGTTTCCAGGCTTTCTTTGCGCTGAACCCGCATCCATCCTTCACGCAGATCGTCGATGTAACGGAGCCTTTCCCCGAAGACCGCCCGTCGCCCATCGTGCCGATTGAACTGACCCTCGACGAGTTCGACGCGATCCTCGCCTATGTCTCGGCACTGGTGCCGGCAGACCTGGGGGCGCCGCTGCAGCTTCAGTGATCGCGACGCTTGCTGAGATAAACTTCTGTCGTGCGTGGGCGTGGGCGCTCGCCCGCTGCGAAGGGGTTCTTTTCCGAGTGGTACTGCGCCTGAATGCGGCAGTCGTCGCACATCTTGATCAGATCCAGCGCAGCACCGCCCTGGTACATCGGATGCTGCGCGAGCTTCTCCGTGATCCGCTCGACCGTCGAGCGTGAGCCGAAGAGGGTTCCGCAGGAGATGCAGGCGAAGGGTTCTTCCTCGTATAGCACCACTTGGCGGAGCGCATCCTCGGTCAGGTTCAGACGCGGCACATAGGTGATCGCGTCCTCTGGACAGACGCTTGCGCAGAGTCCGCATTGCAGGCAGGCGTCCTCCTGGAAGCGCAGTTGCGGCAGGTCGGGGTTGTCCCCCAGCGCACCCGAAGGACAGAGCGACACGCAAGAGAGGCAAAGCGTGCATGCATCCTGATTGACGACGACCGCGCCATAGGGGGCAGTGTCGGGCAGGTCGATGACCTTGGTATCTGGCCGCAGCGCGCGGGCCGCCTGACGGGTGATCTGGCGACGCGATCCCATCGGACGGACGGTGGATGCGGGGGCAGGGGACGTGCCGTCCTGCAGCAGCGCCTCACCAAGCGCGTCGGGGTCGGTCAGCTCGAGCACTTCGATAACCGCTCCGCCGGCGATAGCCCGTGCCAGATCGGCTTCGCGCAGCAACGCGTCGCGCTCCGTGCCGGGCCCCATCAGGATCGAGACACGGGCGAAACCGGCAGCGAGGGCCGCCAGCGCCTCGGTATGTCCGAAAGTGTTCAACGCGGGCACCTCGATCGGGACAACATCCACCGGCAGACCGCGACCGAAGCGGGCAAGCAGGCGGATCATCTCGCTGCCGTGCGGGTCCACGGCAAGAAGGCGCGGCGCGCCTTCAGCCGCCCGCAGGTAGGTTTGCGCCATGGTCTGGATGCGCCGGATCAGGTGATCGGTCGCCGGGGCGTCGTAGGTGATGGCGCCCGAGGGACAGAGGGAGGCGCAGGAGCCGCAGCCCGCGCAGATCATCGGGTCGATGGCGACATGCTCCCCTGCGGAGGTGATCGCGGCTGTGGGGCAATTGTCGATGCAATTGCTGCAGGCGATCTGCTCGGCCCGCGAATGGGCGCAGAGGGTCGTTTCAAGCCGCACGTAAAGCGGTTTCTCGAAAGTGCCGATGAGTTGCGCGGCCTCAAAGATCGCATCCGCCACAGCGCGTTCACTTTTTGGATCGGCGCGCAGATAGCCTTCACGCTTTTCGGGCGCGGGGAAAAGCGGCGTGCCGCCGCTGAGGTCGAGAATGATGTCGCATTCGCTCTCGGCCTGCGAACGGGGCGCGGAAAAGCCAAAGCTTCCCCGGCCCGCCGGGTTGACCTGCTGAAATTCCTTGAAGGTCAGCTCAAAACCGCCAATCGCCCCGGTTGCTCGGTGCAGCTTGCCCCGGATCACGTCAAAATCGCGGGTGGGCGGTGCGTCTTCGCTCTCCAGCAGGACGGTGACGCCAAGGACGTCCTTCAGCCGCTCGGCGGCCCGAAGGGCGACATCTTCGGGCCCGAGGATCAGGCACAGACCTTCGGAACTGACGTCCATCGTCTTGACGGGTGGCGCGGCAAGCGCCGCATCGGCAATGAGAGCGGCCATCTTCGCGGTCGCGGGGGCATCGCCCGCGTGCCAGCCGGCGCGGTCACGGATATCGACGAAACCTGGCGCATCGACGCCCAGCTCCGCCGCGACTTCTTCAAATGTAGCGGCCTCCTGTGCGCAGCAGATGACGGCATTGCCCGCTGCGATTGCTTCTGCCGCCTTCTCGATCTTGGGACCGCAGAGGTGGTTGAAAACACGGGAACACTTCAGTCCCGTCGCCTGTGCAAGCCCATCGGCGTCGATGGATTGTGTTGCGGTGCAGTCGCACAGGATCAGGGTCGCAGATGCGCCGTTCTTCTCTGACATTGCTGGCTCTCTCCTCCCGGTTCGCAGAAAGTTAGACACGGAAATGCGGTAGGGTAAAGACGCCCGTAGCAACGGGCTTGCCTCCCTTCGATTTCCTGCGCTAGCCTGATTTCAGGGAGGACGAGCGGTTGTATTACAACCCGGACAAATATGCTGAAATGCCGTTGGGCGTGATCGTGCGCCGCGCACCGGGCGTGACCCGCTGGGCCCCTTGGGTGTGGCGCGCGGTGGCCGTTGTGCCAGGGGCCGCGGAGGCGCATTGGAAGGTTTTGCGCGAAGAGAACGACATCACCGAATATCACGCCGCCACGGTGCCGCTGAAGCTCCACGGCTCGGATGCCGAGGCCTATCTGAACGGGCTAGCCGCACGGGTGCCATCGGTCTACGTGGTGATGCGTGCCTCTGGCAAGGCGGAGCGACCCTACGAGGTTTTGCTGGTAACCGCGTCGCCCCACGAATCGCAGGACTATGGCGATTCCGGTGAGGAAATCGTCGAAAAAATTCCAATGCCAGAGGGTCTTTTGGCTTGGGTCCGCACCTTTGCGCTGGAGCACTTCGAGGAGGAGGAGTTCAAGAAGCGTCGGCGCGACAAGAAGCGCATCGACAGGGTCGAGGACGGCAAAGGCGACGCTCGCATCCCCCAGATGAGCGATGTCTACCGTTCCCCGGGGGCCAAGCGGAAGGAGAGGTTGCAGTGAGGGGCAACGATTTCTGGTCACGCCGCAGGGCCGGGGTTGAGGCTGAGACCCGTGCGGAACAGCGGCAGGCCGAGGCAACGACTCGCGAGATCCAGGAGCGATCGCTCGAGGAAATGTCCGACGAGGAATTGCTCGTGAAGTTCGATTTGCCAGACCCCGAGACCCTCGGGCAGGGCGACGATTTTTCGGTCTTCCTCAAGGCGGGAGTGCCGCAGCGCCTGAAGAAGATTGCGCTACGCAGGCTGTGGGGAACGAACCCGGTGCTCGCCAATCTCGACGGTCTTGTCGATTACGGTGAGGACTACACCGACGCGGCCACCGTTGCTGCCCAGCTTGCGACCTCATACCAGGTGGGCAAAGGGATGACGGCGCACATCGAAAAGATGATGCAGGAGGTGCATGCCGAGGGACCGGAAAACACCGTCGCAGATGAGGCTGCAAAGGCCGACGAAAGCGTGGCGGAGGAAAAATCCGTGGCATCCGGCGAAGAGGACGTGAAGATCGTTTCAGAGGATTGCCCCGAAGACGCGCCACAGGCTCTTGCACAGGCGGAGGGCGAGGACAGGCATGGGGGAGCAGATTTTTATCCCCGGCGGAAAAAAATGCGGTATAAAATTTATGACGATAAGGGAGGTGCAGCGTAAACGCTGCAACGTCGAATGACCGAGGCTTTGGCTTTGAACGTGGAAAACAAGGGGCATGTCAGCGCCGAGGATCGGTTGCGTGCGGACCTATACAATTTCCTCGGGCTGATTCTTGCCGCGCCCCCCGATCAACTGTTGATTGACCAGACGGCGGGTCTCACAGGGGATGAGAGCGAATTCGGCAACGCGATTAACACGCTTGCCCGTATCGCCAATCGCACCAAGCCGCAGTCGGTCGCATCGGAGTTCAACAAGCTCTTCATCGGGCTCGGGCGGGGGGAGCTTGTGCCCTACGCCAGTTACTACCTGACCGGTTTCCTGAATGAGAAGCCGCTCGCGCTCCTGCGTCAGGATATGGCGCGTCTCGGGCTGGCCCGCAGCGAGACGGTGTTCGAGCCCGAGGACAACATCGCGTCCCTCATGGAGATGATGGGGGCAATCATCGTCGGGCGCTTTGGCCCCCCTGCCAGCCTTGAGCGGCAGAAGGAATTCTTCAACAAGTTCATCGGCCCCTGGGCCAGACATTTTTTCAAGGATCTGGAGGGTGCCAAGAACTCCGTTTTCTATGTCGGTGTGGCCACGGTCGGCCGGATGTTCATGGAAATCGAGGCCGAGGCATTCAGAATGAGCACGGCCTGATGGCCGTTAACCGGCGGGAGACCGTCACGCAGAAGAGGGGAGGACTCTCATGAGCAGGAAAACCGAGGAGGCCACGAGCCGCCGCGATTTTCTCAAACTGACGGGCACTGCTGTCCCGTTGGCCGCAGCCGCGGTCGTGACAGGTTCGGGGGCCGAGGCGTCCGAGCCCGACCTGCAATCCGAGAAGATGCAGGATACCGCGCATACGCGCGCCTACTTCGACAGCGCCCGGTTCTGAGAACCGGACACCGTCATCGCCTACGGCAACCGGTTGCGTGACAGCCGAGAGCCAAGGGTCAATGAAAGCTTTCCCCGGGAATACCCGCGGTTAAGGGAGGGAAACACATGTTGAGGAAAAAGACCAACGGGGTTGCGCGACGCCCCCAGCGGACAAGTATCCTGTCCAAGGCAGCGGAGACACGTGTCGATCGCCGGACATTTCTGAGGGGTTCCGGCCTCGCTGTCGGTGGCCTCGCGGCCATCAGCGCAACGGGTGGTATGGTCACCCAGGCCTCGGCGCAGACAGCCGGGGGAGCCGTCGAGCTCAAGAAATCCGTCTGCACGCACTGCTCCGTCGGTTGTACCGTCGTGGCCGAGGTGCAGAACGGCGTCTGGACCGGGCAGGAGCCTGGCTGGGACAGCCCGTTCAACCTGGGTGCGCACTGCGCCAAGGGTGCTGCGGTGCGCGAGCACGCACATGGCGAGCGCCGTTTGAAATATCCGACCAAGCTGGTGAACGGCGAATGGGTTCGCGTCAGCTGGGAAGAGGCGATCAACGAGATCGGCGACGGCATGATGAAGATCCGCGAGGAAAGCGGCCCGGACAGCGTCTACTGGCTGGGCTCGGCCAAGCACAACAACGAACAGGCCTACCTCTTCCGCAAGTTCGCGGCCTACTGGGGCACGAACAACGTGGACCACCAGGCGCGTATCTGTCACTCCACCACGGTTGCGGGTGTTGCGAACACATGGGGCTACGGCGCCATGACCAACTCCTACAACGACATTCATAACTCCAAGGCGATCTTCATCATCGGCGGCAACCCCGCCGAGGCGCATCCGGTCTCTCTGCTGCACGTCCTGAGGGCGAAGGAGCAGAACAACGCGCCGCTCATCGTCTGCGACCCCCGCTTCACGCGGACCGCGGCTCATGCGGATGAATACGTCCGCTTCCGTCCGGGCACCGACGTGGCGCTGGTATGGGGTATCCTGTGGCACATCTTCGAGAACGGTTGGGAGGACAAGGAGTTCATCCGCACCCGTGTCTGGGGCATGGACCAAATCCGTGAAGAGGTCGCCCGCTGGACCCCCGAAGAAGTTGAGCGCGTGACCGGCACACCCGGTTCCCAGCTCAAGCGCGTTGCGCGCACCATGGCCAACAACCGTCCCGGCACGGTGATCTGGTGCATGGGCGGTACGCAGCACACCAACGGCAACAACAACACCCGTGCCTACTGCATTCTGCAGCTTGCGCTGGGCAACATGGGTACCTCCGGCGGCGGCACCAATATCTTCCGCGGCCACGACAACGTTCAGGGAGCGACGGACCTCGGCGTTCTGGCCGATACGCTGCCGGGCTACTACGGGCTGTCCGCAGGGAGCTGGGCGCACTGGGCGCGCGTATGGGAGGAAGACCTCGACTGGCTCAAGGGCCGGTTCTCGGATGCCAAGTTCGGCGACACTTCGATGATGAACCTCAACGGCATCCCCGTCAGCCGCTGGATTGACGGTGTGCTTGAGGACAAGGACAATATCGATCAGCCGGACAACACCCGGGCCATGGTGCTTTGGGGACATGCCCCCAACTCCCAGACCCGGATGAAGGAAATGAAGACGGCGATGGAGAAACTCGACCTGCTGGTCGTTGTGGACCCCTATCCGACGGTTTCGGCAATCCTTCACGACCGGACTGACGGCGTGTACCTTCTGCCTGCCTGCACACAGTTCGAGACGCGCGGCTCCGTTACCGCGTCGAACCGGTCGCTTCAGTGGCGCGAAAAGGTGGTCGATCCGCTGTTCGAGTCTCTGCCTGACCACATCATCATGGCAAAGTTCGCCGAGAAGTTTGGTTTCCATGACCGCATCTTCCGCAACATCGCCATCGACGAGGGCGGCGAGCCGAACATCGAGGACATCACCCGCGAGTTCAACCGCGGCATGTGGACCATCGGCTATACCGGCCAGTCGCCGGAGCGCCTCAAGTTGCACATGGCGAACCAGCATACCTTTGACCGCACCACACTGCGGGCGAAGGGAGGACCGGCAGACGGGGATTACTACGGTCTGCCCTGGCCAAGCTGGGGAACACCCGAGATGAACCATCCGGGCACGGCGAACCTTTACGACATGTCGCTGCCCGTCGCCGAAGGAGGCCTGACTTTCCGCGCGCGTTTCGGTGTTGAGCGGGACGGGGACAACCTGCTGGCTGAAGGCGTCTACAGCGTGGGCTCGGAAATCCAGGATGGATATCCCGAATTCACGATGCAGATGCTGATGGATCTCGGCTGGGACGGCGATCTTACCGCCGAAGAACGCGCGACGATCGAAAAGATCGGTGGCGACAATCCCGGCAGCGTGAACTGGAAGACCGACCTTTCCGGCGGTATCCAGCGCGTCGCGATCAAGCATGGCTGCGCACCTTTCGGCAATGCCAAGGCGCGGGCGGTCGTCTGGACCTTCCCGGACCCGGTACCGATCCACCGCGAACCGCTCTACACCAACCGCCGCGATCTTGTGGCCGACTACGGTACATACGAGGACCGCAAGTTCTGGCGTGTGCCGACCCTCTACAAGACGATCCAGGAAAAGGATTTCTCGGAGGATTATCCGATCATCCTGACCTCGGGCCGCCTTGTCGAATATGAAGGCGGTGGGGATGAGACCCGCTCGAACCCCTGGCTGGCCGAGCTTCAGCAGGACATGTTCGTCGAGATCAACACCCGCGACGCCAACAACCTTGGCGTACGTGATGGGTCTAAGGTCTGGGTCGAAGGCCCGGAAGGCGGCAAGGTCAAGGTCATGGCGATGGTCACCGAAAGGGTGGGTGAGGGCGTTGCCTTCATGCCGTTCCACTTCGGCGGTCATCTGGAGGGCGAGGACAGGCGTCACAAGTACCCCGACGGTGCCGACCCCTACGTCCTGGGCGAAAGCACCAACACCGCGCAGACCTATGGCTACGACTCAGTGACCCAGATGCAGGAGACCAAAGCGACTCTCTGCAAGATCTGGGCAGCTTAAGGAGGAAAGAAAATGGCTAGAGCAAAATTCCTCTGTGATGCTGAACGCTGCATCGAATGCAACGCCTGCGTGACAGCCTGCAAGAACGAGCATGAAGTGCCATGGGGCATCAACCGGCGCAGGGTCGTCACGATCAACGACGGTAACCCCGGCGAGCGGTCCATCTCGGTCGCCTGCATGCATTGTTCGGACGCGCCCTGTATGGCGGTCTGCCCGGTCGACTGCTTCTATCAGAACGAAGAAGGGGTCGTCCTGCACTCCAAGGACCTCTGCATTGGCTGCGGCTACTGCTTCTACGCATGCCCCTTCGGTGCGCCGCAGTTCCCCCAGGCGGGCAACTTCGGGTCGCGCGGCAAGATGGACAAATGCACCTTCTGCGCCGGTGGCCCGGAAGAGACGCATTCCACCGCCGAATTCGCCAAGTACGGTCGTAACCGGATCGCGGAAGGCAAGCTGCCCATCTGCGCCGAGATGTGCTCGACCAAGGCGCTTCTGGCGGGTGACGGCGATGTCGTCTCGGCAATCTACCGCGAGCGTGTCGTGGCGCGCGGCTTCGGTTCCGGTGCATGGGGCTGGGGCACGGCCTATGATCAGAAGGGCGGCTAAGCCCTTCCGACACGCGTGATATGATATGAGATCGGAAAGGGCGGCCATCGCGGTCCGCCCTTTCCCAAATCATCCAATTCGAAATTCTGGGGTGGAGGGACACCATGGTCCGAGCGCTATTGGCAGCAGCACTTACGCTATTGGTCTGGATCACGCCGATCGAGGCGCAGCAGGCACCAGAGCCTGACAGGAGCGCAACAGGCGGAGCGCAGACGCTCGAAGACATCCTTGCGCGCCAGCGGGGCGAGAAGATCGACAATACCTTCCGCAGTTCGAACACCGGTGATCCGTCGAGTGCCGCAGGAATTGCGGACCAGCTCGGTACACTTGGCGGAGCCTCGGATTCGGAGACCTGGCGGGCGCTCCGCTTTGGATCGGCCGATGTGACCGTCTCCAGCGGCGGCGAAGTGGCAACCGTTCTGATGCAGGATGGCGGAATGGCCTGGCTCAGCTTCCGCGATGGCCCGCTGCGAACCTATGGCGGCTACGGGTTGCTGGCGATGATCGGCCTGCTTGCGGTGTTCTTCCTGCTGCGCGGGCGCATCCGTGTGGACGGTGAACTGACGGGCCGCACGGTCACCCGGTTCAAGGCGGTGGAACGCTTTGCGCACTGGCTCCTGGCGGGTTCCTTCATCCTTCTCGGGATCACCGGGCTGTTGACGCTCTTCGGGCGGGTCTTCATCCTGCCGACCTTCGGACCGGAGGCGAATTCCTTCATACTGATTTGGGGCAAATGGGTGCACAACAACGTCGCCTGGGCCTTCATGATCGCGCTGGTGATGGTGTTCTTCATGTGGGTCTGGCACAACATCCCCGACCGGACTGACCTCACCTGGGTCGCGCAGGCCGGCGGCATCGTCGGCAAAAAGCACCCACCGGCCAAGAAATTCAATGCGGGCCAAAAGGTCATCTTCTGGTCCGTGATCGTGCTGGGCGGCTCGATCTCCGTCTCCGGCCTGTCTCTGCTCTTCCCCTTTGAACTGCCCCTGTTCGCCAAGACCTTCGTGATTCTCAACGATATCGGCGCGCCCGGCTGGATCGGGATGCAACCACTGCCGACGCAGCTCTCTCCGCAGGAAGAGATGCAACTGGCGCAGGCCTGGCACGCCATCGTGTCCTTCGTGCTGATGGCGATCATCATCGCGCATATCTACATCGGCACGCTGGGTATGGAAGGTGCCTACGACGCGATGGGATCGGGCGAAGTGGACGAAGCCTGGGCGCACCAGCACCATTCCATCTGGCTGGAAGAGGTCAAGAAGGCCGAAGCGCCCAGATCAGGCGCGACCACGCCCGCCGAATAGCGCCGCATGCGCGTGCTGCCCCTCATCCTTTCCGCTGCTCTTTGCGCCCTGACGCAGGGGGCGGCGGCAAACGGGTTCACGACCTTGAAGGGCCACGGCGGACCTGTGATGGGGCTTGCGGCCAACACCGTCGGAGACATCGCAAGCGCGAGTTTCGACAATTCCGTAGGCTTCTGGCGCAAAGAACGGCCGCTCTGGCTCGAAGGGCACGATGCTGCGGTCGTAGATGTGGTGTTCGCGGGGGATACCGAGATCATCTCGGGCGGTGACGACTTCTCTGTGCGGCTGTGGCGCGATGGCGAAAGCGAACTGCTTGGCAGGCACCGGGGCAAGGTCACGGACCTCGAGGTCTCACCGGACCGCAGCCGCGTTGCATCCGCAAGCTGGGACGGCACCGTCGGCATCTGGTCCCTGCGTGGGGAAGCGCATTTCCGCTTCGACCAGCACGATGCGGGCTTCAGCGACGTTGCCTTCTCTTCGGATGGCAAGAGGCTCTTCGCGGCGACCTCGGCGGGCGAGATTGTGATCTATGACCTCGCCACCCGCGACAGACCGCGGGTATTGGTCAGGAACGGCTTCGGCATCAACGAGATGATCCTTGGCCCCGGCGATGCCTGGCTGGCCTACGGAGCTGTTGATGGCGTCACCCGCGTCGTCGATCCGCTGACGGGGGATCAGTTGAGCGACTTCACCCTCGACCGCCGCCCGATCCTCGCCATGGCATTTGATCCCGTAAACCAGCAGATCGCCGTGGGTGACGGGCATGGCTACATCATGATCATCGACACCGGGCGCTGGATCATCGTTCGGGACTTTCGCGCCATGCGCGAGGGCCCGGTCTGGGCACTGGCTTTCGATCCGGAGGGCGAGACCATCTACGCAGGGGGCCTCGACAACGTCATCTTCCGCTGGCCTGTCGCCCTTCTCGATGCCTTCGCACCGGCCGAAAATGTCGAACGCAGCTTCCTGCGCGATGCCGATGAGATGTCGAATGGAGAGCGACAGTTCATGCGCAAATGCTCGATCTGCCATTCGCTTGAGCGGGACGGCGGCAGGAAGGCGGGTCCGACGCTGCATGGTGTGTTCGGACGGCCCGCGGGGAGCCTGCCGGGGTACAGGTACTCGCAGACGCTTCTGACGTCTCAGATTGTTTGGTCGGAAAACACCATTGATGCCCTGTTCGACGAGGGGCCGGACCACTACATACCGAATTCGAAGATGCCCATGCAGCGGATCACCGCGGCGCAGGACCGCGACGATCTGATCGCCTATCTGAAACGCGAAACGTCAGCTGAGGGGGAGTGAGCCATGAAAGCAATGTTGACCGGATTTGCCGCCGTCATTCTGATCGCGATTGGTGCGGATCTGGCGCTCGACCAGATTGGGTTTTCCTCGGTCGAGCGGTTCTCGGGCGAGGCTACGCGGGTGAGCCGTTCGGACTGAGCGTAGAGACCTGGTCAGCCTTCGCCGCCCAAACCTCAACCTCAACCTTGAATTCGGGCCGGGTAAAGCCCGTCACGACGACAAGCGTCGAGCTTGGCAGCCGCGCTGGCTGTCCGATGAAAGCATAACGCGCCCGCATGTAGTCGGTCATGTATTCGCGTGCCGTCACATAGGCCGAAATATGTGCGACATCGGCGGGGCCCATTCCCCCTTCCGCAAGGATCGCGCGGATATTTTCAAAGCAAAGCCGGGCCTGTTCGAAAGTGCTTTCCGGTATCGAATCATCCGGTCCGATGCCCAGCTGTCCGGAAGTTCGGATCAGCCGCATCCCCGCCGGAATCTCGGTCCCATGTGAATAGGCGCCGAAGGGAGGACGCAAAGCGTCTGGGTTTAAGGCCCTCATATCGCTCATCTTTCCGGGTTCGCGGAAAACCCTTGCCAGTTCTGCCAGTTTCTGGGACCTTTTTCGCATATCTCTGGCACAGATCAATCTCAGGGCCACGCAGCAGCTTTCCTTGAAAGGGGGAGACATGTTTTGGCGTGGAATTTTGACGTGCGCCCATCGCCTCGCTGGCAGGGGCCGGAGATGAGGGTTCAGGGATACTGGGCTGATCTGCCCTCACCATCCTTTGCCGATCTGCCAGCGCAGACCGTTGCCGTTCTGCCGCTTGGCGCAACCGAACAGCATGGGCCACACTTGCCTCTCTCGGTCGACAGCGACCTCATCGACGCCGTTGCGGCGCGCATGCTGGCCGCGCTTTCCCCGGATCAGTCGGTGCTCGTGCTTCCAACGCTCACCATCACGAAAAGTGATGAGCATCTCGATTACCCCGGCACGCTGACGCTTTCCCCGGAAACCTTTTTGGCGGTGGTGCGGGAAACCGGTGCCTGCGTCGCCCGCGCGGGCGTGGAACGCCTCGTTCTGTTCAACGGCCACGGCGGCAACGCTGCGCTCTTACAGGTTGCGGCCCGCGAGTTGCGGCGCGCGCACGTGATGATCGTCGCGGTCTGCTCGTGGGGTGCCTTTGCGGGGTGGCAAGACCACTTTGAGCCGGAAGCCTACGCGCATGACATCCATGCGGGCGATAGCGAGACTTCGGCCATGCTGGCCCTGCGCCCTGACCGTGTCGAAATGAACAAGGCGCAGAATTTCACGGCGCCGATGAAGGGATGGGGCCAGTCTGTGCCGGGCCTCGGGCTTGGGGGCAGCCCCGTCAACCCCGGTTGGCTGGCGCAGGATCTGCATCCCTCGGGGGCTTGCGGCAATGCGTCTGCCGCTACCGCTGAGAAAGGGGCGGCATTGCTTGACAGCGCGGGACGCAACTTTGCCCTGTTCCTCGCCGAATTTGCGCGCTTTGACCACCGGGGGCAGCAGCCATGAGCGATGGTGCCTTGATCCCGAACGTTTTGGTTCCGCGAAGCGTCATCGCGGACAGCGAAACCTTTGGCGGGAGTGTTGTGAAAGACGGTGTCACAGGTGATCTGCTGCTGCGGAATGGCCGCGCCATCGCGCTCAGACCCAGCGAAGCGGCGCCCGAGCGGATCTTACTGCCACGGCTCACGGACCCGCATGTGCACCTCGACAAGTGCCACAGCGTTGACCGGATGGATAATGTCGGCGGCGATCTGGCTGCCGCGCTGGCCGCGCAGCGGGCGGACAAGGCGCACTGGACGGTGGATGACCTGCGCGCGCGGGCGGGCCGGGGCCTGTCGGAGCTGATGGCGGCGGGCTGCGGCTTGGTTCGAAGCCACGTCGATTGGGGCGATGATTCGATCCCTGACGAGGTGCCGCTGGCGTGGGAGGTGCTGGGTGACCTCGCCACCGACGCAGGTTCAGAATTGACGCTCCAGCGCGCGGCGCTGGTCAATGTCCATTTGCTGGCCGATCCCGATTACGCCCGTCGCTGCGCCGCGCGGATCGCACGGGACGGCGGCGTTCTGGGCACTTTCGTGCTGGATCAGCCGCAGCGTCGCGCGGGCGTGCAGAACGCCTTTCGCGAGGCATCGCGCCTTGGCATTGCGCTTGATTTCCACGTGGACGAAGGACTGCAGGCGGGCCTTCACGGTGTCGAGATGATTGCCGATATCGCGTTGGAAACGGGCTTTGACGGCCCGATCCTCTGCGGTCACGCCTGCGCGCTATCGACCCTGCCCGAGGATGACGTAGCCCGCATCGCGGACAAGCTGGCGCGCGCGGGCATCGCCGTGGCGGCGTTGCCGCAAACGAACCTCTACCTTCAGGGCAGGCGCGGGGGCACGCCCGATCTGCGCGGGCTCACCCGCGTTCACGAACTTCGCGCGGCGGGCGTAAACGTGGTTCTGGGCGCCGACAACGTCCGCGATGCCTTTTGCCCCATCGGGCAGCATGTACCCTTGGTCACGCTTGGCCTAGGCGTGCTGTCGGCGCATCTCGATCCGCCCTTCGCCGATCATCTGCCGATGATTTCAACCGATGCGGCCCGCGCGCTCGGGCAGGCTCCCCTCTATGTCGATCAGGCTCGGATCGGAGCACTGATCGTCTTCGAAGCAAGGTCCATATCGGACCTTGTTGCCAATGCCCCTGCGCCGCGCCCGCTTGCTGAACTGACAGGAGAAGAGGAATGAGTGACACGCTTGGGAACAGGACCGTCGACTGGACCGCCATCGCGGTGGCATTGGCCCCCGTGAAAGTCATCGACGAGCCGGTCCTGGTCAAGAAACGGTCACGCGATTTCTTCTGGTATTCGCCCATCCTGAATGCCCAGCTCAAGGAATGCTTTGGCGACCTGGTGGCATGCCCTGCCACGCGTGAGGAGATGGCGCATTGCCTTGCGGTTGCCTACGCCAACGATCTGCCGGTCGTGTTACGCGGGGGCGGGACGGGGAACTATGGCCAGGCCGTTCCACTGCATGGTGGTCTGATCATCGAGACGACGGGCATGAAGCGTATCCTCGAGATCGGAGAGGGGTTTGTCCGGGTCGAGGCAGGCGCGTTGATGGCTGACATCAATGCCGCGTTGAAGCCCGAAGGATGGGAGATGGCGATGTTCCCCTCGACACAGGACATAGCGACGATTGGCGGCTTTGTCGCCGGTGGCAGTGCCGGGATCGGTTCCATCGCGAACGGGGCCTTGCGGGAGCCGGGGAATATCATCGGGCTCAAAGCACTCTCGGTCGAAGCGGTGCCGCAGGAGCATTTGTTCGAGGGCGAGGATGCCTTGCAGATTCATCACGCCTGGGGGCTGAACGGCGCCATCACCGAGGTGACCCTCCGGACGGTGCCAACACGCGACTGGATCGGCTGTATGGCTACATTCAACACTTATCGCGATGCCTACGCGGCGGGTTATGCGCTTGCCAGCAGCAAGACGATCGGGCGCAAGCTTTGCTCTACCGTCGATGCACGGATTGTCGATTTTTTCCCGCGGCTTGACGGGCATTTGCGCAAGGGCAAGGACCTCTTGGTGGCACTTGTGCCGCGCGAAGACATGGATGCCTACCGCGCGCTCATCGCCGCGCAGGGCGGGACGGTCGACCTAGCGCTGACGGATGCCGAACGCGAAGAGAAGGGCATCCCCCATGTCTTTGAATTCGCCTACAATCACACGACGCTGCAGGTTCTCAAGGCCGACCGCTCTGCCACTTACCAGCAGATCGGCGTGCCCGATGCCTCGGACGTCGATGCCATCGCTACTATGGCGGCACGGCAAGGCGACGATGTCTGGCAACACCACGAATTCGCCCGGCTGAACGGAGAGGTCGTGGCATTCGATCTGCCCATCATTTGGTTCAATGACGAGGCCCGCCTGTGCGAGATCGATGCGACCTACGAGGCGGCCGGCTTTCCGGTCTATGACGCGCATACCTATCACGTGGAAGGCGGAGGGCTGAAGAACGCGGATTACCGTCACCTTGCCTGGAAAAAACGCATGGACCCGAAAGGGCTGCTGAACCCGGGGAAGTCGCGCGCCTGGGACCTTGTACGCGAGCTGTCTCCTGAAGATATCGAAGCCAAGGCCGGGGAGGGCCAAACATGACATTGAAAACAAGCCCCCTCAATCCGTATTTCGGGGTCGAGGTGACGGGGATCGACCTCAACAAGGTGACGGCGGATCACCATTTTTCCGAAATACGCGCGCTCTTCGAAGAACACTCCGCGCTTCTCTTTCGCGGACAGCAGATCGGGGACGAAAAGCATATGGAGATCGCGCGGCTTTTCGGTCCCATCGAGGACCGGAACGCGGACGAGCGCAAACCGGGAGAGACCTTTGAAGTGCCGAAGGTGTCTAACGTGCAGGCGGATGGGACGACCATGGCAGAGATGGACCTGCACACGCTCCATCTGAAGGCCAACTTCCTGTGGCACTCCGACAGCACGTTCCTGCCGGTTCCGGCACTGGTCAACATCCTGATCGGGCGCGTCGTGACCTCGCGTGGCGGGGCCACGGAGCTGGCCTCGACCCGTGCTGCATTGGCCGCCATGCCAGAGTCCCTGAAAGCGCGGATCAGGGGGCGCGGCATCTGGCATCGCTACAGCCATTCGAGGGCCAAGATATCGCCCGAGCTTGCGGCTTTGCCGATGTTTCACAAATGGCCGGACCAGCATTGGAATGCCATCTGGCGCAATCCCGTGAACGGGCGTGAGGCCCTCTATATCGCCTCCCATGCATTTCTGATTGACGGTTACGATACGACCGGGAGCGAGGCGCTTCTGGCGGAGCTGACGGCCTTCTGCACCCAGCCACAATTCGTTTATGCTCACGATTGGCGCGCAGGCGACGTTCTGCTTTGGGACCAGCGTGCGGTGATGCACCGCGGCACGCCCTGGCCCTACGAGGAGCCGCGAACGCTGTCGAGCATCTGCTGCTCGGTGACCGAGGCGGATGGGCTTGGCGAAATGCGGCTGGCACAGACTGGCGCCGGATGATGGGATATCCGTCAACCTGTCAGCAGGCGAAACCATGCTAGAAACCGCTATCCTTGGCCTTTGTGCTCTCAATCTCGTGCTCATGGCCGCCTGGCTGACCACTGGCGTGCTTGATAATCTTCTACACCCGTTCCTGAATGAGACCTACACCGCGCAGGTGTTGGACATGGAGAGGCTTCGCGGCGATTACCCCGAGGCCTACGCGTTCGTTGCATATCGCCGGATCTCAAGTTCCAAGCTGCGCGGACGGTTGTTCAGGGCAATTGTCGTCTGGGAGATCGTTGCCACGCTGGCGCTCTGGGCCTCGGCGATCATCTTTGGCCTGGCATTTCTCGGCGGCGCTTCCGAGGCCACGGCCATCGCCTGCGGGCTGTTCGCGACGGGGCTTTTCATCTCGGTCTGGGCGGGTTTCCTGATTGCAGGCAATTACTTCTGCTACTGGTTCGGCCACGAGGGTGGCCAGAACACACATTTCCAGATGCTGCATTGGGGCATGGCGTGCGCGGTGCTGCTGGTGGTGGCCGCTGTCGCGGTGGCGTGAGGCCCGGGTTCTAGAGCTGACCTGCTTCCTCGAGCACCTTCCGCGCCACGCGAAAGCACTCAAGCGCCTGCGGCACGCCGCAGTAGATGCCGATAACATGGATGATCGCGCGGATCTCTTCCCGGCTGACGCCGTTCTTCAACGCTCCCCGGCAGTGAATCTCCCACTCGGTCATCTTGCCAAGCGCACCGATCATCGACAGGTTCATCATCGAACGTGTCTTGGCGTCGATCACCTCGTCACCCCAGCCGAAGCCCCAGCACCACGCGGTCATCGCTTCCTGAAAGGGGCGGTTGAAATCATCTGCGGTGGCGAGGTTCTTCTCGACATACTCCGCCCCAAGCGTTGCCTTGCGCTGCTCAAGCCCCTTGCGAAAGAGGTCTTCGTCGAAAGTGCTCATGGGGTGTCCTTCTGCATTGGTTCTTCAAGGTAGTTCTCAATACCTCGCCAGCGGCGAGGACTCTGGTTATCGCCTAAGCCGCGCAGGCGTGCTCGGCAAGAGTGACGTCCCCTCTCGTGCTGGTCCGCCGTCGAGGTGGGTTCTCGCAGTATGCTCAAAAAGCGGGCAGGCCGCCCTCATGCGGGCAAATGCTGATCCCGAAGCGTGATTTGGGCCGGCTGACGCCGTCCGCCGCTCCCCTCGGTTTCAAAGCTGTGTTGCAACGTCAGGGCCTTAACGGCCCGGAGGAGACTAACATTACCACGCCCGGTCCCATAGACCAGCGCGATGCGGCGCTCGTGCAACCCCGCGCGATCGGGACCGCGCGCGTCGGTGTTCGGGTCGATGCCGGTGGGATGACACGGCTTGCCGATTTGCGGCAATCGGGGTCGATGAAGCTGGCGTTTCCCCGCGCGCCGCACCCAGACGCCGAAGCGATCCTGATCAACACGGCGGGCGGCATCACCGGGGGAGACCGCTTCGAGGTCGATGCGGAAGTCGGCGCCGGTGCCGCACTCACGATCACCACACAGGCCGCCGAGCGCGCCTACCGCGCGCAGCGCGGAGAAGTCGCCCGGGTTCAAACGAAACTGAATATTGAGGCCGGGGGGCATTTGCACTGGCTGCCCCAGGAGTTGATCCTGTTCGACCGCTCTGCGCTGCACCGAAGGCTTGAGATCGCGCTCGAAGAAGGTTCCCGGCTTCTTATGGTCGAACCTGTCGTCTTTGGCCGTGCCGCGATGCGGGAAGATTTGCGGGAAATCCAATTTCGCGATCGAATCCGCATCACCCGAGCAGGCCAGCCGCTCTATTTCGATGGCACGGACCTGCGCGGCGACGTGACGTCCCATCTTGAACATCCGACCATCGGGAACGGCGCGGGGGCCATGGCAAGCCTTGTCCACGTCAACCCGAATGCGGCATCCATGCTCGCCCTCGTGCGGCGCCTGCTGCCACCAAGTGCCGGGACGAGCCTGCTGGCCGAGGATGTGCTGGTCCTCCGCCAGCTGGCCCCCGACAGTTTCGAACTGCGCCGCGCGCTGGTGCCGGTCATCGAACTGCTCTCGAATTATTCCCTTCCCACGTCATGGAGGCTTTGAGCCATGCAACTCACCCCGCGTGAAAAAGACAAACTGCTGATCGCCATGGCCGCCGAGGTCGCGCGCAAGCGTCTCGCGCGCGGGGTCAAGCTGAACCACCCCGAGGCCATCGCCCTGATCACCGACTTCGTCGTCGAAGGCGCCCGCGACGGCCGCTCGGTCGCCGACATGATGGAGGCAGGCGGGCGCGTCATCACACGCGATCAATGCATGGAAGGCATCGCCGAGATGATCCACGAGGTCCAGGTCGAGGCCACCTTTCCCGACGGCACCAAGCTGGTGACCGTCCACAACCCCATTCGATAGGAGCCGCCCATGATCCCCGGAGAAATCTTCTGTGCCAAGGGTGACCTGATCCTGAACGAAGGGTCAGATGCCGTTACCCTGATGGTGGCCAATACAGGCGATCGCCCCGTGCAGGTCGGTAGCCACTACCATTTCGCCGAAACCAATCCCGCACTCGATTTCGACCGCGACGCGGCGCGCGGCACGCGCCTCGACATCGCCGCCGGGACCGCCGTGCGGTTCGAGCCCGGCCAGCGCCGCGAGGTACAACTCATCCCGATCCGCGGTGCGCGCCGCATCTTCGGCTTCAACGCCCAAGTGATGGGAGAGCTCTGATGGCCCGCAGCATTTCCCGTCCCCAGTACGCCGCCATGTACGGCCCAACCAACGGCGACAAGGTGCGGCTGGCCGACACAGATCTGATCATCGAGGTGGAACGCGACCTTACAACCTACGGCGAAGAGGTGAAGTTCGGCGGCGGCAAGGTCATCCGCGACGGCATGGGCCAGTCTCAGGTGACGCGCGCCGAAGGTGCCGTCGATACCGTCATCACCAATGCGCTGATCGTGGATCATACCGGCATCTACAAGGCTGACGTCGCCATCAAGGACGGCCTGATCCATGCCATCGGCAAGGCAGGGAACCCCGACACCCAGCCCGGCGTCGATATCGTCATCGGACCGGGAACCGAGGCCATCGCGGGCGAAGGGCGCATCCTGACCGCCGGGGGCATGGACAGCCACATCCACTTCATCTGTCCCCAGCAGATGGAAGATTCCCTGCATTCCGGCGTGACCACCTGCTTCGGTGGCGGCACCGGCCCCGCGCACGGCACGCTTGCCACCACCTGCACGCCGGGTCCCTGGCACATCGGGCGGATGTTGCAGGCCTTCGATGGCATTCCGATGAACATCGGCCTGTCGGGCAAGGGCAACGCCAGCCAGCCCGCAGCGCTGGTCGAGATGATCAAGGGCGGTGCCTGTGCGCTCAAACTCCACGAGGACTGGGGCACGACCCCCGCCGCCATCGACTGCTGCCTCTCGGTAGCCGACGACATGGACGTGCAGGTGATGATCCACACCGACACGCTCAACGAATCCGGCTTCGTCGAACACACCGTCGCGGCCATGAAAGGCCGCACCATCCACGCCTTCCACACCGAAGGGGCAGGGGGCGGCCACGCCCCTGACATCATCAAGATCTGCGGCGACGCCAACGTGCTGCCCAGTTCCACCAACCCCACACGCCCCTTCACCGTGAACACGCTCGAGGAACACCTCGACATGCTCATGGTCTGCCACCACCTCGACAAATCCATCCCCGAGGACATCGCCTTTGCCGAAAGCCGTATCCGTCGCGAGACCATCGCGGCCGAGGATATCCTGCACGACATGGGCGCGTTTTCGATCATCGCGTCCGACAGCCAGGCCATGGGCCGGGTGGGCGAGGTGATCATCCGCACCTGGCAGACCGCCGACAAGATGAAGAAACAGCGCGGCAGGTTGGCGGAGGAGACGGGCGACAACGACAACCTCCGCGTCCGCCGCTACGTTGCGAAATACACGATCAATCCCGCCATCGCCCAAGGGGTTTCCCACGCGATCGGCGATATCACCGTAGGCAAGCGCGCCGACCTCTGCCTCTGGTCGCCTGCCTTCTTCGGCGTGAAGCCCGAAATGGTGCTGATGGGCGGCTCCATCGTAGTGGCGCAGATGGGCGATCCGAACGCCTCCATTCCGACACCGCAGCCCGTCTACACAAGGCCGATGTTTGCAGCCTACAGCAAATCGCTCCAACACTCATCGATCACCTTCATTTCGAGCGCTGCTCAGGAGGCAGGACTGCGCGATACCCTGGGTCTGTCCAAGGAAACCGTCGCCGTCAAAAATGTCCGCAAGGTCGGCAAGGCGGACATGGTTCTCAACGACGCCACGCCCAATATCGACGTGCACCCCGAAACCTACGAAGTGCGCGCTGACGGCGAATTGCTCACCTGCCAGCCCGCCGAGGTGCTGCCCATGGCGCAGCGCTATTTCCTGTTCTGAAAGGCCAAGCAAATGCACACCGCCCAAACCCTGCACCGCAATGGCCATTGGTCAGGCCCCGCCGAGATCTGCAAACTCGACTACACGGAACGTTTCCTGCGCCGCAAGAAACTGACGACCGAAGGGGGCGTCGCCTTCCTCGTCGATCTGCCGCAAACCACATCGCTCGACCATGGCGATGCGTTGGAACTCGACACCGGCACGCTGGTCCAGATCATCGCCGCCGAGGAAACCCTCGCCCGGATCACTGGCCCGGAACTCACGCGACTGGCCTGGCACATCGGGAACCGCCACACCCCCTGCCAGATCGAAGCCGATCATCTGCTGATACAGCATGATCCGGTGATCGAACACATGCTCGAACACCTTGGCGCGACAGTGGAAAAGATCACCGCGCCCTTTACCCCCGAGGGCGGAGCCTACGGGCACGGCCGTACCCACAGCCACGAACACGGTGCAACGGCGCACAGCCACAGCCATTCGCACAGCCACACCCATTCCCATGGTCATTGAACGCCACGTTCTGACCCTCGCCCAATGGCTTTCACCCGCCTTTCCAGTGGGGGCCTTCGCCTATTCCCACGGGCTGGAAAGCGCGATTGCGTCGGGGCAAATCGCAACGGCTGCCCACCTCCAAGACTGGCTGGAATCCGTCCTGCTCCATGGCTCGGGCCGCACTGATTGCATCCTGCTACGCGCCGCCCATGCCGCTGTTGACCCGACAGCGCTCGCACACATCGACGCCACAGCGCGGGCCTTCGCAGCATCGAGCGAAAGGCTAGTTGAAACCGATCTTCAGGGCGACGCCTTCTGCAAGACCGTCTCGGATGTCTGGGGCACCGACATGCAGGGCTACACCTATCCTGTGGCCGTCGGTGCCGCTGCAGCGCGCACCGAAATACACGCGGACCTCACCGCATCGATGTACCTCCAGGCTTTCGCCTCTAACCTTGTCTCCGCCGCCGTCCGCGCCGTCCCGCTGGGCCAGACCGAAGGACAAGCAGTGCTCGCCGCACTCACCCCGACCTGCGAGCGTATCGCCAGCGAAACGGCGCACACGACGCTCGACGATCTCTCCAGCACCGCCTTCCTGTCGGACATCGCCGCCATGCAACACGAAACCCTCCAGCCAAGGATTTTCCGCACATGACCAAGCTGAACGGCCCCCTCCGCGTCGGTATCGGCGGCCCCGTGGGCGCCGGCAAAACCACCCTTACCGCCGCCATTGCCAAGGCCCTGCACCCCCATGTCTCCATCGGCGTGATCACCAACGACATCTACACGCAAGAGGATGCCGAGGCGCTGATGCGCATGCAGATCCTGCCGCAGGACCGCATCATCGGTGTCGAAACCGGCGGTTGCCCCCATACGGCCATCCGCGAAGACGCCTCAATCAACCTCGCCGCCGTGGCCGAGATGGAGAAGCGGCACCCTGACGTCGAAATCGTGCTCATCGAAAGCGGGGGCGACAACCTCTCGGCCACCTTCAGCCCGGAACTCGCGGACCTCACGATCTACGTCATCGACGTGGCAGCGGGTGAGGAAATCCCCCGCAAGGGCGGCCCCGCGATCACCAAGTCCGACTTGCTCGTGATCAACAAGACAGACCTCGCCCCCCATGTCGGCGCATCGCTTGACGTGATGGAGCGGGACGCAACGCGCGTGCGGGCGGGGCGCCCCTTCGTTTTCTGCGCACTCCGGCACGGGAAGGGTGTCGATGCAGTGCTCGACGTGATCTCCGACGTGGGCGGTCTGGTGATCGCTGCGGAATAGCCGCCCTGCTCAGGCAGCGGGCTGTGCCAGCCTGTCACCCAGCCGCTCCAGCATCGTCAGGCACTGGCCCAGTTGATCGACAGAAACGTATTCATCCGCCTTATGCGCCTGCTCAATCGAGCCGGGCCCGCAGACCACCACATCCGTGCCCATCGCCTGGAATATCCCGGCTTCCGTCCCGAATGACACCAGATCGGCCCCATTCGGCCCGGTCAGTTCGCTGACGATCCGCCGCGCCTCGTTCTCGCGCGTCGGGATCAGGCCCGCGACCTCACCGATCACTTCCAGCTCGATCTTCGCCTCCGGGTAGACCGCCTGCATCCGGGGCAGCAGCACGTCGTCGCAATAGCTGCGCAGCGCCTCCTTCACGAAATCCGCATCCGCCGTCTGGACGGGCCGCATCTCCCAATCGACCTGCGCCTTGGAGGCAATCACATTATGCGCCGTCCCACCGTGCAGCGCGCCGACGTTCACAGTGGTCCAAGGCGGATCGAAGGGGCTGTCCTCCGGTGCCCAGCCCTTCAGCTTCTCCTTCAGATCAAGCAGCACGTTCACATAGCGCACCGCCGCCTCAACCGCATTCACCCCGAGGTCCGGTGCCGATCCGTGCCCCGCAAGCCCATGAAAATGCGTCGAATACTCATAGCAACCCTTATGCCCCTCGATGATCCGCATCTCAGTCGGTTCGCCGATGATCGCAACGCCGGGGGTCACCCCGCGCTCTTTCAGAACCTGCGCCAGATGCTGCGCACCGAAACAGCCGATCTCCTCGTCGTAGGTGAAGGCGAAATGCAGCGGACGATCCCCGACCCGTTCCGCAAAGCGCGGGGCCATCGCCAGTGTCGCCGCGATAAAGCCCTTCATGTCACAGGTGCCGCGCCCGTAGAGCCGCCCGTCACGTTCGGCCAGTGCAAAAGGGTCTGTTGTCCAGTCCTGATCGGCCACCGGCACGACGTCGGAATGACCGGATAGTAGAATTCCGCCATCGCCCTCCGGCCCTAAAGTGGCAAAGAGATTGGCCTTCTCGCCGAAGGGCGCGCGCACCACCTCGACCCGTGCACCGCATTCGCCCAGCAGGTTCGCGGCAAAGTCGATCAGCGCAAGGTTGCTGTCCGCCGAGACCGTCGGAAAGGCGATAAGTTCGCCCAGTATCGCCTTCGTCTGATCCAGAAGCTCCGTCACGGCCTAGCCCTTCACGAACAGCTTGCGCTCGACGTTGCACAGCGGCTCTGCCGGGCCATCCTCCGTGATGAGAATGGTCTCCGTGGTCTCCAGCCCCCAGGTATCCATCCAGAGCGCGGGCATGAAGTGGAAGGTCATCCCCGGTTGCAGAACGGTCTGGTCCTCGGCCCGGATCGAGGCCGTCCGCTCGCCCCAGTCGGGTGGATAGCTGAGCCCGATAGGATACCCGCAGCGCCCTTCGCGCTTGATCCCGTGCTTTTCCAGCGTCCCGATGAAGGCATTCGCAATATCGCAGGTCCGATTCCCCGCCCGCGCGGCCTCAAGCCCCGCCGCGATCCCCTCAAGCTGCGCCTGCTCCGCGTCCAGCATCTCCTGCGGCGGTGTGCCGAGGAAAACAGTCCGGCAAAGCGGCGCGTGATAGCGGCGGTAGCAGCCCGAAAGCTCAAAGAACGTCGCTTCGCCCGCGCGCATGGGGTCCCCGTTCCACGTCAGATGCGCTGCTGTGGCGTCGAGCCCGGAAGGCGTCAGCGGCACAATGGCGGGGTAATCCCCCCAATCATCGCCGACCCCAGTGATCCCCGCATGAAAGATCTCCGCCACCAACTCGTTCTTCCGCAACCCCGGCTCCGCCTTCTCAATCGCCGTGCGCACCACTTTCTCGGATATCCGCGCCGCCTTGCGGATAAACCCGATCTCTTCCTCCGACTTCACGATCCGCTGCCAGTTCACCAGCGCCGTCGCGTCCATGAATGTCGCGCCGGGAAGCTCCTCGGTCAAAACCGCATGGGCCTTGGCGGAATAATAATAGTTCTCCATCTCCACCCCGATGCGCTTGCCCTCGCACTCCAGCGCGCGAACGTGTTTCGCGAGGTCCTGCATCGGATGGCGCTCGGTCGATTGCACGTAATTGTCCGCGTAGCCATGGATGCGATCATGCCTCATCCAGCAGGTCCGCTGCGCGCCGATGCTGTCCATGTAGCGACCCCACCAGATCGGGTCCCCTTCAAGCGGCAGCAGCACACCCTGATGCACATAAAAGGACCAGCCATCGTAGCCCGTCAGCCACGCCTGGTTCGAGGGGTCCGTGACGAAGAGCAGATCAAGCCCCGCCTTTTCCATCGCCGCACGCGTCAGTGACAAACGCCGCTCGTATTCGGCGCGGCTGAAAGGTGCATTGGTCTCGGCCATGGATCGTCCCCCTCATCTGGTCTTGTCCTGAGTGATACCTCAAATCCCTGCCGGACGGGGTCTGTTTTCGACCATCTGCAGGCGCTTTCGCGCGGCACAAGAAAAAACCGCGCCGGAAAGGCGCGGTTTGGAAAAGCACTTTCAAAAGAGTCAGTCGTGCGGTTCGAGCAGGAAGCTCTCGACCATCTCCGCCGTTTCCTGCGGTCGCGTCACAACAAACAGATGCCCGTTGTCGATCAGCTCCAGCCGCGCCTTGGGGATCAGCCGGTGCAGAAGCTTCGCGTTCGCGACAGGGATCAGCGGATCGTCAAGGCCCGACATGATCAGCGTCGGCTGTTTCAGCCGCCACAGGAACGGCACGCTGGTCCAGCCGGTCATCGCCAGCAGTTGCAGCATGTAGCCCGCGTTCGACGAAGGCCGCATGCCCGCCGCATGGGCGCCGATCAGCGTGTCGTCGCTGCGGAAATCGCCCCCGTAAATCTCAGCCGCAATCGACCGCATGTAGCCCTTGTCGGTGTAGCGCTTGATGCTCGCCATCTTCGACAACACGTTCGGTTTGCCTGGCACCATCGTCCAGCCGGAGGAGGTCGCGACCAGCACCAGCTTACGGCAGATTCGCGGATACTGATGCGCGAACTGCTGTGCCAAACCACCGCCCCAGGACACGCCCGACACGTCGACCTGATCGTGACCGAGGATTTCCAGCAGGTTCTTCGCCATCCGCGCGAGGCTCGCCGGACGGTAGGGCAGGGCGGGCAGGGGTGATCCGCCCACGCCCGGTACGTCGAAAAGGATCGTCGGCGTGTCCCCCAGCGCCTCCAGAAACGGAAAGCCCAGCTCGAGGTTCGCACCGATCCCGTTGAACATCAGAAGCGGCGTTCGCCCCGGTGCCCCCGGCTTGGTCGCCACGTGCAGCTTCTGGCCCTTCACGTCGATCATCTGGGTCGTGATGTCGCCGTATCGCGCTGCCGCCCGCGCTTCCGCCTCGCGGACCTTCTTCGTCGTGCTGCTCATCCCCGCCTCCTGGCTGGTTGTTGCTTATTCTTCAAAGACGTAAGTCCCCGGCGCAGCCCCCAGCGAGGGGTGCTTCTTGGAACCCGGCGTCTTGGGCGCCTTGATCTCATTGCCCGACTGCGCCTTGAGCATATCCGCCCAGTCAAGCCACCAGCTGCCTTCATGCTTCTCGGCCTTTTCCGCCCAGGCATCCGGGTCCTTGGCCGAGGCGGTCGCCTTCATGAACCACGCCTTCGGGTTGCCCGGAGGGTTCAGTAGGCTCTGCAAATGGCCGGAGTTCGACAGGATGAAGGTCGCGTCCTTGCCGTAAAGACGTGCGGTCTCGTAAACCGCCTTCCACGGCGTGATATGGTCGGTCGTCCCCGCGATGACGTAGGTGGGATAGTTCACCTTGGTCATGTCGATCTCAACGTCCCCGATGTTCGACGGACCGTCCGCAAGGAACGGGTTTGTAAAGATCATGTCGAGGAAATCGCCGTGCAGTCCGGCAGGCAGACGCGTGGTGTCGGCGTTCCAGTAAAGCACGTCAAAGGCAGGCGGGGCGTTGCCCAGCAGGTAGTTATTGACCCAGTAGTTCCAGATCAGATCGTTGGGCCGCATCCAGGCGAACATCTTGGCCATGTCCTGCCCGTCAAGCACACCGCGCGACTGGCTGGCCAGCTTCGCCGCCTTTACCGTCTCGGGCGTGACAAGCGCCGCCATATCGTTGTCCGTGGACGCCATGGTATCCAGCACGCAAACCGCCAGGATCACCTGGTTGATCTTGTCCGCCTTGCCGTTCTTGGCGAGCCACCCCGCGTAGGTCGACAGCGTAATCCCGCCCGAGCAGGAGCCCATGATGTTCACACTATCCGCGCCCGAGATTTCCAGCGTCGCGTCGCAGGCCTCGTCCAGCGCTTCGATATACTTGGCCATGCCCCAGTCGCGGTGCTCTGCCGTCGGATTGCGCCAGGAAATGCAATAAGGCTGAATGCCGTTGGCCAGCAGGAACTCGATCATGCTTTTGCCGGGGCTCATGTCGATCGAGTAGTACTTGTTGATCTGCGGCGGCACGACAAAAAGCGGTCGGCGATAGACCTTGTCGGTCGTCGGCTTGTAGGTGATCAGCTCCAGCACCTCGTTGCGAAAGACCACGTCGCCGGGGGTCGTGGCGATGTTCTTGCCCACCTCGAACTTCGACGTATCGACCGACGACGGCAGGCCTTCGTTCTCGACCAAATCCTTGATCAGGTTCTGCACACCACTCACAGCGCTCTTCCCGCCAGTCTCAAAGAAGGTTTTCATCGCGGTGGGGTTGATGAAGAAGTTGTTCGAGGGCGCCATGGCATCCACGAAAATTGAGGTGACCAACCGTGCACGCGCGGCATCCTTGTCGGGCAGGTCCAGTTCCTCAACGGTCTTGTTCACCTTGTCCGCCCAGCTAAGGTAGGCCTGCATCATTCCCTTGGAAAAGGGATTGTTCGCCCAGCCCGTATCGGCGAAGCGGCGGTCCTTGGGATCAGGTGCAATGTTGGACTGCTGCGTCAGAATGCTTTGCGTGTCCTTTGCAAAGCTCATCCATTGCTCCATGATCGCCTGTGGCTGGGCCGCCATGGCGCGCATCATGTTGGTACCCGCGCTGAACATGTCCTCGGCGCGCAACGTCACCAGGGGGTTCAGCGCCAGCGTGTTCTCTGCCGCGTTCTGGGCGATGTCCTTGTGGTTCTTCGACATCTTCTTTTCGTCAGTCATAGCAAACCTCTCAAATCAGGTTTTGGCGCCGGGCCCCGGTACCAGTATGGCCAGGGTCTCGGCCAGCAGCACGGGCTTGTCGGCGCCTTCCATTTCCATCGTGTTCTCGGCCTTCATCAGGTACTGGCCGTTATCCTTGCGCTCGAACGACACCAGCTTGGCATGCAGCCGCACCTTCGCGCCCACCGGCACGGGTGCCAGAAACCGCACCTTGTCCAGACCATAGTTCAAAGCCGCCGCCGTGCCAGCGGGCACCGCCCCGATTTCCATCGACATCGAGGCCACCAGCGACAGCGTCAGGTAGCCGTGCGCCACCGGGCCGCCAAAGGGGCTTTCCTTTTTCGCGCGTTCGACGTCGACGTGAATCCACTGGTTGTCGCTGGTGCAATGGGCAAACTCGTTCACCATGTCCTGTGTCACCTCGACCCAGGAAGAACTGCCCAGCATCTCGCCGGTCTTGTCGCCCATATTGGCAAATGTGATGTCGCTCATGCGTGTCTCCTGGTTCTGACTGGCGGCCGCGGCGGCCGCGCCCTGAGGGCGCAGTTCCTCTGCAACGGCGCGCGTGGCAATACAATTGGGGATCTGCGGGAACGCTGCGTCATACTTGACCGTATGGGCCGCTTCAGCGGTAAGGGGCGGATGAATTCCGACCACGACCATCGCATGCGAGTCCTCCCGTTTCACGCCCCGAGCGCTCTTCGGGCGATCTTGGAGCGAAGGCCGCGCGTTTCGCGCAAGCTTGACCAAAGGTATAGGACTTGCATATCTGATCAAGTGCCCACGTAACGTAAGTTCCCGTATAAGGATATGTCATGAAGCAGCTCAGCGGTATCGACGCGACGTTTCTCTACCTCGAGACGGAGCAGACCCCCATGCATGTCGCGGGGCTCACGCTTTACGATCTGCCGAAGGGCTTCAAGGGGTCGTTCCACAAGCATTTCACCGAGTTCTTCAAGGGCCGTGTCCACCTTGTCCCGATCTTCGGCATGAAACTGGCCAAGGCCGCCTTCGAACTCGATCACCCCGGCTGGGTCGATGCCGGCGAGCTTGATTTCGAGTATCACATCCAGTCGGCCAAATTGCCCAAGCCCGGCAACCGCAAACAACTGGAAGACAAGGTCGCCGAACTGCATTCGGAACGGCTCGACCGCTCGAAACCGCTGTGGCAGTTCACGATCATCGAGGGGCTCGAGAACAATCAGGCCGCGCTTTATTCCAAGGTGCATCATGCCGCCGTCGACGGCGGCGCGGGCATGGTGATCACTCAGGCGCTCTACGATCTCTCGGAAACCCCGCGCAAGGTGAAACCGGCCGAGCCGAAGGAACCCGTGCGCGTGCCCTCCGCCCCCGAGCGCGCGATCCTGACGGCGAACGACATCGTGTCCAACCTGCTCCGTCAGCAGCTGACCTTCATGGAAAGCCTGCCCAAGATGATGAGCCAGCTCACGGACATGATCGCGCCCGTGCTCTCGGGCAAAGTGGGCATCCCGCAGATATTCGCGCCCCGTACCCCCTTCAACGTCACCGTCGAGGCCAAGCGCAGCTATGCCGCGCGGTCGATCTCGCTCCCCGATGTCAAGATGATCGCCAAGGCGCGCGGGGCCAAGCTGAACGACGTGGTCATGGCCATCACCAGCGGTGCTGTGCGCAAGTACCTGATGCGCAAGCAGCAATTGCCGGATGCCGCGCTTGTCGCCTTCGTGCCGATCTCCATGCGCGAGGTCGGCAATACGGACATCAACAACCAGGTTTTCGGCATGAACGTGCCGCTGGCCACGAACTACGGCGACCCGCTCAAGCGGCTCGACAAGATCAAGCAGGAATCCGGTGCCTCCAAGACCATGGCGGCGGGCGTCAAGGACGGCGCGCCGTCGGATTTCACCATCATCGGTGCGCCTACGCTGCTCCCTGGGCTGATGCAGCTTTATGGATCGACCAAGCTGGCGGACGTCGTCCCACAGGTCGTCAACATGTGCATCTCCAATAATGCCGGCCCCCCGTTCCCGCTCTATTGTGCAGGCGCAAAGGTGACGGCGCTCTACCCTGTGTCCATCGCCACCCACGGCGTTGCGTTGAACGTGACCGTGCAAAGTTACCTCGACCACCTCGATTTCGGCATCACCTGCGATTACAAGGCGGTCCCCGACGTGGACGAACTGGCCGGTATGATGATCGACTCCTTCGAGGAACTGCGCGCGGCGGTGGAAAAGGCCCAGGCGGCCGCGGAATAGCGCTTTCAGATCGCGCTGCAGTGCAGAAAAATCCCCTATTGTCAAGAGGTTGACGCAAGGCAAGCGTTGACATGGAAATATAATGCTTATCTTATGCTCTGAAAGCGCAATTTTCTTGCGCGTTTGAGGAGCAGAGATATGGCCCAATCCGCCGCAGCGCCGCCCAGCCGATTGCTACTGATGCTTGAGGGCCGCGCGATACCGGAGTTATTCGGCTTCGCCGCATCCCTTCCAACGCTGACCGCTCTGGCCCCCCGGGGAGAAGGACAGCCCGTCCTGGTTCTGCCCGGCCTCACAACTTCCGATCGTTCGACCGTCGCCCTGCGGCGGTTTTTGCGTTCTAAGGGGTTCCGTGCCTACGGCTGGGAGCTGGGATTGAACTTCGGCCCGCTACCCGGAATCGAGGACGGCCTGATCGCCCGTGTTGAGGAACTGCACGAGAAATACGAGCAAAAGGTGAGCCTTGTGGGCTGGAGCCTTGGCGGCATCTATGCCCGCCAGCTGGCCAAGATGATGCCCGACCATGTCCGACAGGTCATCTCCATGGGCAGCCCCTTCCGGGGCGATCCCCGCGCCACCAACGCCTGGCGCGTCTACCAGATGGCCAGTGGCCAAAGCGTGGATGACGGCCACAAGCACATGGGCGGGGCGATCCATCTGCCGCCGCCGGTGCCGACGACGGCAATCTACTCGAAGACCGACGGCATCTGCGCCTGGCAGAATTGCATCGAAGCGGAAAGCGAGATCACCGAGAATATCGAGGTGAAGGCAAGCCACTGCGGCCTCGGCCACCACCCGGCCGCTGTCTATGCTATCGCCGATCGCCTTGCGCAGCCCGAAGGGAAATGGACAAAATTCCATCGCAACGGGATCCGGGCCGCCGTCTACGGTAAGCCGACTTACGCGCTCTAGGAACTTCCCCGCTCAAACAGAAAGGCCGGGCACGATGCCCGGCCTTTGGCGTTTCAAAAGGCGTGTCTCAGCCCTTCTTGTTGCCCGTGATCTCCGAAATGCTCTCCATCACCCGGTTCTTCATGATCTCGAAGGCATCCGTGCTGCCCTGCTGAACCAGCTGCGACATCTCGGTCGCATTCTTGACCGTCGTGTCGAAGGATCGCTTCGCCATCTCCATCTGCGACGTCATCATGGCCTGCGGATCGGCCCCGCTCGCCTGTGCCTCCTGCACCGCGTCCGCGATGTCAGCCAAAGCCGTCTCCAGCGCCGCGCGCTGCTTGGCCATCAGCTCCTGCGAAGTTTGCGAGCCCACGTGCGCCGCCGCCTGCAGCGCCTCGAGGTTCTTGCGGTGCTCGTCCATCAGCTTGCTGAGGTCCGGGCTGGGGATATTGAGGTTCGAGCCGAAGCTTTCGAACATGTCCATGAAAGGGTTACTGCTTTTCTTGTCTGCCATGAGGGCCTCCGCCGCATCGGTTGAAGTTTGGACAAGCTTAGGGAGCAAGCCGGGTCACGGCAACAGCAGATGTTCCACAAGGTAGAGCACGACCCCAACAAACCCGCCGATGATCATCCCGTTGAACCGGATGTATTGCAGGTCGCGACCCACGTTCACCTCGATCAGCGTAAGAAGCTGCTTGATATCCCAGCTCTTCACCTGCTCCGCGACGTAAAGGGAAATGTTGCCCCGCTGTTCCTCGACAAGGTTGGACAGCACCGTCACCATGCCCTCGTTGATGTCCCGGCGCAGGTCAGGTTCGCTTTCCAATGTGGTGCCGATGTCGACAAAAAGGTCCGTCATGCGTGCCAGCAGCACCGAATCCTCTTTCTCAACGTCCTCCAGCACATAGCGCCGGAGGTTCTCCCAGATGCTTTCTGCTGCCTGCGCCAGCTCCTTTCGCGCCAGCAATTGCTGTTTCAGCGTTTCAACTCTTTTGGCAAAGGTCTTGGTGCGCTTGGTCCGGCGGATGTAATCCTTGAGGAAGGTTTCGAACTCCGTCCGCAGCGGATGATCCTTATCGTCCTTGATCTCGTCCAGCAGCTCTGTCGCCGCATGCACCAGCCGGTTCAGCACCAGCCGGTCCCCCTGGAAAAGGTTGAACAACAGCGGCAATTCGTTTTGAACCTTCTCCCGGATCACGTCGAGCGTGTCCTGATTGTTCAGGAACCGATGCATCGCGGTAATCACCTCGTCCAGCAGCTTCTGATGCCGCCCTTCTTTGGTGAACGACGTCATCACATCACCCACCAGCGGCGCGATATCGGTATTGGCCAACTGACCGGAGACCCGCTCGGAAGCAAAGCGCACCAGCCCCCTTTCGTCGATCGAAGACAGAAGCTGCGGGATCAGGCGCACGATGAACCGGGCCAGCGATTGCGCCCGCTGCGGAGAAGACAGCCAGTGCGACATCTCGCCGGCAAAATCGATCTCGCGCAGCTTCGCCTGTACCGGTTCACGCGCAAGGAAGTTGTTCTCGATAAACCCGCCAAGATTGTCCGCGATCCGGTGCTGGTTGTTCGGAATGATCGCGGTGTGCGGGAAGGGCAGGTTCAAAGGCCGTTTGAAAATAGCGACCACCGCGTACCAGTCAGCGATCCCACCGATGGTGGCGGCCTCGGCAAAGGCCGCGACAATGGCCAGAGAGGGAAACTGCGCCTCCAGCACCTTTGTCAGCACCAGCACCAGGAAGCAGGCCAGCAAGACCAGCGTCGCCAGCATCTTGATCCGCTTCAGCGCCGCCAGCCTGACGATTTCCTGTGCTTCAAGATCGCGCATCCGCCTCCTCGCCTTTTCCTGCCCAAGTGCTTCTACACCTAGCATCACCACGGGCGCAATCAACATGCTGCCCCGCAGCATCGGGAGGGAGTCCGTCGTCAAATCAGTGCATTATGCCGCATTGCAGCATGGCGGAATCGTTAGTGGGTGCCTCTTCGAAAAAAAGGAGAAAATGACATAAATTACTGATAATGAATAAAAAATATGAAGTTGACGTTTCGCGACGCCACGTCACTTCCGGAAAATGTTGCAGTGCAGCATTGGCTGTCCTATATACAGGTCATCCCGGGTTGATGAGCAATCGGGACCCAGACATGGCTTAGAAAAGAATGGATGAACAAATGACCGCGAAGACCGAAACCAAAGCAACCAAAGTTGCAAAAGAAACCACCAACGAAGTGACCAGCAAAGTCACCGAAGGTGCACGTGAATTCGTCAAGCGCTCCGCCGAGACCGCGCAAGAGCGTGCCGAGAGCGTCTACAACACGACGAAGAATTACAACTCGCAGCTGGAAAACACCCTCAAGCGCGCCGCAACCGGCTACGCAAACATCCTGGGTGGCATCGCCGAAGCAGCTTTCGCCAACGTGAACCACACGCTGGCCGCCGTTGAGAAACTGGCCGAAGCAAAGTCGCTGAACGAAGCAGCCAAGATCCAGTCCGAGTACGTCCGCGAGCACACCGCCCAGAACATGGAGCACGTGCGCGCAGCCTATGACTACGTCCGTGACGTCGCCTCCGAGAACATGACCTCGGTCCGCGAAGGTTACGCCAAGATGTGGCCCTCCTCCGACAAGAAAGCTGCCTAAGCTTTCCCTTCCTCCCCCGTCGGGGTGAAGAGCCCATAAAGAGAAAGCCCGCGTCCTCCCCGCGGGTTTTCTTCTTTTTTGATCACACCCATGGTTTCGGCCTGCGGCTGCGTACCGCGATCAAAAGGCCAACAGTCAGCATCCCAAGCGCGACAAGGCTGACACCACTCAAAGCCTCGCCAAGGATCATCCACCCCAGCAGCCCGCCCATCCCGGGCACTGCCGCCAGAATCGAAGATGTGCTTACGGTGCCAATCCGTCTCGAGGCGTGGGCGATGAACAGAAGGCCCATCAGGTTGGGCACGAAACCCTGATAAATGGCCTGCAAAAGAAGCGGCCCCGCCGGTGCCTCCGCCAGACCAGAGGGCAGAAACAGCGCCCAGATTGGCAGGTAGATCACCGCATTCACCACCGTCCCGCAAAAGATGATCTGGATCGCATTGATCTGCCAGCGCTCCGAGAGCACGACGTAGAACGAAAAGAAGACCGCGCCCACCATGAACAGCAGGTCGCCGACCCATGCGTTTTCGGTCCCCGCGCCACTTCGGTCCAATCCCAAAGCCAGTGCTGAGACGAAGATCAGAACGCCTCCCCAAGTCTGGCGCTGGCTTGGCCGGTTGCCGAACAGGGCAAATCCGATGACGATACCGACCAGCGGCAGCACCCCATTCATAAAGATGCCGCCATGGGCCGCAGGCGCAAAAAGAAAGCCCGCGAAAACGCAAAGGATGTAAATCGGCCCCAGGATAAAGGACAGCCCCGCGATCTGCTTCAGGCTCAGCTTCTGCCAATCCCTATAGAAATAGCACAGCGGCACCCCCACCAAAGCGGCCAAGCCATAGCGCAGCGCGGCAAGGTCATAAATCGTGAGCCCGCTGTTCTCGGCCACCCGGCTCACGATCAGCCAGCCAGACCAGACGAACACGATGATCCACGCAGCGGCATAGCCCGTGAAAAGGGAAGGGGAGGTGGGGGTCATCTGCGCCGGGTCGTTGTTTCAGACCTTCAGCAGTATGGCCCGCCACCGCCAATGACAAGCGATGCCTTGGTCTTAGGTCGACACCCAGACGTCCAGCACATACCGGTTGTCGGTCATCATCTGGTCCATCCAGGCATCCGCCGCCTCGGCACCCACGTCCATTTCTTCCGAATAGATCAGGCTCAGCGCCCGGCGCACGTCAGGCTCCATCCGGCTGCCATCGCCACAGACGAAGATTTTTGCACCCTTCTGGATTAACTCCCAGACGCGGTCCCGCTCGGCCCGGATCAAATCCTGTACATAGACCTTGGACTTTTCCTGCCGCGAGAAGGCGACCTTCAGATCGCATAGCCCGTCCTTGGCAAAGCCCTCCAACTCGTCGCGATAGATGTAATCCTGATCCGGATGACGGCAGCCAAAGAACAGCATCGCCTCGCCCAGGTCCTTGCCATCTGCCTTCAGCGCCGCCCGCTCCTGCAGGAAGCCGCGGAAAGGCGCGATGCCCGTGCCGGGGCCGACCATGATCACCGGAACGCTGGCATCCTCCGGCAGGCGGAAGCCGTCTGATGTGCCGCGCAGGCTGGCCTGAATGGTCGTGCCCGCCGGGTTGTCCTTGAGGTAATTCGAACAAACCCCCTTGAACTGCCCATTGCCCGAAATCGCGGCCTCATCCACCACGCCAACGGTGATCGAGCAGCGCTCGGGGCTCTGCACGGCCGAAGAAGAAATCGAGTAATAGCGCGGGTTCATCAGCGGCATCAGCTCAAGGAAGACACCGAAAGGCACCTCGCAGGCGGGGAACTTCTTCAGCAGGTCCAGGACGCTCACCCTCTTGGCCTGCACCTCCGCCTTGTAACCGTCCTCGGCCAGCGCTTCCAAAGCAGGCTTTGATTTCGGGCACTCGGTATAGCGCGCCAGCGTCGCCACGTCCTTGCGTGACGCGGGCTGCTGCAACTCCACCGTATCGGTCAGCAGCTTGGCCACGCTCACCGCGTGGCCGGTGGGCAGCTGGCTGTGCTCCTCCGATGTCGTGTGCAGCCGCACCTGCGTATCCGCCCCATAGCCAAAGCGGCGCAGCACACGGGCCACCAAGGCATCCGAGTTACGTGGCACAACGCTCAGGTGATCCCCCGTGCGGTAGGTCATGCCCGGTGCCAGATCGACCTCGATATGGCGGGTCGACCGGTGCGAGGCCTCGAAATTCTGCAACTCGCGGTTTTCGCGGATCGTCACCGGCTTGGCGCCAGCCGCAGCCGCCACCGGATTGGCATCCGCCCCCGACAACACCTCTACCTGATAGAGCGGCTCCGAAGCCCCCGTGTCGCTCAGATCGATCTCAAGCCCCAGCGCATCCGCCACCTGCGGCCAAAGCCCACCGGCCCAGGCCTCGAACTGTTCGTCAATATCGTCGCGCGCATCGCCTTCTGCACGCGCCGCGATCCGCTTACCGCCCAGCATCTCCAGCCGCTCGTCAATCGTGCGCGGTGTCGCCTGAAAGGTCGCGGCCCAGTCGGAATGCCCGCAGCCGAACACAGCGAAATTCACACCCTCTGCCGCACCATCGGGCGCGTTTTCCAGCCACTGCACGAATTTCTGCGCATTATCCGGCGGTGTGCCGTTGTAGGACGCCGTGGCAATGATCACTGCGCCATTCTTCGGCAGCTTGTCGGTATACTCATCAAGCGGCGCCAGCGTCACATCAAAGCCCGCCATATCCGCAGACCGCGCCAGATCGCGCGCATAATCCTCGGTCGTCCCCAAGTTCGAGCCGTAAAGAATGAGCGCGGGCGTGCCGTGGTTGGGCCGCTTGGCGCTGTCCGAGAGACCGCCCGCATGGCTTTCGCCCTCGGGCACGGCGCCGGGCACCAGCGTCGAACGCTGGATATCCTTGCGCAACCGCACCTTCATCTTGAAGCCGTCAGGCTTGATCGACATCGATTCCTTGATCTTCAGCTTGTAATCGGTGTGGTCGATCAACTCGAACCGCTGCAGGATCATGCCCATCACCAGCACCGCTTCCTGCATGGCAAACTGCCGGCCGATACAGGCGCGCTGGCCGTTGCCGAAGGGCTTGTAGGCGTTCACGGGTCGCGCCGCGACCGCCTCCTTCGAGAAGTTGTCAGGGTTGAACTCTTCCGCCTTCTCGCCCCAGACGGACTTGTCCCGGTGCAGCATGAGCGTCAGCACCGTGGTAAACGTCCGCTCCTTCAGCTTGTACTTCCCGCCGATCACCTCGTCCTTGTAAGGGTAGAGCGAAAACGCCGGTGCAGTGGGCCAAAGCCGCAAGCTCTCCAGCAGGATCTGGCTCACGTACTGCAACTGGTTCACCTGCTTCAGCGTCGGCATGACCGAGATATCGCGCCCCAGCACCCGGTCAACCTCCTCGTAGGCCTTGGCCAGCACATCGGGATGATTGAGCAGATAGTAAAGCGTAAACGACATCAACCCCGAGGTCGTCTCATGCCCCGCAATCAGGAAGGTGTTGATCTGATAGCGAATATTCTCATCCGACAGCTTCTCGCCCGTGACCTTGTCCACGCCTTCCAGCATGTAATTCAGCAGGTCGTTCTCACCCGACCCGCCGGTCTTGCGCCGCTCGGCGATGATATCATCGACGAGGTTGTTCATGTAGGCGACGTCTTTTTCCATCTGGTCGATGCGCCGCTTGAGCAAAGTCTGCTCGAACGGCAGGCCGCGCTGCATCATGCAGGTCTCAAGCGTGCGGGTGAGCGCGTTGATGAAGGGGTGGTAATCCTCGCGGTAGAAGGAATTGAAACGGTAGTTGAAGCCGCAGATGCCGATGGTATCGAGCGCGACCGCCGTCATATCATGCACAACGTCGATCTCGTCATCGGCGTTCAGGCGCTCCCACTTCATGCAAAGCTGGCCCGCAACATCCAGCATCATCGGCATGTAGTTCGACATCGCCTGGCGCGAGAAGGTGGGCAGCAGGATGTTATGCGCTTTTGACCAGTTTGGCTCCTGCGTGTCACCTGTGAACAGGCCATCGCCCCCGATCGCGCGGACCCGGCGCAGGGACCCGCGCACCGCCTTGTCAAAGCGGCTCTCGTCACAAAGCTCATCCACAAGGTCATGTCCCGACACCACCACCAGCGGCGTGCCCATCATGTCCATCCGCATGATGGGGCCCAGCTTGCGCGTCAGATCCATCAGGCTCTGCAGCGGCTGGTCCTTGTCGACAGAAAGGACATTGCCCAGCAACGGAGCTTTGTCCGGCATTGGAATCCGTTCAAGTTTTTGCGCGTCGGTCAAACTCAATTCCTTTCACTGCGGGCCCGTCTGGCACAGTTATTGTCATTCTTTCGGGAATGGGCGTACCGCGGCCGCACCTATTCTGGCACGTGCGCTTGGCAGATATGCTCCTCCCCTTGTGAAATCTGATGCTAGCGGAAGGTTTCAACAAGGTCTACGCGCATCGGAAAGGTTCCGTTCGCCTGCGAGGGGAGCCGCTTCCGATCCGCAGTCCAGCAGAAGCACAGGTCTTGGCAAAGGTGCAACAATTCCGCTGCGTCGGGGTGGCTTCGGGTTGCAACATTGACAATAAGCCCTTACCAACCCTTGATAGAAATATAGAAAAATAATGCGGGCGGAATAGCCGGCTTTCGAGGGTAGCGGCGCCACCGGACTTGGGGGTGTACTGAAAGGGCGAGCACAAATTGCGCAGGCTTGAAATACTGCTCATTGTGATCTGTCTTCTGGTGACAGCGATCCTCTGCACGAGCAGCGTCAACTATAACCAAGCCCTTGCCTCCGGAGAATTCGAGCGTGCCACGGTCGGTACATTCGATGCCCTGAAGAATCGGATGCGGACCTACCTGCAAAGCCTCAATGGTGCTGCAGCCTTTCTCAGTGCCTCCGACCACGTGAGCGCCACCGATTTCGACAACTACGTCGATACGCTCGAAATCGCCGAGTTCCTGCCCGGTATCAACGGCATCGGTTTCATAGAGCCGATCAGGTCGGGCGATGAAGACGCGCTCAAGGCCCGGATGGCCGCGATGGGCACACCAGGGCTCGAGATTCATCCCGACACGATGGGAGACGAGCGTTTCGTCATCGTCCGGATTTCGCCGCTTGGGCCCAACAAGGAAGCTCTCGGCCTCGATATCACCTTCGAAGGTGGCCGACGGAACGCTGCAAACGAGTCCCGGGCCACGGGCGAGCCGCGCCTGACCCCACGTATCCTTCTGGTTCAGGATGCGACCAAGAAACCGGGTTTCCTGCTCCTGCGGCCCCTCTACTGGGAAGAAAGCCTGGCGCAGGCGCGTCCAGCCGGCGCATCCGGGTTTCGCGGCTGGGTCTATGCTCCCTTCGTGGGCACCAACCTGCTCAGCAATCTGAGCGACGCCGAGGGCAACAGCTTTCATTTCGCGGTTTTCGACGGCATCACGACAGACCGGGATGCTATTATCTACGCGTCGGGTGGCGAGGACGTGTTTTCGGGGGATTACAGCACCCGGTACGAATTCGACAGCTTCGGTCGCACGTGGACCGTGCTCTTTGTCAGTACGCCGGAGTTCGACAGCGCGGTCAGCAGCGCCATTCCCTTTACGATTGCCATCGCGGGGCTCCTGCTGACGGTGATGCTGGTGTTCACGATGCGCAATATGCGTATCCGTAGCGAGGCGCTCAGTGAACTGGCCGCGATGCGGACCCGAGAAATTTCCGCCCGCGAGCGCGAGAACGGGTCTGTCATTGAGAACGCGGTGACGGCGGTCCTGATCCTGGATGCGAAGGACAGAATACTCTTTGCCAACCAGGCCGCGCAAAACTGTTTCGGCTACGACGGCGCCGAGATAACGGCGCTCAGGTTCCAGGACATTGTCACGGACATCGAAGGGTCTGGTGAGCATCACAACGCGGTCGGGGTGACCAAGGCGGGCTCGGGGCTTGTGCTCGATGTTCAGCGCAACAGCTGGAGCACTTCCGAAGGCGTTGGGCGCACCACGGCGATCGTCCGCGACCTGACGGCCGAACACGCCGCACAGGCCGAAATCCGCAAGACCAAGACCTCCTACGATCTGGCACTTCAAGGTGCGCGCATCGGCGTATTCGATATCGACCTCGAGACGGGCAAGTCAGATGTATCGGACAGCTGGCGCGATCTCATGGGCGTTCCGCGCGGCGTCGATCTTGATACGCAGCAGGAATTCCTGAGCCGCATTCATCCTGATGACCTTCCGATCCTCCAAGCTGCTGATGCCGGTTGCATCGAGGGCAGAACCCCCCGGTCCATATCGGAATTCCGTATGGCCTTTCCGAATGACGAGTGGCGCTGGATGCGCTCCGATGCCGTGATCGTCGAACGGGATGCGCGCGGCAAGGCGTTGCGCATGATCGGCACCCAGACCGATGTCACCGAACTGCGCCATTCTCGCAACGCCCTTGAAGTGAGCGAGCAGCGGTTCCGCCAAGTGCTTGCCGCGGCGCCCATCGGGATGGCCCTAATGGACGATGAAGGCCGCTTTACCGGCGTCAACCAGGCGTTCTGCAATCTTGTTGGCCGGGAAGAGGAAGCAATGCTGAGAGATGTCAGCATATCCGACATCTTGCCAAGTGAAGAGTTAAAGAAGATCTACCAGGGGGTGATGGGCCTCATGAACGGCGAACTGGGCGGGATCTACACCGCCGAGCATCGCTTGCGGAACGCCCGCGGAGAAGAACTCTGGGGCCTGCTGAACATTTCCTGGACCTATGACAAGAACCTTGGCAACAACGTCTTCATCGCCCAGGTCAATGACATCACCGACCAAAAGAAACTCGAACAGACGAAGAACGAATTCGTCGCGACTGTCAGCCACGAACTCCGCACGCCGCTGACCTCGATCAAGGGGGCGCTGGGCTTGATCCTGGCGTCGGAGAAGAACGATCTCAGTGCCGCGAACCACCGCCTGATCGAGATCGCGCGCTCCAACACCGACCGCCTTACCGCCATTGTCAATGACATCCTTGACCTCGAGAAAATCTCGTCCGGCGAGGTGAACTTCGATTTCGCACCGCTCGACCTGAACATGCTGATCGTGCAATCGGCCAAGGAGATGACCCCCTTCGCCATCACCCACAAGAACACGTTGACCGTCGACGTCCCCGACACGCCGCTCTGGGTCAACGGCGATCTTGGCCGTACCAAGCAGGTGCTCTTCAACCTGATCTCAAACGCCTGCAAGTATTCCGACGAAGACAGCGCCGTCGTCGTCAAGGCCGAGATGCTTGATGGCAGGGCGATCGTCTATGTGCAGAACACCGGCCCGGGCGTGCCTGAGAATTTCAAGCCGAAGATGTTCGGCGCCTTTTCGCAGGCCGATGCGTCCGATACCCGCGCCCGGGGCGGAACAGGTCTGGGGCTTAACATCACGCGGCAGATCGTTCGCCGCCACGGCGGAGAGATTGGTTTCGAGAGTATCCCCAACAAGGTCACGGTGTTCTGGTTCACCTACCCGATCGCCCTGACGCCCGCTGATCAGACGCTTCCGGTAGCGACAGCGGTGCCGAGTCGGTCTGATCAGGATGAGAAACTGCGCGTACTGCATCTTGAGGATGACGAGGATTTTGCCGAAATCCTGCGCTCGGGTCTCGGGCCGATTGCCGATATCACCCATGTCCGAAGCGTTCCACGCGCGCGGGCCGCGCTCGAGAAGAACAGCTACGAAGTGCTGATTGTCGATTGCTCCCATGCGGAGGGCGACGTTCTTGGGTTGCTGGATGAAATCCATAAGAGCCAGGACGATATCCGGGTGGTGGGCCTTTCCGCCGACCCAAGTGCGCGCAATGACCGCCGACTTTACGCGGATCTGGAAAAGTCGCGGACCGATCTTGACACTCTTGCCAGGTATGTCTGTGGTGATGTCGCGCGTGCGTCATAAACATGCCGACGACATTTCGAAAATCACATTTGATGCCTTAATATCGACACCTTGCTCCTGCATCAAATAGTCCAGAAGTGCGTGGATTGTCGCTGAAATCTACACAATCCGCGAGGACTGTTTGACTGTGGAAGTTCGGTACGTCATGCGACTGGCAGACATGAAAACACAAGGCGCTGCCGTCATCGCGGGCGGGCTCCTGTCCGGAGGTTGGTACCTGTCGGCACAGGCGCTTCTGTCGGGCACGGCAGCCCAGATTGTACCGGCGGCAGGCGCCATCGCGCTGGCCAGTATCACCCCGCTCCTGCTGTCCAAGAAAGCAACCGTCAAATCCATTTCGTCCGAGAACCTTTCGTTGTCGCAACGGCTGATCGCGCTCGATCGGCACGTCATGGTCAACGTGGTCGATTCCAATAACCTGCTGACCGAGGTCAACGACCAGATGGTCGAGATCACGGGTTACGCCCGCGAAGAGCTGATCGGCAAGCCGGTCAAAATGCTCTATTCCGATAACGATGGACACATGCTGGCCAATCAGATCCGCAATCACCTCGTGCGCGGCGAGACCTGGCAGGGCGAGACACCGCTGCGCCGCGCGGACGGACGCATCATCGTCACCCACACGACGGTTATTCCGCTGTTCGACGAGAAGGGGGGCTGGGTCGGCTCCATCTCGGCGCGGACGGATATCACGCGCATGAACAAGCTGATGGCCGAGCATGAAACGGTCGAGGCGCTGGACGAGCTGCGCGACGATATCTGGATACTGGACGCAAATACTTTCCGCTTCACGTACATGAACAAGACCGCGCTGCGCCGTGCGGGCTGGTCGGACCTCGATATCTCTGGGAAGGGGATCGAGGACATCCGCCATCTCGAGCACGCGCAAGCCATCCTGGACGCCTGCGAAAGTCTGCGGGAGAGCGACGAAAGCATCGGCTGCGTCGAGACGGAGCTTGACGGCACGCCCTTCTACGTCACCATCAAGTTCCTGCGCGTCGGCAATCACGCCGACCGCTTCCTGATCCTGCTCAACGACATGTCAGAGCGGCTGCTGGAGGAGCGCCAGAAGTCCGATTTCATCTCCATGGTCAGTCACGAACTGCGGTCGCCGCTGACCTCGATCAAGGGCTCCATGGGGCTGCTCCTGTCAAAGGCCGCGGGCGAGTTGCCCGATCGCGCGCTCAGCCTCCTGGAAATCGCGCACCGCAATGCAGATCGCCTCGTCCTGATCATCAACGACATTCTCGATCTCGAAAAAATCAGCACCGGGCGCATGGAATTCGAACAGCGCCGGGTCGATCTTTCCGGTCTGGTGCTCGAGACCAACGCGGCAAATCACATGCTGCACCAGCGCTTCGCCATCGACGTATCCGTTTCCGGAGCCGAGACGCCCATCCATGTCGTCACCGATCCCAACAGGATCATACAGGTGCTGACAAACCTCATTTCGAATGCCTGCAAGTTCTCCAAGCCCGGAGGGCGGGTCTCGATCAGCGTCGAGGACCAGGGAGAACAGGTGCGCGTCGCCGTGACAGACCAGGGCGCGGGCATTCCCTTCGAGGACCATCACAAGATTTTCCAGCGCTTCGCGGACCTCAAGAACTCCGATCGCGCCGTCAAGGGCGGCACCGGACTTGGCCTGAGCATTTGCAAGGCTATTGTCGAAAGCCTCGCTGGTACGATAGGGTTCAAAACCAAAGAAGGGGTGGGCACGACGTTCTATTTCGTCCTGCCGAAAACGGCGAGGTTGGGTAGCGATGAACAGCGTGAGGACGATTTGCGCGTGGCCTCGTAACAGGGGGCACCGATGATCAAATTGCTGCACGTCGAAGACGACGCCGATATCCGGGAAATCGCCGAAATGTCATTGAGCCTGTCGGGCGAGTTCGAGGTCACGCAATGTGTCTCGGGTGAGGATGCGCTGGCGCAGGTCAAGGATTTCACCCCGGATGTCATTCTCCTGGACATGATGATGCCGGGGCTGACCGGTCGGCAGACGTTGGAAGAGATGCGCAAGATGCCGCATCTGGCGGATGTACCGGCGATCTTCATGACGGCTCGGGCGCAGGCTGCGGAACTGGATGAGCTTCGTGATGCCGGTGCCGCAGACGTGATCAGCAAGCCCTTCGATCCGATGTCGCTGGCAGATCAGATCAAGGCAGTGCTCGGAGGCTGACGGGCTAAAGGACAGGATGGCCCCTGCATGGGTCACGCCTGCGGCTCGAGATTAAATTCGTCACAATCGGACCAAACGAAACCCCGGACGGGGTCCGGGGCAGGAGCGGCTTCATGGTTTCGATGCAGCCTAGTCGCGGCTTTCCAGCAACGCGTCGCAGGCTCCGACGAAATTATCGAGGAAAAAGATCAGTTCACCTGGGCAAATCGCGAGATCCGCATCAGGGCCTTCGAGGTGCGCGATGATTTCGTTTTCGCAGGCATGCGCGCTTTGCCCAAGCGGCGCGAAGCCGAGCGATCCGGCCGTGCCCGCGATCTGGTGCAGGATTGCCTGCGCCGAGGCGAGGTTGCCGTTCACCTCCTCGAGTGTCTCGCCTTCCCATGCGCCCAGTGCGTGGGTCGCGATGCGTTCCTTGCGTTCGGCCAGCATCGTCAGAAACCGCTCACGGACCCGTTCGAGGCCGGGCAGTTGGTCAACCATGTCCTTCATGCCGATTTTCCCATGTCCCAGAAGTCTTTTTGCGCGTCCATATGCGCAACCGCTGCTGCTTCGGCGCTGGCGTGGGCGGTGGCCAGCGCATCCATGACGGACGCACCGGATTTCCAGATCAGCCGCTCGGGCGCACCCGCGATGACCCTCGGGTGCAGTCGTTCACCGGTGTTGTCGTAAAGCTCAGTGGTCGCAAGCGACAGGTTGATGGCGTCCATCAGCTTGGCCACGTCCGGTCGCCAGCCGGACTCGGTAACGCAAACAAAGGTCCCATTGCCCGCGTAGGACATGAGGAACTGATGGCCCATCAAGGTGTCCGAGATGACCTCGGCAACGTCCGAGATCAGCGAGAAGAACTCGAAGGCGGACATCGTCCGGTGGTAGGTCTCGATCTCGCGGATCGTGAAGGCGAAGGTTGTCGATCCGAAGAGCGCGCTGCGCGAAAGCTGGGCGACATAGTTCTGCATCGCCATATACTCGATGACGTTGTCCACGTCGTAGATCGAGATCGGCTCAAAAAGCTCAACAGTATTCGGCTGCTCGGGCATCGCCTGCGCCGCGAAAATCTTCTTGGTACGCGACTGGCGCGCCGCGACCAGCCCTTCGACCAGACCGATGCGCGCCTTCAACTCGGAGACCTCAAAAGGCTTGGTGACGTAGTCGGTCGCACCCGCCGCAAAGGCATTGTCCACGTAGCGCTTGTCGGCCATGGCGGTGAGCATCAGTACCGGTGTGTCGGCGTAGCGCGCCGTCTCGCGCATCCGGCGGGTCAGTTCGATCCCGTCCATGCCGGGCATCTGGATGTCGAAGAGGAAACAGTCGAAACGGGGCGCGTTCTCGGCATTGATCATTTCGAGCGCTTCCGCGCCGGACAATGCCACGCTGAGGCTGTGACCTCCGACGGCAACCATGAATTGCTTGAGCAGCTCCAGGATGATCGGATCATCATCGACGGCCAGGATTTGCATCTTTCTCTCCAACTTGCGGCAACGTCCAGATCAAGGATGACGCCGGAAATACTTCGACATTGGAAAGATGCATTCCAACTATGGCACAATTTGGGCAAATGAAGAATTAATAGGGGGCTAAATGCCTGTACTGTTTCTGAAATCAGTCGATATTCGAAGCTTAAAGCAATCTGGCGGGCAGCCCCCCTCTACCGTTTGCGAGGGGGTCCCGCGAAACGGATAGGCACCAAGCCCTTTATTTTATTGCTTCAACCCGTGGTGGAAATCGTCAACCATTTCATTTCGAAGCACCTTCCCACCGCTTTCTCAGGTCGATGGGAAAGGCTCGAAAAAAAATTTGCCAATCTGGCCCGAGTGGCTTCTCAGCTCAGGTTTTCTTTCGATCGTCGATGATTCCCATGCTCGCGATCAAGCTTTGCCCCAGTTCGATTGATGCAAAAGGGCCGCCGTGGCACATCGTGCCGGGGTCCATCGGGTCGGCGGGTCCCTGAGCGGCGAGGATTTCCTCCGCGAACTGCTCGGCGTTGTCTTTGGGCCGGTAGCCCAGGAATGCCGCCTTCGCGTTGTCCACCGGTGCACGATCGTTGTTCGACACACCATAAACAATGGTGAAACCGACAACGGGCGTATCGATGGCCCGGGTGACCAGCTGGATCAGGTCATCGTAGGACAGCCATGACCCCAACGCGCGGGAGTTCGTCACCTGCGCGGCACTCAGGATGCGCAGATGCACGGACTCCATCTGCCGCTTCTCCCAGTACATCCGCCCAAGGTCCTCGGTGAAGCATTTGGCCAGCCCGTAGAAAGTATCTGGCCGGTGGGGGACATCCGTGCCGATACACTCGGTTTTGGGGTACATGCCGACCGCGTGGATGGAAGAGGCATAAACCACCCGGCGCACCCCGTGGCGGTACCCTGCCTCCCAGATGTTGTAGGAACCCACGAAATTCGGGCCCAGCATCTCTTCGAACGGGCGCTCATCCACGATCGCTCCTAAATGCACGACCATGTCCGCGCCCGCCATTAGCGGTTCGATCTGCTCGAAACTGGCAAGGTCCGCCTTCACGTAGCTTTCGCCGGGATAGAGCGTGCCGATCTCGTCGACGATATCCGTGCTCAGCAGCTCATCGCACATCTTGGAAAGCGGTTCCCGCAGATGCGATCCCAGACGCCCGGCGGCGCCTGTCAGCACCAGTTTCTTCAGTTTCATGGCATTCCCCTTGTCTTCAGATGACCGCTTTTTCGACGAAAGCGCGCCCGGTCTCAAGCCGCGCGTAATGGAACGGTGCCAGGTCAAGCGTGCGGTAGGCGCCGTAGGTGATGTACTCGGCCACGCCGCGCCCGATGGCAGGGCTTTGTTGCAGGCCGTGGCCGGAGAAGCCGTTCATGAATAGGAAATTCCCGACTTTCGTGTGCGGCCCGAGAATCGCGTTCTGGTCGAAGGTGTTATAGGCGTAGTGGCCCACCCATTCGTTGATCACTTTCACCCGCTCGAAGGCCGGGATGCGTGTGGCGATGGCCGGCCAGACCTTTTCCTCCCAGATCGTGTGGTCGAAGGCAAAGTCGTCGTAGGCTACATCAGGGTCGTCGTCCGGAGGGCAGCCGGCAAGGTAATACTTCCCGTCCGAGCGCACGTGCACGCCCGAGGGGTCGATAGTGAGCGGCAGGTCCTGTTCCAACGGCTCGGCGGCGGCGAAGACGTACGAATAGCGCTTGCGCGGCCGCACCGGCAGTTCGATCCCGGCCATCCGCGACGTCGCCACCGCCCGCGGCCCCGAGGCATTGACCAGCGTTCCGCAGGCAATCGTCTGGCCCGACTTCAGCATCACCCCCTCGACCCGCGTTCCCGCGCCGTTGAGAGACAGGCCCATCACCTCGTCGTGCAGGTAGGTGACCCCGTTGCGCCGGGCCATCCGTTTGAACCAGTCAAACATGGTCCCGCCATCGAAATAGCCCTCGTCGACGGTGCTGTGATTGCCTGCGATGATGCCGTCGAGGTTGTAGAACGGATAGGCCGCCGCGATCTCGTCCCGGGTCATATGCTGCGTCTGCGCGCCGAGGGCCGACTGTATCTGCTGGCTCTGGTGCAAGACCTTCGCAAAGGCCGCGTTGTCGGCAAGGTAGAGATATCCGAAGCTTTGCAGCGTCAGGTTCGGCACCTCTGGGTCGCCTCCCATGAAGTCACGGAAATTCTTGATGAATTCCGCGCCGAATTGCGAGATGCGAATGTTGGTCTCGTTCGAGAACTGCTGCCGGATGCATGAATTTGTGTGGCTGGTCGAGGCGAACTGATAGGTAGTGTCACGCTCCACCACCAGAACGCTGCCGCCGAAGCCGGGCATCTGGCTTAGCCACCAGGCAAGCGAGGAGCCGTAGATGGCGCCGCCGACGATCACCACATCGTAAGATCGCTGCACGGGCATGGCCATCGATTCTCTCCCTGTCTGCCTTCCGCTCTATCCCAAGGTGCTGGCGGTCGTAAATCTCTGTGAAGGGCCCCCGTTAAGGGGCGAAGGGACGCGCAAGCGCCCGTTCCACCATGAACAGGTGATCCTGTCCGTAAAACATATCGCCGTCCACGAAATAGGTGGGCGACCCGAAAACGGACCGCGAAATCGCCTCGTCGGTATTGGCCCGGTGCTGCGCCTGAACGTCGTCGCTTTTCGCTGCCTTCATCAGTGCCTCACCATCAAGCCCGACTTCCTCGGCAATCCGCCGCAATGTACCTGTATCCGCAATATCCGCATCGTCCCGCCAATGCGCCTGCAGGATCGCCCGGCTGAGCACATTTGCGTGTTCGCCCGCCGCGATGATCGCTCCGTTCGCCAGATCGAGGGGATTGTCGTGATGCGTGGGCCGGTGCCGGACCATCGGCAGCCCCCGGACCTCCGCCCAGCGATACATGTCGCGCCCGAAGAAATAGTCGATGTGAGCCTGGGTCCGTTCCCTGAACCCCTTGGCCCCGGTTGCGGCGATGACGGGCCCGAAGTCGAAGGGGCGATGGACCACCTTGGCTTCTGCCTCTGTAGCAATGCGGTCCAGTTCCCAGGCGCCGAGATAGGCGTAAGCGGAATGTGCAGAGTAGAAATATTCGATGGTCTTTTCGCTGGGCATTGGGTCGGCTCCTCTTGCGCCGACACTCGGTCAGGCCAGCCGCGAAAGCAATGCCCGCCGATGCGACAAGTGCCGCCAAAGCACGTGCAGCGTCGTTTTCGACATTGAGCGGCCCACATTGCCGGGCCAAGATGACCGCATGAAAGCGCCGCTCATTGACAACCTGCAATACGCCAATTTCTCGCCGAAGGTATTCGCCCAGATGCGCGAGGGCGGAGTTGATGCGGTGCATGTCACCATCGCCTACCACGAGAGCTTTCGCGAGATGGTGCTGAACCTCGAAAGCTGGAATCGCTGGTTCGAGGATCATCCCAACCTGATTTTCAAAGGTACCAGCGCCGCCTGCGTCCGTCGTGCGCAAGCGGAGGGCCGCACAGCGATCTTCTTCGGCTTTCAGAACCCGAGCCCCATCGAGGACGACATCGGACTGGTCGAGATTTGCCACCAGCTGGGCATCCGCTTCATGCAGCTCACTTATAACAACCAGTCACTTCTGGCCACGGGCTGTTACGAGGATGAGGACACCGGCCTTACCCGCATGGGCAAACAGGTGGTCCGCGAGATGAACCGCGTCGGCATGGTCGTGGACATGAGCCATTCCGCCGAACGCTCCACGCTGGAGGCGATCGCGCATTCCACCCGCCCAATCGCCATTACCCACGCTAACCCGCACTGGTGGCACCCGGCGCTCCGCAACAAATCCGACACCGTGCTCAAGGCGCTGACCGGGGCAGGGGGGATGCTGGGCTTTTCCATTTATCCACATCACCTGGCGGGTGGATCGAACTGCACCCTGGAGAGATTTTGCGCCATGATCGCCGATGCGGCGGATCGCTATGGCGCCGAACACCTCGGGATCGGCACGGACCTCTGCCAGGACCAGCCCGACAGCGTAGTCGAATGGATGCGCGTCGGGCGCTGGTCCAAGGTCATTGACTACGGCGAGGGATCGGCCAGCAACGCGGGCTTCCCGCCAATGCCGGTATGGTTCAGTGACAACCGCGATTTCGGTAACATCCGCAAGGGATTGGAAGCCGTAGGTATGGCTCCGGCAGAGATCGACGGGATCATGGGCGGCAACTGGCTGCGGTTTTATGAGGAAAGTTTTGGCCCGCAATGAAGGACGATGCCCCCATCCCCCAGACTGACCTGCGTTCCCCTGACGAGGTCATGCGGCTTGCCCGCATGGGGTCTATGTTTCCCACGCGTCTCAGCTTCTTGCGCAGCCTGACGCGTCGGCTTGCGGCAGAGAAGGTCACCGTCACCCGCCCGGTCTGGGAGATGTCGGAAGAGGGCTTCGGCCACGTCGTCTATAGCCTGACCCTTGGCCGCCATCCCTACAGCCTTGTCGCTGTTTCCACCGATCTGCCCCCCGAGATGCGCACCGACCGCGTCATCGCCGAGGCCTGGGACACGTCCTACGTCCTTTACGACGGCGTCCCCGACGCCGACGAGATCGCCCGCATCTGCGCCGCCGCTCCGAAACAGGAGGCCGCGCGGTTCACTGAACGCGACCTGATCCTCAGCCGCGCGAACAAGTCCGTGCGCCTATTTGCCCATGTGGTCGAGGCACTGCGCGCAGGTCGCCAGCCGGACGAGGGGATGATCCGTAGCGTCGGCTATTTGATGAGAACCACGGCGGTCTACGGCAACGGCAAGTTCGGCATCGCCGACCGCAATCTGATCGAGAACCGCCCCGGCCTCGAAGGTCCCTTCGCTGCCGAAATGCTGACCGTCTGGCTGATCCGTCACTTCACGCACGATCTGGTGGAACACGTGGGCCGGGGCCGCCTCGACCGTCATCTGAAACGCCATCTTGGCATCGGCAACGCCACCGGGCTCGGGATGGCGCCATTCCTCGTCAATCATCCGGTGTTGCTGAACAACTGGATGACAGTGCGCGAAACCGCACTTGCCCGCGTGCGGGCCATCGAAACACTCGACGCCGACCAGCAGGCGCGGCTCGAGGCGTTGGCAGAGCGCGCCGCGACACATCTGGGTGAATGGAATGTGCCAGACCCGGCCCATCAGGCCCGCATCGACACCCTGCGCGCCGATTGGGAGACCGCCCGTGCGGGTTTCGACTTCTCCACCGGTCGACCGCTGGACCGTGCGATGGACAGCGTGAAGAGCGCCTCACTCGACGTGCAGGAACTCACTGCTGCCCTGATCATCGAACCTTTCGGCGATCTGGTCGATCCTCTTGCCGAGTGTATGGGCGATCCCTTTGGTCCCCTTTGCGCCCCCTTCCGGGATGTGAACGATCTGCGCCAGACCATCGAGATCCGGTTCGGCTGGGCGCTGGCACCCGACTACGATACCCCGGATGGCTGCGGCCAGTTCTGGTACGTCTCGGAAGCCAAGCAGGAACCGCGCCTGGGGTTGCGGTTCGACGAGCCGGGGGCGGAGCTGGAAAGCCCCCTCGACATCGGCCGCCGCGTCAAGGCGCTGTACCGCGGATTGGCTGAGGCCCGTGGTCCGGTCTCCGACTTCCTTGCCGAGCAGCCGGAATATGCGCTCGCCGTTTCCCGCGTGCAAATGGGGCCGCGTTATCCCTACGCCGAGATCCGCGACAACCTGATCGCCACCTCCTGCCTGCCGATCGACATGCTGCGCTGCAAACTTAGCTTCTTCGGGGCCTCCAAATTCGATCCAAAGTCAGATCGCTGGACCCGGATCACCCTCTGCCAGGGCGCACCGCTTGCCGATGAACTGGCAGAGCGCGCGGACGATTGGTGGCTGCCAGTGTTTGGCGCATGAAGGTCTCGGCCAACGAAGTGATGACATTGGCCACCAAGGCCGCCCGCGGTGCGGGGGCACCACCGGCTCAGGCCGCCGATTTCGGGCGTGCGGCGGTGCGCCACCTCATCGCAGGCCGTGCGCCGCAGAGCCTCACTGACGCGCTCGCCGCCCTGCCGGAGGGCCCGATCCTGTCGCTTCCGCTGGCGTTTGCGCGGCTGATGGAAAACGCGAAAGACGAGACGGCGGAGGGTAAGATCAAGCTGGATGCTGACCCTGACCTGACGCAAAGCTATGCCGAAGCCCAGCCCTTTGCGACCGAGACCTCGGTGCAGAAGGATGCGCTGGCGGTGCGTATCTTCCTGGACCGTCCCAATACCGCCAAGCCCGTTGCCCGCGTGGACCTCTCCGACGATCTGGCGTTCTTGATGCAGAACCTCGCCGCCCGCATTCTCGTGCCCGAAAGCGAAGCCTCGCGCCGGTCCGGGGCGGGTGCGGGCCTGACCGACAACGACTGATCTTTTGTCGTCCCGCTGTCGGGGCCGAGAGACATACTCATCGCCCCCTTGGTTTTGCGCGCAATGTCGGATCGGCCTCTGTCGGGTCTTCCGGCCAGGGATGTTTCGGGTAACGGCCGCGCATGTCCTTGCGCACATCCGCGTATGAGGATGCCCAGAACCCCGGCAAGTCCATAGTGATCTGGACCGGGCGATGTGCAGGAGAGAGCAGCGTGATCTGCAACGGCTGGCCAGCCACGGTCGGGTGCCGTGTCACACCGAACAATTCCTGCAAGCGCACTTCGATCCGGGGCGCCTCGGCATCGTAATCGATAGGCACGCGCCGTCCCAGAGGTGTTTCGAAATGCGGCGGTGCCGCGGTATCGAGGGCTTGTTGCTGGTCCCAGTTCAGCCGTGCACGCAAGGCTGGCAAGAGGTCAAAGGCCTTCCAGTCTGCCGCCGAGCGGACGCCCGAGAGATGCGGCAGCAACCAGTCTTCCAGTGTTTCCATCAAGTGTTCTTCGGAGAAATCCGGGAAATCCGCACCCATCAACCGCGCCCGCGCGAGGAATCGCCGGGCGGCAGGCGCTGGCGTCAGGCCCAGTTGGCGCACGCCCTCCAGCATCGCCCGAGCCACATCCTCCACCGGCGCTTCCGGCCAGGTTCGGTCATCAAGCACCAGCGCGCCAAAGCGCTCCTGTCTGCGGGCGATCACGCGTCCGTCCCGCCGGGACCATTCACAGACCTCGACCCAGACAATCTGATCGGTGAACAAGTCCCGCAATTCGCTTTCCGACAGACGCGCCGCCTGCCGCACACGAGCCTCGCGCGGATCACCATCAAGGTCCGTGGCCACGATCAGCCGCTCGCCTGCCAGGGCGTCCCCTTCCGGCAGTATCGCCCCCTTGCCGCCCGAGAGCACGTAGCGCGGTGCATCCCCCTTGCGGCGCAGACCGATGCGGTCGGGGTATGCGAGGGCCGCCAGCGGGCCGATGGCATTGGGGCCTGTGTCGTTCTGACCTAGCGCGAGGCGTCTGGCCTCGGCCCGGATGCGCGCGATGGTGGGGCGGTGGGGCTCTGTCGGCGTCGGTCTGCCCTCGACCGCATCCATGCGCTGGGCAAGGTCCGCGCCCGCGCCGCGCATCGGGTCGCGCTCGGCCAGCAGTGCGGCAAGGGTTGGCGCACGTGCGCCACCCCGGCTGACCATATGGGCAAGACGCGGATGCAGCGGCAGCCGCGCCAGCGCGCGGCCGTGATCGGTGATGCGGCCCTGCACATCCAGCGCGCCCAGCATCTGCAAGAGCGCGCGTGCCTCCGCGAGCCTTCCCTCGTGCGGCGGCGTGACGAAAGCCAGATCAGTCGCCTCGGCCCCCCAGAGCGCCAGTTCCAACGCGAAACCGCTCAGGTCACCCGCCTCGATCTCCGCCGGGGGATACGCCGCGAGTGCTCCCTCTTCGCCCCTTGTCCAGAGCTTGTAGGCAACACCTTCGGCCAGACGCCCCGCGCGGCCCTCGCGCTGGGTGGCTTCCGCACGTGTCACCTTCTCGGTGATCAGCCGCGACATGCCCGAAGCTGGATCGAACCGCGCCCGCCGTGCGCGGCCCGCGTCCACAACGATGCGGATGCCCTCGATGGTCAGTGAGGTCTCGGCGATGGAGGTCGCCAGCACGACCTTGCGGCCTTCCCTTGCGGGGGCGATGGCCGCGCGCTGGGCCTTGAAATCCAGCGCGCCGAAAAGCGGCGCAAGGCTGCTATCGGCGGGCAGGCGGGCTCTCAACAGCGCCTCCGTGCGCCTGATCTCGGCCTCGCCGGGCAGGAAGACAAGGGCGGAGCCCGGCGCCTCGGCCAGCGCTTTCAATGTGAGGTCAGCGGTGGCCTCTTCCAGACGCTGCTTGCCAATGGGTTTGTCGAGCCAGACCGGTGTGACCGGAAAACTGCGGCCATCCGAGGTGACGATAGGGGCCTGCATGATCTCTGCAACCGGCCCTGCGTCGAGCGTCGCGGACATGGCGACCAGCAGAAGGTCATCACGCAAGGCGCCCGCCACTTCGAGCGCCAGCGCCAGCCCAAGATCGGCATTCAAGGAACGTTCGTGGAATTCGTCGAAGATCACCGCGCCTATCGCCGGCAGATCGGGCTGGTCCTGGATCATGCGGGTGAGGATGCCCTCGGTCACGACCTCGATACGTGTCGCGGCGCTCACCGCGCTTTCCCCGCGGACGCGAAAGCCGACGGTTTCCCCCGCTTTCTCCCCGAGTGTCAGAGCCATGCGCTCCGCTGCGGCGCGCGCGGCAAGGCGGCGGGGCTCCAGCATGACGATCTTGCCCTCAGTCAGCCCGGCTTCCAACATCGCGAGCGGCACGCGCGTCGTCTTGCCTGCCCCCGGCGGTGCCTGCAGCACGACGCGGCCCCGCGACCGCAGTGCGGCGATGACCTCGGGCAGAACGCTGTCGATGGGCAGGGTGTCGGACATGGGCCGGTTATCGGGCAAAGAGGGGTCAAGGCCAAGGCCCGGGGGATGGACAAACCCCGCAGCCATCCGCAAAAGATGCGCCATGGATATCGAAGACCTATCAGAGCGCGTCAGCGCAGGGGAAAGGCGCGCGCTGGCGCGGGCGATCACGCTGGTGGAATCGGGCCGCGCGGATCACCGCGCGCAGGCGGCGGAGCTGCTTGCCGCCCTGCCGCAGGACCGGCAGGCGCTGCGGATCGGGCTGTCGGGCACGCCCGGCGTGGGCAAATCCACTTTCATCGAAAGCTTCGGGATGATGCTGATCCGCAAGGGCCTGCGCGTCGCGGTTCTTGCGGTTGATCCCTCGTCCTCGCGCTCGGGCGGATCGATCCTTGGTGACAAGACACGGATGGACCTCTTGAGCCGAGAGGCAAATGCCTTCATCCGCCCGTCCCCCAGCCAGACGCATCTGGGCGGTGTCGCCCGGCGTACCCGCGAGGCGGTGCGGCTGTGCGAGGCGGCGGGGTTCGACGTGGTGCTGATCGAGACGGTGGGCGTGGGCCAGTCCGAGACGGTGGTAGCGGAGATGTCCGACCTCTTCCTCTTGCTGCTCGCCCCGGCGGGGGGCGACGAACTGCAGGGCGTGAAACGCGGAATCATGGAGATGGCGGATATCATCCTGATCAACAAGGCCGACGGCGATCTGAAGGCGGCGGCGACGCGGACCTGCGCGGATTACGCGGGTGCCTTGCGGTTGTTGCGAAAGCGGCCGCAGGACCCGGAAGGATATCCCTGCGCGATGACGGTCTCGGCCCTGGAGGAAAACGGGTTGGAAGCCGCCTGGGAAGCGATGGAAAAGCTGACCGACTGGCGGCGTAGCGAAGGCTGGTGGGACCGGACGCGCGCGGCACAGGCGCGATACTGGTTCTCGGAGGATGTGAAGCAGCGCTTGCTTTCGCGGTTGCAGGAACCAGAGGCAAGAGCCGCGCTTAAGGCTTTGAGTGATGAGGTTGCGGCGGGGGAGGCCGACCCCTCGGTTGCGGCGCAGGCGTTTGTGGATCGGCTGGGCGGTTGAAGCTGTAGCTGGGCGGAATTCTCGAAAATTCCGGTACGGAGATTTTGAAATCTCCGGGCCGTTTTCTTTGAAGAAAACGGGCGTGGGGTCCCGGTTGCCCGTGGGCAATTTCGGATTCGATGTGCGATCAGGGTGCTAAACTTTTGTTAATAAATGATTAACCGGCTTTCGGATGTGCGCGGTTATAGACTTCCATCAGCCGCGCCGTGTCCACCGCCGTGTAGGCCTGCGTGGTCGATAGCGAGGCATGGCCCAGAAGCTCCTGTATCGCCCGCAGATCGCCGCCGGCGTCCAGCAGATGCGTCGCGAAACTGTGCCGCATCGCGTGGGGTGTAGCGCTCGCAGGGAGGCCAAGCTGCATCCGCGCATCCGCCATCACCTTGGCAATCGCACGGGGGCTGAGAGGCCCGCCCCGGATCGCGCGGAAGAGGGGACCGTCGGCCTCGGTTGGATGGGGGCAAAGCCGCTGGTACGCCTCGACCGCGTCCCGCGCGGCGGGCAGCACGGGCACCACACGCTCCTTGCCGCCTTTTCCCAGAATACGCAGCGTGTCGGGCAGGGGCGCATCGCGTCCCTTGAGCCCGAGGGCTTCGGAAATGCGCAAACCGCATCCCCAGAGGAGCGTCAGCACCGCCACATCGCGGGCGGAAACCCAAGGCCGGTCCGACTGGAGTTCCACGCAGTCGATCAGTGCCTTTGCCGCGTCCACGGCCAGCGGGCGGGGAAGCTTCTTTTGGTACTTCGGTGCCCGGGTGGACAGCACCGCGGTCGGCTCGAACCCTTCGCGCTCGGCCAGCCATCGGTAGAAAGCCTTGACCGCCGACAGCTTGCGCGCCATCGACCGGGGCCCGACGTTCGGCCCGCGCGTCCGCGCCATCCAGGCGCGCATGTCGGTGATGGTGATTTTCGCCAGCGCCCCCAGACCCTGGGATTCGCCCTTGTGCACGGTGATGAAGGCCAGAAAATCCGCGACGTCACCCTGATAGGCGGTGATCGTGTTCTCGGCGGCACCTTTCAGGGCGCGCTGATGTTCCAGCCAGGATTGCAGCGCGTCGCGCGCGGCGGGGCTGATCAGCCCTTGTGCGGCAGAGAGGTCCGGCCCGCTCAAGACAGCCAGCGGCGCATCGCGCGCTCGAAGACGCCGGTGAAGAAGGCCAGAAGGTCTGTGCCCTGCTGCGGTCCGAACATATGCGGGTCTTCGGCACCCAGCACCAGCAGCCCCGGCAAACGGCCCGCGCCGAAATCCAGCTTCAGACATGCTTCAGAACGAATCCAGTCAGCCTTATCACCAAAGATCTGCTCTGACGCGTGCTGGACCCCCCGCAGTGTGACCTGCCGCGCCATGTTGCCTCGGCCTTGGGTGATGTAGTCATCAATGAAGCCGGGTTCCGCCACGCTGAGCACGTCGCCCAGCCGCTTTACGGCAGGGTCGTTGTCGTTCTGAACCGACTCCAGCACCAGCCTGATCGCATCGACGCGCAGGATTTCGGCAACCTCGCCGCCCAGGTCTCGCAGAAACGGCTCGAACTCCAACGGGTCAAGCAGGCGCAGGATGGCGCGGTGTATCTGGTTGGTGCCCGCGAGGTTCTCGTAAGCCGCCGCGATGACGCTTCGGTGGGTGTCTTCCAGACGGTCAAGCCGCGCCTCGAGCCTTTCCATCGCGATGCCGCGCAAATCGACGATGTTGCCGCCCATCGCCCGTTCGTTCGCGGCAATCAGTGCCTGCATGACGTCGCTGTCATCCAGAATCACATCGGGTTGCGAGATGATCGCCTCGCGCAGGGCGTCATCTATCTTTGGATTGCTGCTCATTGCCGTCTCTTTTTGGTTTGGCCTTGCATAGCACGACGTTTGTTCAAAATCTGCCCCAAGTTTGAGTGAAAGGCGATCTGTGGCTCTCAGGTGTCAGCCGCAATGCTGGAAATGGGGCAACAGTTTGCCGCACCTTCGCCGGCAGATGGGCGATTGCCGCGAAATGGTCACATCAGCACCATCAAGCGGTTCGCCTGAAAGGACATTTTCACTGTGTACTGCGAAACGCCCATCCTTTCGAGAGACATGCCAGATGCATCAGCCCCAGGCCACATCAACCTCCCTTTTCCCCTTGGGACCAACCCAGTTGCGCGCCTTGCTCGAAAGTCTGAGGGGCGATCCGATCAGAGAATCTTCTGCCCGGTCTTGGCCCAGTCAGCCATGAACTGATCGAGGCCTTTGTCCGTCAGCGGATGCGAGACGAGCTTGCGGATCACGTCGGGCGGGGCGGTCATCACGTCGGCACCGACGAGCGCGCAATCCTGCACGTGGTTCACGGAGCGGATCGAGGCGGCAAGAATGTTCGTCTCGAACCCGTAGTTGTCATAGATCGTGCGGATATCCTGAATGAGGTCCAACCCGTCGAGGTGGATGTCGTCCAGCCGTCCAATGAAGGGTGAGATGAATGTCGCCCCCGCCTTGGCCGCAAGCAGCGCCTGATTGGCTGAGAAGCAGAGCGTCACGTTGACCATGTGTCCATCATCCGTCAGCACCTTGCAGGCCTTCAGCCCGTCCCAGGTCAGCGGCAGTTTGATCGCGATGTTCTCGGCGATCTCGGCCAGCTTGCGGCCCTCGGCGATCATTGCCTCGGCGTCCATCGCCACCACCTCGGCAGAGACCGGACCGGAGACGAGGTCGCAAATCTCCTTGGTGACTTCCATGATGTCGCGGCCCGATTTGAGGATCAGCGAGGGGTTGGTCGTCACGCCATCCACGAAGCCGAGTTCGTTCAACTCGGCAATGGCGTCGATTTCGGCGGTGTCTACGAAGAATTTCATGGCGCGGGTCTCCCAGGCAGTCGTGGGTTTCGGATCGAACATGTTACCGCTAACGCGGTGAGCCTTGCCTTGGCTTTACCGCATGATCTGCGATGCTTAAACCCTCAATCGTGTATTCGCGTCACGGAGCCCTTCTTGAGCAGCCCGGAATTCTTCGATCACGGCGATCTGGTGGCCGTTCTGACCACGCAGCCGCTGGGCCGCGCGCTAGATTACCGCGCACCCGAGGGAGGCTGCCACGCCGGCGCTTTCGTCGAGGTGCCGCTTGGGCCGCGCAAGGTGCTGGGCGTGGTCTGGGGTGCGGGGCAGGGGGATTACGATCTGTCGAAAGTGCGCCACGTGATCCGCGTGCTCGACGCCGCCCCCATGCGCGACGAGATGCGGACGTTCCTTGAACGGGCAGCCGCCTATACGCTGACGCCGATGCCCGCCATGCTGCGGCTGGCAACCCGCGCGCCGGGGCTGGGCGATCCGCCGTCCATGCGCAAGATTTACCGGCGCGGCGAGGGTGAGCCGGACCGGATGACCGATGCCCGGAGGCGGGTCTTGGAGGTGCTCGCGGACTATGGCGATCTGTCCTTCACGCTCAAGGAACTCGCCGACATGGCCGGGGTGACGTCCACGGTCGTGAAGGGCCTGGCGAAACAGGGCGTCGTGCGCGAAGAGGACGCGCCGCGCGACATGCCCTTTGCACGGCTCGATCCCGCATTGCCCGGGAAGGAACTGACGGAGGATCAGGCCGCCGCAGCAGAGGTTCTGGCGGAAGGCGTGCGATCGGGGACCTACGGCACGACGCTTTTGCGCGGGGTCACCGGATCGGGCAAGACCGAAGTTTACCTCGAAGCGGTCGCCGCTGCGCTGCGTCAGGGGCGGCAGGCGCTGGTGCTGCTGCCGGAAATTGCCCTGACCGAGCAATTCCTGACCCGCGTGCAGGAGCGTTTCGGGGCCAAGCCCGCCGAATGGCACTCGGGCGCCACCATGACAGAGCGGCGGCGTATCTGGCGCATGGTGGGGCAGGGCCATGCGCAGCTGGTGATCGGGGCCCGTTCGGCGCTGTTTCTGCCCTACCAGAACCTCGGCCTGATCGTCGTCGATGAGGAGCACGACACCTCCTACAAGCAGGAGGAGGGTGTGCTCTACAACGCGCGGGACATGGCGGTGCTGCGCGCGGCGATCTGCGGGGCGCAGGTGGTGCTGGCCTCTGCCACGCCTTCGCTTGAGAGCTGGGCGAACGTGGAGGCGCGGAAATACCGCAAGCTGGAACTGACCTCGCGCTTCGGCCCTGCGGTGATGCCCAAGATGGGGGCCATCGACATGCGTGCCGAGGGCCTGCCATCGGACCGGTGGGTGTCACCCACCTTGCAGCGCGAGGTGAACACGCGGCTTGAACGCGGTGAGCAGGCGATGCTGTTCATCAACCGTCGTGGCTATGCGCCCATCACGCTCTGTCGGGCCTGCGGGCACCAGATCGGCTGCGATCATTGCGATGCGCGCATGGTGGAGCACCGGTTCCTCAAGCGGCTGATCTGCCACCAGTGCGGCGAAAGCAAACCCATGCCCGAGGCTTGTCCGGCCTGCGGCGCGGAAGGAAGACTGGCACCTGTGGGCCCGGGCGTCGAGCGGCTGGGCGAGGAGGCGGCGGCGATCTGGCCGGAGGCGCGGATCGCAACGCTTTCGTCTGACATGTACGGATCGGCCCGGGCGCTGAAGGCGGAAATCGCGGCCATTGGCGCGGGGGCGGCGGATATCATCATCGGCACGCAACTGGTTGCGAAAGGACACAATTTCCCCAATCTCACGCTCGTTGGCGTCATCGACGCCGACCTCGGGCTGCAGGGGTCCGACCTGCGCGCGGCGGAGCGGACGTTTCAGCTGATGCGCCAGGTCGCGGGCCGTGCGGGGCGGGCCGAGGCACCGGGGACGGCGCTTTTGCAGACTTACCAGCCGGAACACCCGGTGATCCGCGCGATATTGGCGGGGGACGAGGAAGCCTTCTGGGCGGCGGAAGCGGCCGAGCGCAAGGCGGCTGGCGTGCCGCCCTACGGGCGCATGGCGGGGATCATCCTGTCTGGGCCGGACGTGGCGCAGGTATTCGATGCGGGCAACCTGCTGGCGCGGCGGGATGAGCCCCTACGCCGCATCGGCGCGCAGGTGTTCGGGCCCGCCCCCGCCCCCATTGCGCGCGTCCGGGGGCGGCACCGGGTGCGGCTTTTGGTGAAGGCCGAGAAATCGGCACCCTTGCAGGAGGGGCTGGCGCGCTGGGTGGCGCAGGTCAAGCTCAAGGGTGAATTGCGGCTGGCGGTGGATATCGACCCGCAGAGTTTCTATTGAAGGCGAACACGCGCCTTCGCGCCCCGGTGGAGTTTGGCAAAGACGCCCACGCGCGCCTCGGGAGACTGTCGGGACCTCTTCGCTAGCACACTTCCCAAGCGCCGGATCGGGCCGGGATGTCGAGGGCGCTGCAGGCTCACGAAAACCAAGGTCTCGAACCCGCCCTTGCACGAGCCCTGCCTGACAGAAGCCTGTCCGTTTCCCAAGCGGAATGGCCGTCTCCCCTGAAGGGGATCCTCGGCAATTCCGCTTGGCAATCGGCCCGCCTTCTGGCTGTCCGGCCTCACGCAAGGGCGGCTCCGAAACCAAGGTTGTGCTGGAGGGTGCACCGAGCGACAGGAAGGTCTGCGCTTTTGCGTATCGTCTTTTGCGCTGGCAGGGCGTAAAGCGTCTACATGGCACAGTTCATTACCCTTGCGGATGCAAAAAGACTGCCCGTGTGGCGCAGGCCGGTCGCGCTGTTGTTCCTCATGGCGCTGGGGATGCCGATAGCTTTCAATACATGGTCAGCACTGCTCAATAACTTCGTGATCGAAGCGGCGGATTTCGACGGGGCGGACATCGGGCTTTTGCATACCGTGCGCGAGATCCCCGGTTTTCTCGCCGTGGGGGTGATTGCCATTATCCTTTTCGTGCGCGAGCAGGTGCTGGGGCTTGTCTCTCTGGTACTCCTGGGCGCGGCGACGGCGGTCACTGCCTGGTTTCCGTCGATGGGGGGTATTCTGACCATCACCATGCTGAGCTCCATCGGGTTTCACTACTACGAGACGGTGAACCAGTCGCTGCAGCTGCAGTGGCTCAAGATCGAGGATGCGCCGCGCATGCTGGGCTGGCTGATGGCGGCGGGATCGGCGGCGACGCTGGTGGCCTATCTTGCGATCATCGCCCTGTGGGAGACCCTGGGGCTGTCTTACAATACCGTCTACATGGCCGGTGGCGGGCTGACGGTGATCATCGCCCTTTTTGCCATGGTCGCCTATCCGCAATTCGAGGCACCGACGCCTCAGAACAAGCGCATGGTGCTGCGGCGCCGCTATTGGCTTTACTACGCGCTGCAGTTCATGGGGGGGGCGCGGCGGCAGATTTTCGTGGTCTTCGCGGGCTTCATGATGGTCGAGCGCTTTGGCTGGGACGTCCATGAGATCACCACGCTTTACCTCATCAACCTCGTTGCGAATATCTTCTTTGCGCCGCTGCTGGGCCGGGCGGTGGGCTATTTCGGGGAGCGGCGCACGCTGGGGTTCGAGTACATCGGGCTTATCCTTGTTTTTCTCAGCTATGGCGGGGTCTATTACCTCGGCTGGGGGGTGGTGGTGGCGGCGGTGCTTTACGTGCTCGATCACCTGTTCTTTGGACTGGCGCTGGCGATGAAGACCTATTTCCAGAAGATCGCAGACCCCGCCGATATCGCGCCTACGGCAGCGGTGGCCTTTGCGATCAATCATATTGCGGCAGTCTTTCTGCCGGTGTTGCTGGGCCTGTTGTGGCTCGCCTCGCCTGCCGCGGTCTTTTTCCTCGCCGCGGCGATGGCGGGTGTGTCCTTCTGCCTTGCCATGCTGATCCCGCGCCATCCCGCACCGGGGAACGAGACGATCTTCAGCTTACGACTGCCCCAGGCGGCGGAATAGGTGGCCGAGCAGGGGCGGTTCCTGACCGGCGGCACCATGGGCCACGTGGTGCGGATGACCGCGACCGGGGCCATGGGGATCACCTTTGTCTTTCTGGTCGATGCGGCGAACCTCTTCTGGGTCAGCCAGCTGGGCCAGCCGCAGCTGGTCGCTGCCGTGGGCTTTGCCTATGCGGTGCAGTTCTTTTCCGTCTCAGTGGCCGTGGGCCTGATGATCGGGGCGACGGCTGTGATCTCGCGCAGCATCGGGGCGGGCAACCGCGAGCAAGCCCGGCGGCAGGCGGGGGCGGCGGTGGTCATTGCCGCAACGGTTCTGACCGGGGTCGTGGCGCTCATCGTGGGCTTTCGCCATGCGCTGGTGGGCTTTGCCGGGGCGGAGGGGGAGACCGCGCGGCTCGCCGCCCGCTACCTGGCGATCACCATCCCCTCGCTTATTCCGATGTCGGCGGCGCTGGTGCTTTCGGGCACGCTGCGCGCGGATGGCTACGGGGCCAAGGCCATGTATATCACGCTCAGTTCCGGCACGGTGCTGATGCTTGTCGATCCGGTGCTGATTTTCTGGATGGGCTGGGGGCTCGATGGCGCGGCCATCGGATTGGTGTTGTTCCGCTTCTGCCTGCTGGGCGTGGCGACCTATTTCGCCGTCATCCAGATGGCGCTGGTGGACCGTCCGCGCGTCCGCACCCTGCGCAACATCGCAGGCCCCTTCATGGGTGTCGCGGGGCCAGCCATCGCGACCCAGATGTCGACGCCCGCGGGCAACTACCTGCTGACCATCGTGATGGGCCGCTACGGCGACGAGGCCATGGCGGCCTGGGCGGTAATCGGACGGCTGACCGTGGTGGTGTTTGGCGGGGTCTTTGCGCTGTCGGGTGCGATTGGCGGCATCTTCGGCCAGAACTTCGGGGCAGGGCAGATGGACCGGGTGCGCAGCACCTACAGCAACGCGCTGGTCTTTTGCGGTATCTATACGCTGGTTGCCTGGGCCCTGATGCTGACCGCGACGCCCTATGTTATCGCGGCCTTCGGTCTCACAGGCTTGGGGCAGGAGGTTTTGCGGTCTTTCACCCTCGTAGGCGTTGGCGGTTTTGTCTTCATCGGCGCGCTTTTCGTCTCGAACGCGGCTTTCAACAACCTTGGCCGCCCGACCTGGTCGACCGTCGTGAACTGGACCAAGGACGGCGTGCTCAGCTATCCGGCGGCGGCGGCGCTTGCGGCGCTGTTCGGCGCGCCGGGCGTCATTTTCGGACAGGCGGTGGCAGGTGCTGTGATGGGCCTGATCGCCGCCACCTGGGGCTGGTTCTACGTGCGCGGCCTGCGCAACCCGGAAGAGGTCGCCCTTGACCCCGTCCATCCGCGCCCCTACCCGAACCCCGACAGACACCGGAGACGATGATGACCACATTCACCGCACTGACGACGCTTGAGGGACGCGACCAGGCCTATGCGCTGGGCGAGGCCATGGAGCGGCTGGAGCCCGCGCCGACCGGTGTCGGCGTCTTCGAGATGGAGGATGGATCGGGCCTGTGGGAAGTGGGCGGCTATTTCGAGGGTGCCCCGGACGAAACCGCGCTTGCGGTGCTGGCGGCGGCGATGGGTGCCAAGGCTTTCGTGGTCTCCGAACTGCCCGAGACCGATTGGGTCGCGCACGTGCGGCGCGAACTGGCACCCGTGGTGGCAGGGCGGTTCTTTGTCTACGGATCACATGACGCAGACAAGGTGCCCGAAGGATGTGAACCGCTGCTGATCGAAGCGGCGATGGCCTTTGGCACCGGTCACCATGGCACGACGCTGGGATGCCTGCGCGCGCTCGACCGTCTGGCGAACGACGGCTTTGTCGGACGTAACGTTGCGGACATCGGCTGCGGCACCGCAGTGCTGGCCATGGCCGCTGCCCGCATCTGGCCCGACCCGGTGCTGGCCAGCGACATCGACGAGGTGGCGGTCGATGTGGCGCGGGCCAACTTGATCGCAAATGGCCTGGAGGGCCGCGTGCGCTGTGTCGAGGCGGCGGGCTTCGATCATCCAGAGCTTGCGGCGGCAGCACCGTTCGATCTGGTCTTCGCCAATATCCTGAAGGGACCGCTGGTCGCGCTCGCGCCGGATATGGCCACGGCGCTGCAACCAGGTGGCTACGCGATTCTCTCGGGGATTCTCAACGAACAGGCCGACGAGGTGATCGCGGTTTATGCACGCAACGGCATCAATCTGGTGCGCCGCGAGAGCATTGTTGATTGGACAACCTTAACGCTGCAAAAAATCACCTAATTTGAGCGGCTTTTAAGGTGAATCCGGGGCAGCCGCCACGTTTTTGCCACATTCCATGCCTAATAAGTTCCTAACAGCGGTGGGGGCCGATGTTGGACGAAAGAATGCTGCCATGGTTGAGACGCACGACCACTTTATCCAACGCCTGAACGCGCACGGCAACAAGCGCGCGAAAATTGCCAAGGGCTATCGCACGCGCATCGACAGCAATGGCCTGTTGGTGGCCGAGCCCAGGCGTTCCCACTTTCTTCCCAGCGCCGGCGTGCTGAAGCTCGTGATGGTGATGCTGATCGGGTTCCTGTCCTTCAAGTCGCTGGTGCTGGCCGCCTATGGTCCGGTGACCTACAACGAACGGCTGGCCAAGCTGGAAAACGGCACCATGATCGAAAAGATCGGCGCCAAGGCCCTCAAGATCGACCCGGTGACCGAAGCTGTCGCAAACTCCGTCGGCCCGGTGATGCGCTGAGTTCGGGCGGCAGGAGGGCCGCCCGGAACCACGCGACCGGCAAGCAAAAAGCCGCGCTCCAGTTGATCAGGGCGCGGCTTTCTGTTGGCTACCTGTTTCAGGCAGTACGTCCGCGGGTCATTTCTGTCCCGCCGGACCGTCTTCCGGCTTAGCGGAAGAACTCAGTGTTGGCGACCATGTCGATGTCGCCGCGCACGAGGCCGATATCCTCAAGCTCGCGATCGGAAAGCGCGGAAAGCGCCTTGCGGGTCACGCGTGCGTCGTTCCATGCCACGACAGTGGCCAGGGCGCGGGAGAAAAAGCCGGAGACGGCGGTCGCGGAGCCGTATGCGGTGCGGGTGGTGTCAAAAGCTGCCATTTGGACCGTCCTTCAATCAAAGGGTTAAGCCGGTTGTCCCGGCGTTCTGAGGCGCAGATAGGCGCTCTGCTGCATTGCGGCAAGGGATGCAAATGCATGTGTGATCTGCAATTTTTGCATAGCTCGATTTCTGGCTAAACTATGGTAAATATTGGGATAATTTTGTCTTCCGCGGTGTCGTATTCGGACGGGCGTGCGGCGGAAATGACCTATGTGTTCAACCTGCGACAAGCGCGATGTCGCAAACGGGCATGGGACGGAAAGGCTTGGCGGATGTTCGCGTTTCGTGCTAGTGCATCAAAAAAGCAACAATTTGAGACAGGGCAGGCGGATATGCGGATCATCGGCATCGATCCGGGGCTGAGAAACCTCGGCTGGGGGGTGATCGACGTCACCGGCAACCGGCTGTTTCACGTAGCCAACGGCATTTGCCACGGGGTTGGCGAGGTTCTGGCAGAGCGGCTTCTCTCCCTGCACCAGCAACTTTCTGAGGTGGTCGCGACCCATGCGCCCGCCGCAGCGGCGGTTGAGCAGACTTTCGTCAACAAGGACGGCGCGGGTACGCTGAAGCTTGGTCAGGCGCGGGGGATTGCCCTTCTGGTGCCTGCGCAGGCGGGCATTCCGGTGGGGGAATACGCCCCCAACACCATCAAGAAAACCGTCGTGGGCGTGGGCCACGCGGACAAGGCGCAAGTGGCGCATATGGTCCGGATGCAGATGCCGGGGATTGAATTCGCAGGCCCCGATGCCGCCGATGCGCTGGCCATCGCGATCTGCCATGCCCATCACGGTCAATGCAGCGCCCTGTCGCTGGCGGTGGCGAGGGCGCGGGCATGATCGGCAAGATCACCGGGCGCATCGACTATCGCGCCGCGGATCACGTTCTCATTGACGTGCGTGGCGTGGGGTATCTTGTCTATTGCTCGGAGCGCACGCTCGCAGCCTTGCCCGGCGTGGGCGAGGTGACGGCGCTCTATACCGATCTGGTGGTGCGCGAGGACCTGATGCAGCTTTTCGGCTTTCAGACCTTGGTGGAGAAGGAATGGCACCGCCTGCTGACCTCGGTGCAGGGGGTGGGGGCGAAGGCGTCGCTCGCAATCCTTGGAAAGCTGGGGCCTGATGGGGTCAGCCGCGCGATTGCCCTGGGCGACTGGAACGCGGTGAAAGCCGCGAAGGGCATCGGCCCCAAGATCGCGCAGCGCGTGGTGCTTGACCTCAAGGACAAGGCCCCGTCGGTCATGGCGATGTCAGGCACGCTGGCGCAGGCGCAGGGCAAGGCGGAGGCCGAGGTGCTGGAACCCGTGGCCGCCCCGCGCAGGCCTGCGGCACCGGCGCAATCCTCTGCTCAGGCCGAGGCGCTTTCGGCGCTTGGCAATCTGGGCTACAGCCCCGGCGATGCGGCGGGTGCGGTGGCGCAGGCGGCGGGCGAGATGGAGGGGGCATCGACCCCCGAGTTGATCAAGGCCGCGTTGAAACTCCTCGCGCCCAAGGGATAGGGTGCGCTCATCAAGCCCCTGCCGGGCTTTCTTCGCTAAGGGAACCGCGTGACTGACATCGACCCCACCGTAAGGCCCGAGCCCTTGCCCGAGGACGTGGACCGCGCGCTGCGGCCGCAGTACCTCGATGAATTCGTGGGGCAGGCCGAGGCGCGGGCGAACCTGCGGGTTTTTATCCAGTCGGCAAAACAGCGGGGCGAGGCGATGGACCATACGCTGTTTCACGGCCCCCCCGGTCTTGGCAAGACAACGCTGGCGCAGATCATGGCGCGCGAACTGGGCGTCGGTTTTCGCATGACGTCGGGGCCGGTGCTGGCCAAGGCCGGCGATCTAGCGGCGATCCTGACCAATCTCGAAGCGCGGGACGTGCTGTTCATCGACGAGATTCACCGGCTGAACCCGGCGGTGGAGGAGGTGCTGTACCCGGCACTTGAGGATTTCGAACTGGACCTCGTGATCGGTGAAGGCCCCGCCGCGCGCACCGTGCGGATTGAATTGCAGCCTTTCACACTGGTTGGCGCGACAACGCGCATGGGCCTGCTGACGACGCCCCTGCGCGACCGCTTCGGCATTCCCACGCGGCTGCAATTCTATTCCGAGGACGAACTTTTCATCATCGTCGACCGCAACGCCCGCAAGCTGGGGGCACCGGCGGACGAAGGTGGCGCGCGCGAGATCGCCAAGCGGGCGCGCGGCACGCCGCGCATTGCGGGCCGACTGTTGCGACGGGTCGTGGATTTCGCGCTGGTCGAGGGCGACGGGCGCGTGACGCGCGAGCTGGCCGATATGGCGCTGACGCGGCTGGGGGTGGATCATCTTGGGCTAGACGGGGCGGACCGGCGGTATCTGACGTTGATCGCGGAGAATTACGCTGGCGGGCCCGTGGGGATCGAGACGCTGTCGGCGGCCTTGTCCGAGAGTCGCGATGCGCTGGAAGAAGTGATTGAGCCGTTCCTGTTGCAGCAGGGACTCATTCAGCGCACGCCGCGCGGGCGGATGCTGGCACCGAAAGCCTGGGCGCATCTGGGGATGGAGGCACCCAGGGGCCAGAGCGATCTGTTTGGTTGAGAGGTCGGGTTTGAGTTGTATTGGAAAGATGAAGCGGGTGGGGCGCGCGTTACGGCGGCGGTTGTCCGTGGGAGAGATGTTGTGAAGCCGGAGGAGATCGAGGCGCTTTTCACGCGCTCGGATGACAGTTTCGTCTTTGCCCGCTGGGGCCGGCCGATCTGCCCGGTGGTCTTTGGCGTGGACGACGCCACGCTTGAGGTGGTCAAGGGGGCGATCGAGGCGGTCTGCCAGCTGGCCGGTCACGACATGGGCGAGATGGACGCCGAGCTGGGGTCGAACCTGATGATGTTCTTCTTTCGCGACTGGAAGGAATTGCTGGACGTCCCCGGAATGGACCGGCTGGTCCCCGACCTTGCGCCGTTGGTCGAGCGGCTGGAGGCGGCGGAGGCGAACCAGTACCGGTTCTTCCGCTTTGACAAGACGGGTGCGATCAAGGCCTGCTTTGTCTTCCTGCGGATGGACGAGCACCTCGGCGACGTGCCCGCGCAGACGCTTGCCCTCAGCCAGATCGTCCAGTCGATCCTGCTGTGGTCGGATAATGCTTTTCAGGACCGTTCGCCTCTGATGGTTGCTAATGAGACCACCATCTTGCGCCCGGACATCGCGGGATTGATCCGCGCGGCCTATGATCCGGTGTTGCCGCATGCGGCGCAGGACGCCTCGCACGCGCTGCGCCTTTCCGCCCGCATCGAGGTCACGCAATGAGCCATACGTTCCCCGTCCGCATCTTCTACGAAGACACCGATATGGCGGGCATCGTCTATTATGCAAATTATCTCAAGTATATAGAACGCGCCCGATCTGACATCGTGGAAGAGATGGGCGTCGATCAGCGCGCCATGCGGGACGAGGATATCGTCTTTGTGATCACCCGTGTGGAGGCGGATTACCTTGGCACCGCGCGGTTTGGCGACCGGCTGGAGGTGCGCACGACGCATCACGCGCAAGGGGCAGTGCGCTGGGTCTTCGATCAGGAGGTGTTACGGGGTGATGATCTTATCTTCCGCGCGAAGGTGATCGCGGTCTGCATGACCACGGCGGGAAAACCCACCCGCCTGCCAGCGAAACTCCGCTCACAACTGGTCGATCCGAAGGGCTGAATGCAATCCTCTGGTGTTCGCGGCGGCGTTTGGATAAATTCCGCTCCAAAGTGCCCACAAACAAGGGCCAGAGGCAGAACATAGAGCGGGTATATGGAAGCAGAGACGCTGGCATTGGCCGGGGAGATTGATTTCTCCGTTTGGGGACTGTTCATGCGCGCGACGCTGACGGTCAAACTGGTGATGATCATGCTGATCATTGCCTCCTTCTGGTCCTGGTCGATCATCATTCAAAAGCTGATCTCCTACCGTGCCGCGCGGGCCGAGGCGGAGCGCTTTGACCGGGCTTTCTGGTCCGGCGAGCCGCTGGACGGACTCTTTGACGAGATCGGAGCGGAGCCGGATGGACCGTCCGAGAAGGTCTTTGCCGCAGGCATGAGCGAATGGCGGCGCTCGCACCGGGACGATGGGGGCCTTATCCCCGGGGCCACGGCGCGCATCGACCGGTCGATGGATGTGGCCATCGCCAAGGAGGCCGAGCGGCTGCAGAAGGGGCTGACCGTGCTGGCGACGGTCGGTTCCTCGGCGCCCTTCATCGGCCTTTTCGGGACGGTGATCGGGATCATGAACGCCTTCATCGAGATCGCCGAGCAGCAGAATACCAACTTGGCGGTTGTGGCCCCCGGCATCGCCGAGGCGCTTCTGGCCACGGGCCTCGGCCTTTTGGCCGCGATTCCGGCGGTGATCTTCTACAACAAGCTGAGCGCGGACAGCGAGCGGCTGATCGGCACGCATGAGGCTTTTGCCGACGAATTCGCCACCATCCTCAGCCGTCAGTTGGACAGCTAGGCCATGGGCGCGGGCGTCATCAAGAAAAAAGGCAGCGGCGGGCGCGGGCGCAAGCGGTCACGGGTTCAGCCAATGTCTGAAATCAACGTCACGCCTTTCGTCGACGTGATGCTTGTGCTGCTGATCATCTTCATGGTCGCGGCACCGCTGCTGACAGTGGGTGTTCCGGTGGAACTGCCCAAGAGTGCGGCCGGTGCCCTGCCGACAGAGCAGGAAGAGCCGCTCACCATCACTGTCACCGCCAGCGGCGACGTGCAGATCCAGACAACGCCGGTGGACCGGACCCAGCTTGTCACGCGCCTGCGGGCCATCGCAGCCGAAAGAGCGAGCGACCGCGTGTTCCTGCGAGCCGACGGTGCGGTGCCCTACGCTTCGGTCATGGAAGTTATGGGCGCTTTGAACGCGGGCGGTTTCAGCGATATCGGTCTGGTGACGGACATCGGCGGCCCGGCTCTCGATGGCAGCGCGTCGAGCGGGAACTGATCGGTGCATACCGGGCATGTCATTTCGGGTCTTGGTCATCTGGTCCTGATCCTCTGGATGCTGATTGGCGGATGGCTGCGCCCTGCGCACGAGCCTTTCGAGCTGACCCAGGTGTCGGTGATTAGCGGCGCGGAATTCGAAGCGATGCTGGCGGCCCAGAGACCGCCACAGAGTGCCACCGAAGTGGCCCAGCCCGCTGCGCCCTCCGTCCCTGTGGAAACGCCCGAAGTTGCCTCGAACCCGGATACCGCGATCGAGCTGCCTGCGCCGGTACAGACCGAGACACCGTCCGAAGACAGCCCGCCCGAGGTGACCGAGCTGGAACTGCGGCCGGAGACCCAGGTGGAAGATACGCCACCTGACCTGCAGGAGCCCGTGAGCGACGTCGCCGTTCTCGTGCCAGAGATTGCCCCAGAAGCGGCCCCCCGTCCCGTCGAACGCGTGGCTCCGCAGCCGGTCGCCCAGCCGCAGCCCGAAGCAACGCCCGATCCGGTCGAACAACAGGCGGTGACCCCGGATGCCGAGGGCGAAGCACCCCGGCAGGAACAGCAGGAAGCGACAGCGCCCGAGGAAGCGACAACCGAGATCGTAACCGAGGCCACAAGCGCGCCCGCGCGATCGGCCCGTCCTCCCGGAAGCAGGCCCTCCGCCCCGCCGCAGCAAACCGCTGAGGCGCCAAGGCCGGAACCTGCAGCGCCGCAGACCCCGGCACAGGAGGCGCCCGCACCGGTCAACAACGACGACGTGCTGGCCGCCCTTCAGGCCGCCGAACAGGCCGTGTCGACGCCGACGCCCACTGGCCCGCCGCTCACTGCGGGTGAGCGCGAGGCGTTGCGCGTGGCAGTGGCGCAATGCTGGAATATCGGGTCGCTATCCTCCGAGGCGCTGGCGACGACGGTCGTGATCGGGGTTCAGATGAACCAGAACGGCACACCTGTGATCGATACCATACGCATGCTCAGCTTCAGCGGCGGCTCTGACGCCGCGGCGCGCCGGGTCTTCGATTCCGCCCGCCGCGCCATCATCCGCTGCGGGTCGGGCGGGTTCGACCTTCCGGCGGAAAAATATGGCCAGTGGCAGACAATCGAGATGACCTTTGACCCCAGAAAGATGGGATATTGATGGTGCACGGATCACAAATCGGCGATTTTGCGCGGAAAAAGCCGCCGATCCCGGTCGAGGGGGCGCGACAGGCTGTTATTCCCCTGAAATTCCCTTTCAAATGGCGCGAAATAGACATGCCGCGCGCACGCCAGAGGACGTACACCCCATGAAACATCTGGTATTGAGCATTTGCCTCGGGGTTGCCGCTCTTTTGGGCAAACCCGCGCAGGCGCAGGAACCGCTGCGCATCATCATCGACGAGGCGATCATCGAACCGCTGCCCATCGCGGTGCCGACCTTCCAGGCAGAGACGGCGGAAGCCGGACAGATGGCGGGCGATCTGGCCCGCGTGGTGGCGGGCGATCTGACGGGTACCGGTCTGTTCCGGGAAATTCCCGCCTCCGCCTTCATCTCGACCGTGAGCGATTTCAACGCGCCGGTACAATTCGCCGACTGGAAGGCCATCAACGCGCAGGCGCTGGTGACGGGCGCGGTCAACGTGCAGGGCAATGCGCTGAATGTGAAGTTCCGGCTCTATGACGTCTTCTCAGGCGCCGAGCTTGGCAATGGGTTGCAGTTCTCCGGCACCGTCGATGGTTGGCGGCGCATCGCGCACAAGGTGGCCGATGCGGTCTATACCAGGATCACCGGGGAGGGCCCCTATTTCGACAGCCGCGTCGTCTTCGTCTCCGAGACCGGCCCCAAGGACGACCGCAAGAAGCGCCTCGCGATCATGGATTACGACGGGGCGAATGTGCAGTACCTGACGGATTCGGGCACCATCGTGCTGGCGCCGCGCTTCTCACCCACCGGTGACCGTGTCCTCTACACAAGCTACGAAAGCGGATTTCCCCGCATCTACGTGCTCGACATCGGCTCTGTCACCCGGCGGGTACTGGAAAGCGCCGAAGGCACCATGAGCTTTGCCCCGCGTTTCTCCCCCTCTGGGCAGACTGTGGTCTATTCGCTTACCCAGGGCGGTAACACGGATATCTACACGATGGACATCAATACCGGACAGTCGACGCGTCTGACCAACACGCCCGCCATCGAAACCGCGCCGAGCTATTCCCCGGATGGCAGCCGGATCGTCTTCGAAAGTGACCGCTCGGGCACGCAGCAGCTTTACATCATGCCCGCGAACGGGGGCGAGGCGCAGCGCATCTCCTTCGGCGAGGGGCGTTATGGCACGCCGGTCTGGTCGCCGCGCGGCGATCTGGTGGCCTTTACCAAGCAGAACAAGGGGCGTTTCCACATCGGTGTGATGCGGCTCGACGGCTCGCAGGAGCGGCTGCTGACTGCTTCCTTCCTCGACGAGGGGCCCACCTGGGCCCCCAACGGGCGGGTTATCATGTTCTCGCGCGAAACGCAGGGGGCGACGGGGTCTTCGACGCTTTACTCCGTCGATATCTCCGGGCGGAACCTGCGCCCGGTCAATACGCCGTCTGGCGGATCGGACCCGTCATGGTCACCCTTGCAGAATTGATCGGCGCCATCACGGCGGCAATTCCAATCGTCGTCAGGAAATGTTAACAATTTCGAAAACTGACAATAATCATTGACACAAACAACAGAGGCAGACCGGACATGAATAAAGTCGTGACAATGGTGACACTGGTGGCGGGGCTTGCGCTTTCTGCCTGTACGAACCCCAACCGTTTCGGCGCGGATGGGGCAGGCGGCACATTGGGCAATTCGGGCGCGGGCGCCATCGTGCCAGGCAGTGCGAACGACCCGACTTCGGCGGCATTCTTCCAGCAGTCCGTGGGTGACCGGGTGCTCTTTGCCGTGGACCAGTCCACCTTGACCACGGAGGCGCGCCAGACGCTCGATGCGCAAGCGACCTGGCTATTGACCAACGCCGACTACCAGGCGGTGATCGAGGGTCACGCAGACGAGCAGGGGACCCGGGAATACAACCTTGCCCTCGGCGCGCGCCGGGCAAATGCGGCGCAGGAATACCTGATTTCGCGGGGGGTGCCCGCATCCCGTCTGCGTGTGATAAGCTATGGCAAGGAACGTCCGATCGAGATCTGTTCGAACGAAGCCTGCTATGCAAAGAACCGCCGCGCGGTCACCGTGCTGGCCGGCGGGCTGACAAGCTGATGCCGAAACGCGAGGGACATTGCTCTTGAAACGGTTGCATATCTTCCTGACGCTTGCAGTGGGGCTGATGTTCAGCCCCATTTCCCTTTACGCGCAGGACGATCAGACACTTGCGGATATCAGGCAGGAGCTGACGATCCTCTTTACCGAGGTGCGCAAGCTTCAGCGCGAGTTGTCGACCACGGGCGGTGCGGGCGTGAATGTCGCGGGAAGCACGGTTCTGGATCGCGTGAGCGCAATGGAAAGCGAACTCCAGCGCTTGACCTCCAAGACCGAGGAGCTTGAGAACCGCATCAACCGGATCGTGGCGGATGGCACGGCGCGCATCGGGGACCTTGAGTTTCGCCTTGTGGAACTTGAGGGCGGCGATGTCTCGACCCTCGGAGAGATGACGACGCTGGGCGGAGCGGATCAGACTTCGGTACCGGCGCCGCTCACCTCTCCCGCCACACCGACCGACCAGGCTTCTCTGGCCGTAGGTGAAGAGGCGGATTTCCAGCGGGCGCAGGAGGCGCTCGCTGCAGGTGACTTTCGCGCCGCCGCGGACCTCTTTGCGACCTTCAATCAGACCTACCCGGGCGGACCGCTAGGGCCCGAGGCCGATCTGCGCAGGGGCGAGGCGCTGGACAAGCTGGGCGACACCCGCGAGGCCGCCCGCGCTTACCTGGCAAGCTTCAGCGCGTCACCCGAAGGACCCATTGCCCCTCAGGCGCTGTTTGAGTTGGGCCGGTCGCTGGGCGCACTGGGACAGACGCAGGAGGCCTGCGTTACCCTTGGTGAAGTGGGCATCCGCTTTGCCGAAAGCCCCTACGTGGCGCGTGCCGAGGAGCAACGCCGCAGCATCGGGTGTTCCTGAGAATATGTCGGAGCGTCTCCCCAAATATCTGCAGGAGGCGTTCCTACCGCATCCCCCCCGTGTGATGGGCATTGCGGTGTCGGGGGGGAGCGACTCCATGGCCCTCCTGCACCTGATGCGAGAGTTCTGCGAGATCCACAAGATCGAGCTTCACGCGGTCACCGTGGACCACCGGCTCCGGCCCGAGGCGGCGACCGAGGCCGACAAGGTGGCGCGCCACTGCACCGAGATCGGCGTGCCCCATGATACGCTTGTCTGGGAGGACTGGAGCGGGCAGGGAAATCTTCAGCAGGCCGCACGAAACGCGCGGTATGCCAAGATCGCCGATTGGGCGCAACAATACGGCATCCATACCGTCGCCGTGGCCCATACCGCGGATGACCAGGCAGAAACAGTGCTGATGCGGCTGCAACGTCGCTCCGGGGTGGATGGGCTTTCGGCCATGCAGGCGCGGACCGTGCGCGAAGGGATCACCTGGGTAAGGCCGCTTCTCAAGACCCGCCGCGAAACCCTTCGTGCCTATCTGAGGAATAACCACGTCCCATGGATCGACGATCCCAGCAACGACGATGACCGTTTCGACCGGATCAAGGCACGCAAGGCGCTCAGGCTGCTCTCCGACCTGGGCATCGATGCCAACGTGCTGAGCGAGGTTGCCGATCACCTGTCGCAGGCGCGCCGGGCACTTGACTGGCAGACCTTTCTGGCCGCCAAGCAGATCGTTGAGATCGAGGCCGGCGCCATCGTGATTGACGAGACAGGCCTCCGGTTGCAACCGGACGAAATTCAGCGCCGCCTGATCGTCCGGGCCATCGGCTGGCTCAGCGGCGCTCAACCACGGCCACGACGCGCCGCCGTGGCCACGGTGATGGCGGCCCTCAAAAGGGGGCAGGCCGGCACGCTCAGCGGCTGCCATATCCGGCGGATCGCTGCCCGTATCTGGATTTTCCGAGAATACCACGCGGTTCGAGATCTGTGCACACGCTCCGATGCGCTTTGGGACGATAGATGGTGGATGTACCCCTCTTATCCCGCCGAACATGACGACAGCCTTTGTATTCGGGCGCTCGGGCCACAGGGGCTCGAGCAATGCCCCGATTGGCGGGCGTCAGGCAGGCCACATGTGGTCCTGCAATCCGTCCCGGGCGTCTGGCAGGGCGACAAGCTGATCTCGGCACCTCTGGCGGGCTTTGCGGAAAACTGGGCGGCAGAGCTTGAGGGCGGACCCGATGCCTTTTTTGCCGCACTACTATCGCATTGAACCTGCGCTCATGATCTCTATCTTATAGTCAAAGGCACGGGATGGATGTGCCATTGGCCCCGCCGCGAGGTTCAGGCCGAAGAAATTAGGAGAATTCCCTTGGGAAACGTACGCAATCTTGCTTTCTGGGTCGTGCTGATGTTGCTGGTGTTGGCGTTGTTTAACCTTTTCAGCGGCTCGGGCGGCAACCTGCAGAGCAATGAAATCACCTATTCCGAATTCGTGAGCGCCGTGGAAAGCGGTCAGGTCCGCAACGTGACGCTTGACGGGGAACAGGTGCGCTTTCGCAAGACCGACGGCAGTGATTTTGTCGCGATCAAGCCGGAAGACGCTGAAATCACGTCCCTTCTGCTCGACAATAACGTGCCGATACAGGCGCGTCCGCAGCAGCAATCGGGGTTCCAGACGTTCCTGATGTCGCTGTTGCCCATCGTGCTGCTGATCGGTGTGTGGATCTACTTCATGAACCGCATGCAGGGCGGCGGCAAAGGCGGTGCCATGGGCTTTGGCAAGTCCAAGGCCAAGATGCTGACTGAAAAGCATGGCCGCGTGACCTTTGACGACGTGGCGGGCATTGACGAGGCCAAGGAAGAGCTGGAAGAGATCGTGGAATTCCTGCGCAACCCGCAGAAATTCTCGCGTCTCGGTGGCAAGATCCCAAAAGGTGCGCTGCTTGAGGGGCCTCCGGGTACCGGTAAAACGCTTCTGGCCCGTGCCATCGCGGGTGAGGCGGGCGTGCCGTTCTTCACCATTTCAGGTTCCGACTTTGTCGAGATGTTCGTGGGTGTCGGTGCATCCCGTGTGCGCGACATGTTCGAGCAGGCGAAAAAGAATGCGCCTTGCATCGTCTTCATTGACGAGATTGACGCCGTGGGTCGCCATCGTGGCGCAGGCTACGGCGGTGGTAACGACGAACGCGAGCAGACGCTGAACCAGCTTCTGGTCGAGATGGATGGTTTCGAGGCCAACGAAGGCGTGATCATCATCGCCGCGACCAACCGTAAGGATGTTCTGGACCCCGCTCTCTTGCGTCCGGGCCGATTTGACCGGCAGGTTACGGTGGGCAACCCCGACATCAAGGGCCGGGAAAAAATCCTTGGCGTGCACGCCCGCAAGACCCCGCTGGGGCCGGATGTGGACCTGCGCATCATCGCGCGCGGCACGCCGGGTTTCTCGGGTGCGGACCTTGCGAACCTCGTGAACGAGGCGGCACTGGGTGCTGCGCGTCTGGGGCGGCGCTTCGTGATGATGGTCGATTTCGAGAACGCCAAGGACAAGATCATGATGGGCTCCGAACGGCGCTCAATGGTCATGACGGCGGCGCAGAAGGAAATGACGGCCTATCACGAGGCCGGTCACGCGCTGGTCGGCATGACGCTGCCCAAGTGCGACCCGGTCTACAAGGCCACGATCATCCCGCGCGGCGGTGCGCTCGGCATGGTGATGAGCCTGCCCGAAATGGACCGGCTGAACATGTTCAAGGACGAGTGCAAGCAGCGCCTGGCCATGACCATGGCAGGGAAGGCCGCCGAGATTCACAAGTACGGCGAGGAAAGCGTGTCGAACGGTCCCGCCGGTGACATCCAGCAGGCCTCGGCGCTGGCGCGGGCGATGGTGCTGCAGTGGGGCATGTCGGACAAGGTCGGCAACATCGACTATTCCGAAGCCATTCAGGGCTATTCCGGCAACACGCCTGGCTTCTCGGTCTCGGCCAGCACGAAGGAGTTGGTGGAGAAAGAGGTGCAGCGGTTCATCCAGGACGGCTATGACTGGGCGCTCAAGATCATCAAGGAGCGCGAGGGCGAGTTCGAGCGCCTCGCGCAGGGGCTTCTGGAGTACGAAACGCTTACGGGTGCCGAGATCAAGCGCGTGATGGATGGTCTGCCGCCGATCCCGGAAAAGGGCGAGGACGACGACGACACGGGCGACAAGCCCAGCCTGACGGCCATTCCCAAGGCCAAGGGTAAGGGCAAGAAGTCCACGCCGCCCTCGGATGGCGGGATGGAGCCGGAGCCTTCGGTCTGATCGCGGACGGTTTCGACATCCTCACAAAATGTTATGAGGCCCTGCTTTGGCAGGGCCTTTTCATTTGGCTGGTCGCGTTTCAATGTCTGTCGGCAACCGCAGGAGGCACAGATGGCAGAGTTGAGACCGACCGATCACATCGCCGAAATAACCTGGCTCGGCATGGTGCCGCAGGACCGGCCGAATATCCGGTCGCAGTCGGTTGAAAGCGCTCGGGCGACCTATGCGGGATTCGAGGGCGATTTCCACGCCGGACTGACCCGCAAGTCCTGCGTACGGGTGAAACAGCAGCACCCCATCGGCACCGAAATCCGCAATACGCGCCAGCTGAGCATTCTGTCGGCGGAAGAGATGGACGAAATCGCGCAGGCCATCGGGCTGGAGACGCTTGACCCGCGGCTGCTTGGCGTCTCGCTTGTGATCCGGGGTATCCCCGATTTCACCCATGTCCCGCCGGGATCGCGGTTGCAGGCGGAAAATGGCACGACATTGGTCGTAGACGTAGAGAACGGTCCCTGCAACTTGCCCGCGCGCGAGATCGAATGCGATGCGCCGGGGCATGGGCAGGGGTTCAAGGCAGCCGCGCGGGGCAGGCAGGGTGTGACCGGCTGGGTCGAGCGGGAGGGGCTTTTGGCCCTTGGCGACACCCTGCGGCTGCATGTCCCGGATCAGCGGCCCTGTGCGCACCAATAAGGCGCATCGTTTCCGAAACGAAACGGATGTGCGACCGCTCGCCGCATCGGGCGGTGGAAATGTCGGAAATGCAACCTGTCTCCCCGTCCCCCTGACGATATGAGGGGGCAACACCAAGCCGATCTGCAACAGGGGATTCTCCATGGCTTACAAATCCGACATCGAAATTGCACGCGAGGCGAAAAAGCGTCCCATCCAGGAGATCGGCGAAAAGCTGGGCATCTCGGCGGACGACCTGCTGCCCTATGGCCATGACAAGGCGAAGGTTTCGCAAAGCTTCATCAACTCGGTGCAGGACCGCCCCGACGGCAAGCTGATCCTTGTCACCGCGATCAACCCGACGCCCGCGGGCGAGGGCAAGACCACGACTACCGTGGGTCTGGGCGATGGCCTGAACCGGATCGGCAAGAAGGCGGCGGTCTGTATCCGCGAGGCATCGCTGGGGCCGAACTTCGGGATGAAGGGCGGGGCTGCCGGGGGCGGCTATGCGCAGATCGTGCCGATGGAAGAGATGAACTTGCATTTCACCGGCGATTTCCACGCAATCACCTCGGCGCATTCCCTGCTGTCGGCGATGATCGACAACCACATCTACTGGGGCAACGAGCTTGAGATCGACACCCGCCGCGTTGTCTGGCGTCGTGTCGTCGACATGAACGACCGGGCGCTGCGGCAGATCACCTGTTCCCTGGGTGGCGTCGCCAACGGCTTCCCGCGCGAGGCCGGGTTTGACATCACCGTGGCCTCGGAGGTCATGGCGATCCTATGCCTGGCGAAGGACCTTGCGGACCTGCAAAAGCGTCTGGGCGATATGATCGTGGCCTACCGCCGGGACAAGACCCCGGTCTTCTGCCGCGACATCAAGGCCGATGGCGCGATGACGGTGCTTCTGAAGGACGCGATGCAGCCGAACCTGGTGCAGACGCTGGAGAACAATCCGGCCTTCGTGCATGGCGGTCCCTTCGCCAACATCGCCCACGGCTGCAACTCGGTCATCGCGACGACGACCGCGCTGAAGCTGGCGGATTACGTCGTGACGGAGGCCGGTTTCGGGGCCGACCTTGGGGCCGAGAAGTTCATGAACATCAAGTGTCGCAAGGCGGGGCTGGCACCTTCGGCGGTCGTCGTCGTGGCGACGGTGCGGGCGATGAAAATGAACGGCGGCGTGGCCAAGGCGGACCTTGGGAAAGAGAACGTCGAGGCGGTGAAATCGGGCTGCGCCAACCTGGGGCGGCACATCGAGAACGTCAAATCCTTCGGCGTGCCGGTGGTCGTGGCGATCAACCACTTCGTCACCGACACGGATGCCGAGGTGCAGGCGGTCAAGGACTTCGTCGCGGCACAAGGGTCCGAAGCGGTGCTGTCGCGGCATTGGGAACTGGGGTCCGAAGGCTCCGCCGACCTAGCTTCGAAGGTGGTCGAGGTGATCGAGCGGGGCGAGGCGAAGTTCGCGCCGATATATCCGGATGACATTTCCCTTGCCGACAAGATCAACACCATCGCGACGCGCATCTACCGGGCCGAAAGCGCGGTGATGGACGGGAAGATCCGCGCGCAGCTGAAGGATTGGGAAGATCAGGGCTATGGCAACCTGCCAGTCTGCATGGCCAAGACGCAGTACAGCTTTACCACCGATCCCGAGCGGCGCGGCGCGCCCACCGGCTTCGATATCCCGGTGCGCGAGGTGCGCCTGAGTGCGGGTGCGGGCTTCGTGGTGGCGATCTGCGGTGAGATCATGACCATGCCGGGCCTGCCGCGCGTGCCCTCGGCGGAGACGATCCGCCTGAATGCGCAAGGCCAGGTCGAAGGGCTGTTCTAAGGGCTGGGGTGCGCAGGGAATGCGCACCTTACGGGGGACGGCATCCCGCCGGTGAGCGGCGCGCCCGGGATTTCCGGCGCGCAGGAGTTGTATTAGAAAGATGAAGCAGGGGGAGCGCCCGGAATGGCAGCGACTGTGATTGATGGGAAGGCTTTCGCCGCCAAGGTGCGCGGCCAGGTGGCGGAACATGTGACACGGCTGAAGGCGGAGCACGACATTACCCCCGGTCTGGCCGTGGTGCTGGTTGGGGAAGACCCCGCGAGCCAGGTCTATGTGCGGTCCAAGGGCAAGATGACGGTCGAGGTGGGCATGAACTCCTACGAGCACCGGCTGGAGGCGGACACCTCGGAGGCCGATCTGCTGGCACTGATCGGGAAGCTGAACAGCGATCCGGCAGTGCATGGGATCCTTGTGCAATTGCCTTTGCCCAAGCATTTGAACGAAGACCTGGTGATCAATGCCATTGATCCCGCGAAGGACGTGGACGGATTTCACATCTCGAACGTGGGTCTTTTGGGAACGGGGCAGAAGTCGATGGTGCCTTGCACGCCGCTGGGATGCCTGATGATGCTGCGCGATCACCATGGGTCGATCTCGGGGATGGATGCCGTGGTGATCGGGCGGTCGAACATCGTGGGCAAGCCGATGGCGCAGTTGCTGCTCAACGACAGTGCCACGGTGACGATTGCGCATTCCCGGACGAAGAACCTTGCCGACGTGGTCCGTCGTGCCGATATCGTCGTGGCCGCCGTGGGGCGGCCCGAGATGGTGCCGGGCGACTGGATCATGGAAGGCGCCACTGTGATTGACGTGGGCATCAACCGGATCGACGCGCCGGAGAAGGGCGAGGGCAAAACGCGGCTGGTCGGGGATTGTCACTTTGAGAGCTGTGCCGCGCGCGCGGGGGCGATCACGCCGGTACCGGGCGGTGTCGGGCCGATGACGATTGCCTGCCTGCTGGCAAACACGTTGACCGCCTGTTGCCGGGCGAACGGGCTGGCGGAGCCGGAGGGGTTGACCGCGTAAGCTGCGCGTTTTGCCCGGATTACGTCGGCACCGGAACCATCGTGCCTTGCATCACCGCGATCAGGGTGGTCTGGCCGTTTGCTTCGGCGTGGACTTCCGAGGCCACCACGCAGAGCCGTTTGCCGGGCTTGATCACGCGGCCCGTGGCGATCAGACGGTCGCCGCGTGCCGGAGCCAGAAGGTTTACCTTGATCTCGGCGGTCACCACTTCCATGTCCAGGGGCAAGGTTGTGAGCGCCGCGTAGCCTGCGGCGGAATCACCGATGGAAAAGGTGAGGCCCGCGTGGCCGAAGCCCTGTTGCTGGAGGGCTCCGGGCAGGATGGGTGAGGTGATACGGACATGGCCTTCCTCCACGTGGCTCAGTTCCGCGCCGAGAGTTTTCATCATGCTTTGCGCGGCGAAACTGTCGAATATCCTCTGGCGGGCGGCGGTGTCCATGGGCGGTCCTATCTTGGCATCGGGACCGCGACGGCGGTCTTGCCGGTGAGCACAGCACAGGCACCGGGCTGCATCAAGGGGGCGAGCGCGGGGGAGCGGCAGTCGAGACCGCCGGTGTAGGTGCCGTAGGCGGGCAGGATCAGGCGGTCGCTGTCATAGAGGAAGACGGGACGGGTGAGAGTGCGGCCACGCAGCGGGATACTGGCCTTGGGGTGGTAGTGACCGGATACCTCGCCCCGTGCGCCCGGTTCGGCGATGTGGCGGAAGGTCAGCGGGTCGAGGGACAGTTCGTTCAGATGGGTGCCGCCAAGATCCACAGGGCCGGGATCGTGATTGCCCTCGACCCAGATCCATTCCCGGCCTGCCTGCAGCCGCGCGATCCACAGCTTTTCTTCCTCGGGGAGCGCCATGGCCGCGCCGAGATCATCGAAGCTGTCGCCCAAGCAGACGACGCGGCGCGCGCGGGTAGTGTCGAGATCGGCGGCAAGCCGAGCAAGCGTGTCCCGGGTCTCGTATGGCGGAAGCTGCGTGCCGCCGCGCCGGGCGATGCGTTCGGCCTTGCCGAGGTGCAGGTCGCTGACGCAGAGAAGTGCCTGGTCGGGCCACCAGAGGGCACCGGAGGGGAGCGCTTTGAGGCTGGCTGAGGCGAGGGCGAAGTCGTGGGCGTTCATCCTTTGTTCATGTTTGAAACGGGGTGATTTGGCAAGAGGGGGTAGGTGGCGGTTCTCGTTGCGGCTGTTGGCTGGGGCTCTGCCGTCGCCCTTTGCGCTTGCGCGATGGCGCACAAAGGGCGACCCCCGGGAATTGATATGGCAAGAAAGAGGGGGAAGGTCAGCGCAATCTACCAGCCGACGCGCCATTTGGGTTTGTTGGAGGGGGGTGGAGTGAGTTGGGCAAGGCCGGAGGTTTCCATCAACCGTGCGGCTTCTTCCGCCAGCAGGCGTTCCTCGGCGTCGCCCTTAACTGGGACGCGGCCTGCTTCGAGGAACAGCGGGGCTGCGAGCGGCGTGACGCGTTTGAGGCGCTGATGGTCGATGCGGTCACCGACGCGGGCGATCATCTCTTCGATGCGACCGAAATCGACGAGGCCGCGCAGGGCTTCTTCGCGGGTGATTTGCAGCATCAGGTGATCTGGGTCGTATTTCTGCAGCGTGTCGTAGAGGATATCGCTGGAGAAGGTCGCTTGCCGTCCGGTCTTGCGGGCGGAGGGGGTGTTGCGCTCGATCAGCCCGGCGATGGTGGCGCTGGCGCGGAAGGTGCGTTTCATCACGGCGTTCCCGGCAAGCCATGTCTCGAGCCCGTCGCGCAGGGCGGCGATGTCGAACAGCGGTGCGGGGTCCTTGACCGGATCGAGGCCCCAGATCAGCGTGGCGTAGTCGGTGGCGACGAAGCCCATGGGGCTCAGGCCAAGTTCTTCCATCCGCTTGCTGAGCAGAAGGCCCAATGTCTGCATCCCGTTGCGGCCCGCAAAGCCGTAGACGACGGTTTGGGCGCGGCCATCATGGGGGAAGCTTTCAATGAGCAGGCGACCGGGGTGCGGCAACTGGCTGACCTCGCGCTGGAGGTGGAGCCATTCGGCAGTGTGGGCGGGCAGCTCGGGCCAGCTGTCCTGGGTGAACATGGTCTGGATGCGGCTGGAGAGCTGGGTGGAGGTGGCAAATTTGGTGCCCATGAAGGTGGCGATCTTGGGTTTCGAGGTGGCGTCGCGGCTGACTTCGACCGTCATTTCGCGCAGGCCCTCGTAGCGGACGATCTGGCCGCCGATCAGGAAGGTATCGCCGGGGGTCAGGGAGGCGGCAAAGCCTTCCTCGATCTCGCCCAGGGGTTTGCCGCCGCGATTGCGGCGCAGGCGGACCTTGAGCGTGTCGGTTTCCTGGATCGTGCCGATGTTCATGCGGATGCGCTGGGCCGCGCGCGGGTCGCGCAGTTGCCATTGGCCATCGGGGCGCTGGACCAGTCGCTGCCAGCGGTCGTAGGCGCGCAGGGCGTAGCCGCCCGTGGCGCAGAAATCAAGGCAGTCGTCGAATTCCGCGCGGGGCAGGGTGCTGTAGGCCCCCGCGGAGGTGACCTCGGCATAGAGGCGGTCGGCGTCGAAGGGGCCGGCGGCTGCGGTGATCAGGATGTGCTGGCAGAGCACGTCGCGGGGGCCGGGGCCGCGTGGTTCGCCGTCAAGATCGCCTGCGAGGACCGCGTCGAGGGCGGCGACGCATTCGACGACTTCGAAGCGGTTCGCCGGAACCAGCAGGGCCTTGGACGGCGCGTTGTAGCGGTGGTTGGCGCGGCCGATGCGCTGGACGAGGCGTTTGACGTTCTTGGGCGCCCCGATCTGGATAACGACGTCCACGTCGCCCCAGTCAATCCCGAGGTCGAGCGAACCGGTACAGACGATGGCGCGCAGATCGCCACGCACCATGGCGGCTTCGACCCGTGCCCGCTGTTCGCGGTCGAGGCTGCCGTGGTGAATGCCGATGGGCAGACCGTCGTCATTGGCAAGCCAGAGGTTATGAAAGAAGATCTCGGCCTGCGCGCGGGTGTTGTGGAAGATGAGCGTTGTCTTGTGTTTGCGCACCTCTTCGAGCACCGCCGGGATGGCGTAGGCGGCACCGCCGCCGGACCAGGGCGGGGCTTCCTCGGTTGTCAGCATGCGGATGTCGGGGGCGGGGCCGGGGTCGGCAAGCAGGATGTCGCAGGTATCGGGGTGGCGGGCCATGAGGTGCGCGATGGCCTGCGGGTCCTCGACGGTGGCGGACAGGCCCACGCGTTTGAGATCGGGACAGAGGGTCTGGAGGCGGGCGAGGGCCAGCATCAGTTGATCACCACGTTTGGATTCAGCCAGCGCGTGAATCTCGTCGATCACCACGCGTTTGAGGCCCGCGAACATCTTGGGCGCATCGTCGTAGCTGACCAGAAGAGCGAGGCTTTCGGGGGTGGTCAGGAAGATATGCGGCGGATCGGCGCGCTGGCGCTTGCGGCGGGTGGTGGAGGTGTCTCCCGTGCGCTCGTCGATGGTGACGGGCAGGCCCATCTCTTGCACGGGGGTGGTGAGGTTGCGCTTGATATCGGCGGCGAGAGCCTTGAGGGGCGAGATGTAGAGGGTGTGCATGCCCTTGTGCTGCCCGTCGGCGAGGTCGATCAGTGTTGGCAAGAAGCCCGAGAGCGTCTTGCCGCCCCCGGTGGGTGCGATGAGCAGGAGTGCGGGGGCGTCGGCGCGGTTGAGCATGTCCTGCTGGTGGGGGTGGATCGACCAGCCCTTGGAGGCGAACCAGTTTTTGAACTTTGGGGGCAGGGGACGCATAGGGGGACAGATAGCACCTGGCGGATCGGGGGCCAGCCCTGAAACACGCTGTCGGTTGGGGGCGCTGCCACCAAACCCCCGGGACTTTATCTGGCCAGAAAGAGGAGGGAGAAGCCGGAGCAAATTTGGCGTGTTGTTGCACGAATGATTTGAGACGCATTTTCTCAAATCATTCGTTCTTGACGATCTGGCTCTCTACTCGCTTGACGCACACGAAGCCGGGGCACCAGGCTTCGGCGGGGTGGTGCGCAAGGAGGACTTATGTCCGAGCAGACGTATCGTCTGTTGGTGCTGGACCTGATGGTCGTGACGATCCTCGTCATGATCTGGCTGGCCTGAACCAAAGACGGCGCGGGTACTAGCATTACCCGCGCCGTCACTTGGAGTCTCATGTCCGAGACGTATCGTCTGTTGTGAGAATAACGTTCAATCACTAACAGTTCAGTAAGAACCGCGCGAAGGACGTCACTTCACGATATGCTCGTCCTTGACGAACATGTTCGCCCAGGCCCGGTCGATCAGATCGGGCGACATCTGGTAAGGGATACCCTCGAATTCGCAGATCGAGATCATCTGGTCGATCAGGAAGATCGGCTGGTAGTTGGCATAGGTGTTATCGATCGTCGGGTATTTGACCTTGAGCAAGTGCACCAGCGTCTCTTCGTTCAGCGGCATGCCTCGCTTCTTGGCGACCATGGCGAAGATCTTTAGGAAGTTCTGCTGGTTCGGCCCGTCGATCTTGATCTTGAAGAAGATCCGGCGCAAGGCCGCCTGGTCGAAAATTTCGTTCGGGTGGAAGTTGGTCGAGAAGATCACCAGCGTGTCGAAGGGCACCTCGAATTTTTCGCCCGATTGCAGGGCGAGGATGTCCTTGCCCTCTTCCAGCGGCACGATCCAGCGGTTGATGATCGCCTGCGGCGGTTCCTTCTGGCGGCCAAGGTCGTCGACGATGAAGATGCCGCCGGTGGACTTCAGCTGCAGCGGCGCCTGGTAGGTGCGCGCGGTCGGGTTATAGACAAGATCGAGCATGTCGAGTGACAGTTCGCCACCCGTGATCACCGTGGGTCGCTCGCAGCAAACGTAGCGGGTGTCGTACCGGGTGACGCGGCGCAGCGAGGTCGGGTCCTGTACCTCTTCCTCGGCCTTCGAATGCACGATCGGGTCATAGACCGTGATCACCTGACCGGCATATTCGATGGCGCGGGGCACATATACCTTGTCGTCGAGCGAGTCCCGGATGCCGTTGGAGATCGAGGACTTACCGTTGCCCGGCGGGCCGTACATGAGGATCGAGCGGCCGGCCGAAACGGCGGGGCCGAGATGATCGAGCAAGCTGTCGGGAAGAACAAGGTGGCCCATGGCACTGGTCAGCTGGTCGCGCGTGACCTGAATGTTGCGGATGGACTGCCGCTTGACCTGCTCGCGGTAAACCTCGAGCGGGACCGGCATCGCGCCGAAGTATTCGGACTGGGCAAGAGCATCGAGCGCGCGGGCCTTGCCGTTATCGGTAAGCTGGTAGCCCATCTCGTTGCCGTTGTTCGCATTGAGCGTGCCCGTCGCCTCGACCAGACGCTGGGTGCGGGCCATGTCGATGATCTCTTGGGTCACGGGGATCGGCAGGCAAACGGCTGCAGCCAGTTCGGTTACCATATCGATATTCTTGCGGAACATCGTCTTGATCACGATGTCGCGCATCATCACGACGGACAGCCGCATGTCCTCAAGCCGCTTGGGCGGGGGTGGGGCCATCACGGTGGAATTCTGCATGTTCATCTGGCGGATCCTTGGTCAGACTTGCACATGGATGTACACTAGAAGCTGAATATGGCGTTATTCAGGCGCCATAAAGGGCGCCGAGGATCAGATAGATGGCCAAAGCGGGGCCAAGAGCGAGGCCCATTGGAAACTTCCTGCCACGGTCCCAGCTTTCCCAATGGGGCGCGAGGCGGCGGAGGGGGGTCATCCTGATCCCACGGTGCGCGACGGCTGCCGCCAGAAGGGTCGCCATGAAGAGGGCCATCAAAAGGCGCAGATCACCTAGAGAGACGTAGGGCGTCGCCGCTGCGATAAACTTCGCGTCGCCCGCCCCGAGCGCGCCTGCTGCATTAAGGACGATACCGACGATCAGAACGATCACGAGCGCGCCAAGGCGCCAGAGATATTCCTGAAACGGAAACAGGAACAGACCCAGCACCACGAAAATCAGCGCCAATATCACAACCGCCTGGTTTGTGATCTTCATTTGCGCAAGATCCGTGAAGGCGACGTAGAAACAGATGGGCAGAACGAAGGGTAGGAACCACATCGCGTGGCTGGCTGTGATCGCCATAGGCCTAGCTGTTCTCGAGCGCGCGCAGGCTGCGCACGGCGGCCTCGAAATGCTGCGGATGGGTGTCGATGGCCTCGCGCAAAAGGCTCTTGCCGGTTTCCACGTCGCCCTGCTTGATCGCCGAGAGTGCCATGGTGTGCAACAGCTGCGCGCGTTCCGTCTGGTTCATTGGCACAACCGGGAGGGTGTAGTCACGCTGTGCGGACCGGGCAAGGACAAGGTTGTTCTTGGCGGTGAAGAGGTCCGGGTCCTGACGGACCGAGTCAGAGAAGAGCCGTTCGGCGGCGGCGTAATCGCCGCGTGTCAGCTTGGAATAACCCCAGTTGTTCATCACAGAGGCCGGTGTCGTTGTCAGACCTACGGCGATTTCGTAGAAACTGTCAGCCTTCTTCCATTCCTTGTTGCTGTCCGCGACCAGCGCCTCCAGGCGGTAGCGCTTGAAGGTTTCGTGGGTCGGCGGCACGGAATCCAGAACCTTTTCCGCGCTTGCCCAATCACCCGAGCGGATCAGAGCGTCCGCATATTCGACCGAGTCGTCCGAAGTCGCCTCGGGCATCTCGGTGACCTTCTTCCAGGCAACCGCCGCCTCGGTCACGCGCTTGGCGCGGATGAGTGATGACGCAAGACCGCGCTGGCTATCGATCCGGCTGGGGTCTTCCTTGGTCGCGCGCTCGAAGTAGCTGACCGCCTCGTTCGGGTCGGCCACCGTCAGCATCACGTCTGAAAGATTGGTTTCATCCACGACATTGACGTCCTTGAAGGCCCGTTCAACGGTGGCGTTCGCATCTTTTTCGGCGCAGCCTGCAACTACGCTTGCCCCTGCCAAGCAGGCGGCGAGAAGGATAGGGTGGCGCATTTCTTGCGTCCTTTTTACTGCTCTGCCTCGGCCTTTGCGGCCCCGACGGTCACGGTGTCGCGCGAATGAGATAGTCTCCGCTTCCGCGTCGCACCAGTTTGTAGCTTTCGTCGTCGATTTCCAACGTATCAGAATTTTCCGATTTTGCGAGTGCTAACCGCAGATTGTCCCGGATTGCGTCACTTTCGCCATTGTCGAGCGCGTAGGCCCGTTTGAATATCTGCACGGCCTCTGCAGTTTCGCCCCGCTCCATCAGGACCACGCCCAGGTTGTTCCAGGTCTCCGGGTGCTCGCCCTCTTCCTTGACCGCCCGCCGCAGAAGCATTTCAGCTTGTCCAAGACGCCCCAAACCAAGATTGGCACTGCCGAGACCGGACAGGATTTCGCCGTTCATGCCCTGGGCAAGGGCCGCGCGATTGAAGGATTTGATCGCCAGTTCGTATTGACCTGCGGCCATCAGCCTGTGACCCACTTCGATCCCGTCTTCGGCGTCTTCCGCAAGATCGACACCGGGTGCAAAGACAGGGTCCTTGGATGCGGAAAAGCCGCCCGGAGAACAGGCGGCCAATCCGATCAATGCTGCGGAGACAAGCGCAAAGTGGCGTCTGTCTCCTGTCTTTCGCGTCATTGCGGTCCTGACATGTTGCCCAGTTGCGTGATGCCGTGCACCGAAGGGCCGACCAGGATGATCAGCAGCGGCGGCACCGTCAGCATCATAGTGGCGAGTGTCATCTTCGTTGGCAACTTGTTTGCGGCTTCTTCCGCGCGCATCACGCGCTTGTCACGCATTTCACCCGCGTAGACCCGCAGCGCGTCGGCGATCGAGGTACCGAAGGCTGCAGACTGAACGAGCACGGTCACGAAGGACGACACGTCCTGCACGCCGCAGCGTTCGCCCATGTCGTTCAAGACCTGCGTCTTGTCCTTGCCGGCCTTCATCTCGTAGGCGACGACCTCGAATTCCTCGGCCAGCGCCTGGTAGGAGGCGCGCAACTCGCGCGCGACGCGGACGATACACTGGTCAAGGGACTGACCCGCTTCGACGCAGACCAGCATCATGTCGAGCGCATCCGGAAAACCACGCGTGATCTCTTCCTTGCGGGCCTCGACGCGGCGGGTGATCCAGTAGTTCGGAAGGTAGTATCCGATCCCGCCCGGACCAACGGTATAGAGCATGGTCTTCTGAGTGCTCAGCCCTTCGCCACCACCGAGGAAGTTGATGTAGATCACCCCGCCAAGCAGCCCGAGCACGCCAAGCGCCATCTGTGCGAAGTAATACATGCGTACCGCATCGCGACCCTGGTAGCCTGCCTGACGCAGCATGAGTTGCTTGGCAGAAAGCTCGTTAACATCCTCGGGTTCCAGAAACTTAGCGAATTTCTGAAGCTGTTTGTTCTCGTCGGCCTGGCGCAATTGTGCCTTGGTCTGACCCTTCGCACCCGTCTTGGTCGAGCGCTTCAGCTTGTCAAGCGGGTCCTCCGGCTGGCGCATCATCATCAGCACGGTCAGCAGCACAAGGCTTACGCCCAGCACGCCCACGATGATGATCAGCCCCATCGGGCCAAGCAGTTCGGTGATCTTGTCGTTGATCGCGTTGAAAAGTCCCATGATCCTGCCCCTACACCTTGATGTCCGTCAGAACGCGCATCACGAAGAGGTTCAGCGCAAGCATGATCCCCACGAAGAAACAGGCTGGGATGAACATGGCGTGATCCTTCACGTCGTCGTAGTAATGCGGGTCGGAGACGTTGATCACGATCAGCGCGACGATGGGGAAGGCGGACAGGAATTTGCCGGACCACTTGGCTTCCGCCGTAATCGCCTTGACGCGCCGGAAGAGGCGGAAACGCGCGCGGATCACCTTTGCCAGACCGGCCAGGATTTCGGCAAGGTTACCGCCCGATTGCTGCTGGATTGTCACCGCCACGGCGAGGAAGCGCAAATCCTGCATGTCGAGCCGCTCGGCCATGTCCTTGAGCGCCTCGCCTACGTCACGGCCGTAGGCGCTTTCATCCGCGATGACCCCGAATTCCGATGCCAGCGGGTCCTGGATTTCCTTCGATACAATCGAGATCGCGTTCGAGAACGGATGGCCAACGCGCAAGGAACGCACCATGAGTTCCACGGCATCGGGCAGCTGCTCCTCGATCATGCTCATGCGCTTGTTCGCCTTGGATGAGACCCAGAAGTAAACCGCACCGATCCCGATACCGACCGACATCAGCGCGCGCACGGCGACCTCGGTCTCGGTCCCGATGGTCAGGCCCATGAAGGCGATCACCGCAAGGCCGCCCATGATCATGATCAGCTGTTTGGGGGTAAAGGCGATCGCTGCCTTCTGCGCCTTCTCCGACAAAAGCGAATAGAGCGGGATGGTCTTGGCATCCATGTGCTGGCGCATTTCTTTGCGCAACTGCTCCAGCACCACTTCGCGGCGGTTGCCCTTTTCCAGCATCTCAAGGCGGCGGTTCACGCGGCTGTTGAGGCTGATGGATTTGCCGAAGGCCACCAGATAGATGCCCTCGACCAGCACCAGCACGCCGACGAAGATCAGGCCGTAGATGATTGGTTCTGCGCTCATGGTTTTTGTCCTTTTTGCGCCTTCTGGCGCACCCAGTATTATTGCGCCGCGACGGGCTCGTAGATGGAGGAGGGCAGGTCGTACCCCCACAGGCGGAAGCGCTCGGCATAATGGCTCCGGACGCCGGTCGCGGTGAAATGGCCGATGATCTTGTTGTCAGGCGTCAGGCCCACGCGCTGGTAGCGGAAGATCTCCTGCATGGAGATGACGTCACCTTCCATGCCCGTGATCTCGGTGATCGACGTCATGCGGCGCGAGCCGTCTTGCAGTCGGCTGGCCTGCACGATCAGGTTCACAGCCGAAGAAATCTGCGAGCGCACCGCCTTGATCGGCATCTCGATGCCGGCCATGGCGATCATGTTCTCCAGACGGGAAACACCGTCTCGGGCGGAGTTCGCGTGGATCGTCGTCATCGATCCGTCGTGGCCGGTGTTCATGGCTTGGAGCATGTCGATCACTTCCTCGCCGCGTGTCTCGCCGACGATGATGCGGTCGGGGCGCATCCGCAGCGCGTTCTTGAGACAGTCGCGCGGGGAAACCTCGCCCTTGCCTTCCACGTTCGGCGGGCGGCTTTCCATCCGGCCCACGTGGGTCTGCTGAAGCTGAAGTTCCGCCGTATCCTCGATGGTGAGGATGCGTTCGGAGTTGTCGATGAAGGAGGACAGCGCGTTGAGCGTCGTCGTCTTACCGGACCCCGTACCGCCGGAGACGATGACATTGAGGCGGGTAGCCACGGCGGCCTGCAGATAGGCGGCCATCTCTTCGGTAAAGGCACCAAAGCTGACCAGATCGTCGATACCGAGCTTGTCCTTCTTGAACTTACGAATCGAGACAAGCGAGCCGTCCACCGCAATCGGTGGCACCATCGCGTTGAAACGCGAACCGTCCTGCAGGCGGGCGTCCACGTAGGGGTTGGATTCGTCGACGCGGCGGCCCACCGCGGAAACGATCTTGTCAATGATGCGCAGAAGGTGGCGTTCATCTTTGAACGTGATGTCGGTCAGCTCAAGCTTACCTGCGCGTTCCACGAAAATCTGCTGCGGGCCGTTTACGAGGATATCGTTGACCGTGTCGTCCTTCAGCAGCGTCTCGAGCGGACCAAGGCCCGTCACCTCGTCATAGAGTTCCGAGTTGAGCTGCATCCGGTCCTCGCGGTTGAGAACGATGCTCTTCTCGGCGAGGATCTCGGAGGAGATCGCGTTGATCTCCTGGCGCAGGTCCTGTTCTGTCGCGTGTTCCAGAGCGGAAAGGTTGAGGTTGTCGAGAAGCGCCCTGTGCAGTTCCAGCTTGATCTCGGACATCCGCTGCTTGCGTTTGACTTCCTTGTCCACTGCCACCGGTGCCGCCGCTTTCGGTGCCTGACGACGCATGGCAGCCGGGGCAGGCGCCGCCGGCTTTTTTTCTTCCAGAGAGGTGACGTTGTCGATGATCTCGACGGGCTCCTTCGTAGGAGCTTTTGCGCTGGGCTTTTTGTACTTTGAAAACATCGTCTATCTTTCCACTGTAAAGATCAGGCCGCTTCGGCCTGATCGCCCTTGAGGTCATGAATGCTTGCCGCGAGCTTCATCAGCTCTTTTCGCAACGGACTTTTCGGGGCCGAACTGGCCAGGGGCATGCCGTGGTCATTGGCCTGGGTGATCGGCTTACCCCCATCGGGAAGCTGCACGTCGATCGAGATGCTGAGCGATTCCGCCATGCGCTTGACGCGGCCCTTGGCGTTCAGGTCGGTGAACTTCGGCGCCCGGTTCAGGATGTAGCGCAGCTTTTCGACCGGCAGTTCCTCGGCTTGCAAGGCGCGCTTGAACCGCAGCGCGTTCTGGGCACAGCGCATGTCAAGCTCAAGCAGGGCGAAATAGATATGCGCGTGATTGAGAACCGCCTCGGACCATTGGACAAGGGTCGAGGGCATGTCGACGACAACATAGTCGAATTGGTTGCGCGCCATGTCGAGAATACGGGTGATGTCTTCTGACGTGACAAGATCCAGCGGGAGCATCTCGCTTGGCGCGGTCAGCACCTGCATGCGTTCCTCGTAGGTCAGTAGCGACTGGCCAAAGATTTCCTCGTCCATGTTCTCCGTGTCTGACAGCAGCTCATAGACCACTTCACGCCGGGGCAGGTCCAGGAACGTCGCGACAGAGCCGAATTGCAGATCGAGGTCGAGCAGGCAGACCGAAGGCGGTTCCTTCTTGTCGACATTGGCCAGCTCCCAGGCAAGGTTCACCGCCATCGTGGTAGACCCAACACCACCCGCGAGCCCATGCACCACAATCATCGCGCCATTCTTCTGCGCGCCCGCCTTGAGGCGCGGGCGGTTCTCGGTCTCGACGTCGACCCGCTCTTCCTGCGCCCGGACACGGTTGATGGCCTGCGCCAGTTCGCCCTCCGGCAGCGGGTAGGGGACAAATTCATCCGCCCCTTTCCGCAGCAGCGAATGCAGCGCTGCAGGGGTGACGTCTTCGGCGATCAGGATCACTTTGATGCCGCGTGATTTGGCCTGCGCGATGATCTCGGACATCAGGACGAGGTTCTCCTCGTCGGTCTCGTCCAGCGCAAGCGCGATGAATTCCATTGTTTCGGCTTCGGGCTGACCGAAAAAAGCCAGCGCCTCGGCGAATCCGAGGTCGCCCCAGCTTTCGCCAAGGGCGTCTTCCATGTCTTCAATCAGAAGATCAAAGTTTTGCACGTCACGACTGACCGTGCAGGCCACGATCGGCGCTGCTTCGGGTTGTGGCATAACACTACTCATAGCCTTCATTCCTTCGCTCACAAGGGCTGGCGAAATCGCATCCCGCATCTGTCGTCCGGTTTTCGCGTTTCGCGGTACCCATGCCTGGCAAATTGCCTGGACACACTGGTCCTTGGAGCCAGCTATCGCAGGCAACTTGGGCGAGATTGGGGCCAAAAGGTTTCGATTGTTGGATATCTTGAAACGATAGGCGGATCGCCGCAGGATTGACCGTCGATCCCGGGAACAAGAAAAATCCCGCCGAATCCTGTGATAATTCGACGGGATTTTTATTGTTTTTCAGTCTTTTAGTTGGTGTTCTCGCCCAGTGTCGTTTCGTTCAGCTGGGTGGGTGCCTGCGCGCTTGTCACGTAGTCCCGGTAGATGATCTGGGCGTATTTTCCATCGAGAACGGTGGGGTGGCGTTTCACGAATCCGCTCACTTCCGTAACGGTCCTGCGGTTGCGGCGTTCGCGTCCCTGCGTCACCACCAGAGGTTGAGTTTCGCCGAAGGATACCACCGCCTCAAGGCGCGATCGGCTGATGCCCTGGCTGGTCAGGAAACGTACGACCGCGTCGGCACGGCGCTTGCCGAGCGCCCGGTTGTATGCATTCGACCCGACCGCGTCCGTGTGTCCATAGACCCGGAAGCGGACCTCGGGAAACTGTCTGATCCAATCGGCCTGCTGACGCAGGATGGCCTGCGCGGTGCCGTCAAGCTGCGAGGAGTTGAAGTCAAAGGTCACCATGGACTGCACTTCGGCGGCAAAACGGTTTGCCAGATCGAGCGTATACTGCCGTTCCCCGGTCATCACGAGGCGATTGTTGAGGTTGGCGTTGCCGAAATACCCGGTATCCGCCAGCGCACCCGCTTCGCGATAGAACTGTGTATAGACCGGGTCCGAGCTTGGTGCACAGCCCAGTAAGGTCGTCAGCCCCGCCACGATGCCGGCGTATGTGAGTTTTCTGCGCATGGGGGACCTCATCCGATCAGTCCAGTACATATCCGTAAGAGCCGCTGAAGTCCTGCTTGGCGACTTCTCCTGCCGCACCTTTCTTGGGGGGGCGCGTTCCCTCAGCCGTCCGGCCGTAGAGGAAAAGATCCTTTTCCGTCGGGGGCTTAATGCGATCCGTCGGCAGGGCAAGCGCCTCGCCCTGTGTCGGTGTGACCAGATGTGCGGTCACGATGATCACCAGTTCGGTTTGGCTGCGCTGATAATCCGCGGACCGGAACAAAGCTCCCAGCACCGGTACATCCCCGATCCAGGGCAACTGGCTGGAGTTATCGGTGAAATCGTCGGTCAGAAGCCCCGCGATGGCAAAGCTCTCGCCGTCGCGCATCTCCACGGTCGAGGAGGTCTCGCGCCGGGTAAAGGCGGAAATCTCGATCCCGTTACCCAGGATCACGCTGTTTGTGGGGTCGATGGCCGAGACGGACGCCTTCAGCTCGAGGTTGATGACATCCTTGTCCACCACGCGGGGGATAAAGGTCAGCTCGACGCCGAAGGGCTTGAATTCAATGGAAATTCTGTTGTCGGTCTGGGCAACCGGAACCGGGTATTCGCCGCCAGCGAGGAAGCGCGCTTCCTGCCCGGAGAGTGCGACAAGGTTCGGCTCGGCCAGAAAACGGACGACACCTTTCTGTTCGAGGGCTTCCAGCAGGAGACCGACCTGAACCGAACCCGCATTGAAGCCGAAAAGAACCGCGCCTGCGTTCTGGTTGATCGCGGGGACGGTGCCGTTGATGGAATTCGCCACGCCGCCAGCGGTGGCGGTGGTCCCGGTGCCGCCATTGATGCCGGTGCTGTCGATCGCGCCGTTCAATGCCAGCGAAGAACTGAGCGATTTCGACACGCTGCGCTGCATTTCGGCGAAACGGACCTTCATCATCACCTGCTGGACGCCACCGACGCTCATCAGATTCGACACACGCTCGGGCGCATAACGCTCGGCAAGGTCAAGGGCGCGCTGCAGGCGCTGGCTTGACGATACAATACCCGACAGCACGATACCGTCATTTGCGGTGCGCACCTCGATCTGTTCGCCCGGCAGAATCTGCCTCAGCCGTTCCTTGAACTCGGTCACGTCGGCCGCCACGCGCACATCCACGTTGGTGATCAGCTGGCCGCTGGCATCCAGCAGCGTCAGCGTGGTCAGGCCGGGCGATTTGCCCAGCACGTAGATTGTGCGGTCGGAGAGGGAGGAAATGTCGGCAATCCCGGGGTTCGCGATGCTGAGCTCGGCGAAGGGAATATCGCTTTCAACGACCACGGCACGGTTCATGGGAACGTTCAGCGGCGCGTTCGTGCCGCGTTTTACGACCCTGAGCGTGTCCGCCTGGGCAAAGTTCGGTGTGAACGTCGCCAGGGGCATGGCAGTCAGGGACAGCCCGACAAGGGCTGCTTTGAGGAGTCTGTCGATTTTCATGTGACCTGCCTTTTTGATCACGCCTCAGAGATGGGTCTTGTCGCCCGTCATTTGGATCACTCTGCGTCAGTTTGGATTTTATTGCAAGAATCAAGGTGTTCCTTGCAACTGCTTATGTGGGCAAAGGGCAACATGCCCCGAAACGCAAACAGCGCCGCGAAGGGGCGGCGCTGGTGCAAGCACTTGGTTTCACCGGATAAACCGGATCAGTTGGTGCAGGGGATCGGCAGCTCGACCACCTCTGCGCCACGGCGCGTCCGGATCGTGCAAACCTTTTCCTTCGGTGCTTCCGAGATGACGGCCTCGGTTGCGAGACCCAAAAGCGACCGCTGATCGACTTCGATCGCGGTAGCGATCGTGTCGTCTTCGGCACCGACCAGAGCAAGCGACAGCTTGCCGGTCGACTGTGCCTGCGCAAGCCCGGCAACCTGCTGCGGGCTCACCGAAACTGTAACCGTGCGCGCGATCGTCGCCTCGTCAAGATTGCCGCCCGCGCTTTGGTCCACTGCAATCAGCTTTACGCCGGCCTCGATCAGCTTGGTTACTTCCTCGCCCCCGGCGCCACCGTTACGGCTTACGCGGCCGGTCCAGTAGACATCTACCCGGTCGCCCGGTCGCAGGAAGCCCGAAACGCCGCTCGAGACGTCAACCTTGATGGTAAAGGCACGCTGGCCACGTTCGAGACGGGATGTAAGGCCTGTATCCTCGCCCGGCTCGGTGACTTTGACGGCGAGGATAGCCTCGCCCTTTTCCATAGCGCGCAGAACCACACGCAACTCGTCCGTATTTTCGGGGAAGAGCGCGGTCATTTCCATGAAGGCGCCTTCGGGAATGGCGTTCTCGGGCCAGTCGACCGGACGGACCAGTTCCTCGGTGAGCTTTTGTCCGTATTTCAAGGATTCGGTCGCAACGTAAACCGTTTTGGTCGGCACCACCTTCGCAAGTGCCGCCTGGGCCCTGGCGTTCGCGGCTTGATATTGCGCGATCCGATCCTTGGCCAGATAAACGGCACCACCGGCAAGCGCGATGCCCACCAACAGAACCAGTCCAAATACCATCCGCATGTTCTTACCCCTTGCTACTGTTCGTGCCGGGATTTGTCCCGGAGCCTCTTGTGCACATCAACAATGGCGGTCGATTGTGGCTATTGTTTGCCGCCTCGATGAAAAGGCTAAGGCGCGCGGGTATCCCAGCGCGCGTCAAAAAAAGAACGAAACCGATCCTTCTGGATCGGCCTTCTTACTCGTTATTCTTTTATACATCACCCGGAGTGACATCCGTGAGATAGGTGCCGACGCCGTCCCCAACGTCATCGGTGCTGCCTTGGATGGCGAAGATCACCGTTGCTGCCAATGACACCACGGCAGCCGTCAGAACGACCCAATCGACGGTGACTGCACCGTCTTCGGATCTTAGGAAATGAAGGATGTTTTCCCGCATTGTCTGCCCTCAAGCTATTGGTGGAAACACTTCTTTCGGAGAAGAAAGGGGACCGCGTTCAGTATTCCCGAACGCGACCCCCAAGCGTGTATTCAAGCTTGTGAGCCTAACCTATTAGAGGTTGGGGTCACGGCCGTCCAGGAAGATGCCGGTGTTGGACGTCAGGTTCGACGCGCCGGTCTCGATGGACGTGTAGGCAGCAACGGCCAGGCCCACAACAGCAGCGGTCAGCACGACCCAGTCAACAGTCACGGCACCGTCTTCGTCGCGGCGGAAGTTCTTGATAAAGTTCATCATGGTATGTCCCTCCAAGGATCATCTAGGTTTGGTTTCCAACCCCGTCGTCCTCTGTGGCAGCTGTTTCTCTCAGTTGGCTACCTGTCCGACTTGGTATGACGCTATATAGACGGGGGAATGGGGCATGAATTTGGCGGCAAATGTGACTTTTTCATTTATCGCGCAGATTCTTTGTATTTTCTTGTTAGTGCGCTGATTTAAAATAATAAAAAGCCTATGGTAGTGGTCGATTTCGTCGATTTCTAACTTTTTGGACACCAAATATGGCGAGATCGCCACGTTCTTCGCCATGATTTACTGGTTTGGAAGGTCCCGATATGGGATATTTCCCCTAAATCGAGCCGACAAGCATAACAAAAGCAGGCAGGCATGATCCGGATTCTTCACTTGGCGCTCCTTCTGGGGCTCATTTCAGCGTCCCTGGCGGTGGCTGAAGGGCCGAAGCCGTTCCCGGAGTTCAGCGCAAAACGGATCAAGCCACCAAAAGCAGGCAGCACGAACCGCATCAATATCCAGATCGATCCTGCGGAGAAAGTCAGAGAACCCGCCCCGGTCGCCGTGGCTACTCCTTCTGGGGCAGTGGCGCAATCGGGCGATGGCCAGTTCGGCTGGTTCTGGGACAAGGTATCTCCAGAGGCCGCGCAATCCGGCCCAGGCCGCCTCGATGTGGCAATGACGGCGTTGGCGAGTGCCGGAGGCACGGTCCCATCCCCGCGTTTGCAGCAGATGCAGGATATCGCGCGGGCGAACGGCATCGATATCCTGCGCGCGACGATCGACACGCAAGTGTCCCCGGCCCTGGTGCTGGCGGTGATCACGGTCGAATCGGCGGGGAAAGCAGATGCTATCAGCCGCGCGGGTGCCGAGGGGCTGATGCAGCTCATGCCCGACACGGCCGCCCGTTTCGGCGTATCGGACAGCTTTGCAGCAGCCGAGAACATCAAGGGCGGTGTGAAATACCTCAATTGGTTGATGGAGGAGTTCAACCGCGATCCGATCCTTGTTCTGGCGGGATATAATGCGGGTGAAGGTTCAGTCCGGCAGCATGAGGGCGTACCGCCCTTTCCCGAAACCCGCGACTATGTGCCAAAGGTATTGGCCGCCTTTCAGGTGGCGCGCGGGCTGTGCATGACGCCGCCGGAACTGATCACCGATGGCTGCGTCTTCGCCGCGATGAATTAGGCCGGAGATATCTCGGTTCAGTCAAATTGAGCGCGCAAGCGCGCGTTACACTATTTGTTTGTCGCTTCAGGCCCACCATCCCGGAGGGGCCGGAGCCACCTTCGATTGATCCCTTTCATGGCAGAAGGCCAACCGCTTCCCAAGCAGAATGGCCGTCTCCCGGCAAAGCCGGGTCCCTCGGCAATTCAGCTTGGCAACCGGCTGTCCTTCCGCCCTGACGTGCTCAAGCGAAGGCGGCTCCAGCCCGGAGATGGGGCGGGGACCGTCCCGGCAGGGGGACCTAGACGAGCGTCGCTTCCGTTGCGGCGCGCAGTTCCTCTTCGCTCACGCCATCGGCGCATTCGACGATTCTCAGCCCGCCGTCCACCACGTCCAGCACGCCGAGGTTGGTGATGATCCGGTCGACAACGCCCTTGCCGGTGAGCGGCAGGGTGCATTCCTTGAGCACCTTGCTTTCACCATGCTTGTTGGTGTGATCCATCACCACGATCACGCGACCGACGCCCGCGACGAGGTCCATGGCACCACCCATGCCCTTGACGAGCTTGCCGGGGATCATCCAGTTCGCGAGGTCACCGTTCTCGGCAACCTCCATGGCCCCAAGGATTGCCGCGGCGATCTTGCCGCCCCGGATCATGCCGAAGGACATCGCGCTGTCGAAATAGGACGTGCGCGCCAGCTCCGTGATCGTTTGCTTGCCGGCGTTGATGAGGTCGGGGTCTTCCTCGCCCTCGAAGGGGAAGGGACCCATGCCCAGCATCCCGTTCTCGGATTGCAGTGTGATATCCTTGTCGCCCACGTAGTTCGCCACCAGCGTCGGGATGCCGATGCCGAGGTTCACGTACATGCCGTCTTCAAGCTCTTGCGCGGCGCGTGCCGCCATCTGATTGCGATCCCAGGGCATCAGGCTTCCTCCCTCTTGCGCGTCGTCCGTTGTTCGATCCGTTTTTCGTGTTCGCCCTGAATGATGCGATGCACGTAGATGCCGGGCAGATGGATGTGATCGGGGTCAAGTTCGCCGCGCGGCACGATCTCTTCGACCTCGGCCACACAGATGCGGCCGCACATGGCGGCGGGCGGGTTGAAGTTGCGCGCGGTCTTGCGGAAGATCAGGTTGCCGGTGTCATCGGCCTTCCACGCCTTGACGATCGACAGGTCGGCAAAGAGGCCTTCTTCGAGGATATAGGTCTCGCCGTTGAACTCCTTGTGCTCCTTGCCCTCGGCGATGACCGTGCCAACGCCGGTCTTGGTATAGAAGCCGGGGATGCCGCAGCCGCCGGCGCGCATGCGCTCGGCCAATGTGCCCTGGGGGTTGAATTCAAGCTCAAGCTCTCCGCTCAGGTACTGGCGCATGAATTCGGCATTCTCGCCCACGTAGGAGGAGATCATCTTTTTCACCTGACGCGTCTGCAGCAGGATGCCGATGCCAAAATCGTCGACGCCGGCGTTATTCGAGGCGAAGGTCAGGTTCTTGACACCGCTTTCCTTGATCGCTTCCAGCAGCAATTCCGGAATGCCGCAAAGACCGAAGCCACCGGCGGCGATCAGCATGCCGTCTGAAAGCACACCGTCGAGCGCCTCGGCAGCCGAGCCGTAGATCTTGTTCATGGGCCTTTTCCCCCTCACTGGTCCAGTTGCACTTACGCCCCTAAATGACGCCGCAGCGCGGCACTGTCAAATGGCTTGAAGAGGGGGGCAGATCAGATGATGCGGACCTGCGTGCCGACTGGGGCGAGCTGGTAGAGCGCCTCGATCATGTGGTTGTAAAGGCCGATGCAACCGTCCGAGGACTGCCGTCCGATCTTGCGCGTATCATGCGTGCCATGGATCAGGTATGCGGGCCAGTCGAGGTACATGGCATGGGTGCCCAGCGGGTTGCCGGGACCGGGTGGCATGTATTTCAGGGTTGGGTCGCGCTCAAGCATGCTGGGGGTGGGCGTCCAGTCCGGGCCGACGCGCTTGCGCACGATGCGGGTGTATCCGCGCTTGGTCAGCTCGTCTGTCCTTGGCACCGAGGTTGGATAGACATTGTAGATCGTGCCATCCCCGCTCCAGAAGTGCAGCGCGCGGCTGACCGTGTCGGCGACAATGGCGGCCTTTCCCAGATCGTCGAAATGGTCCTGCCAACGCTGTGTGATGAAGCTGGTCGCATTGCGGCGTACCGGCTCCTGCGTATCGCGAGCGACGGGATTGTCAAGCACCTCGGCTGGCAGGGCGGTCTGGGCACGGGTAATGCCCGGCAAGCAAAGCGCCGCCGCTCCGCTTAGAATGAGGTTTCTTCTGTTGAGTGGTCCCTTGGTCATATCCTGCGCCATCCTGCTCTTTTTTGTTTCGTCAGAGGTGGCAGGGACAAAGGAGAGGGGCAAATCACATTCGGTTTATCGAATGTGATTTGCCCCTTCCACTGCGTTCTTCATCAGCTTGTGGCGCTTTTCTTTGCGGTCTTCTTCTTGGCTGCCGGTTTCTTCTTGGCCGCCGGCTTCTTCTTGCCGGACTTCGCGGCGCGTTCGTCGATCAGGTGCACCGCCTGCGCCATGGTCAGTTCCTCGGGGTCCATCGTATCCGGAATTGTGGCATTGATCTTTTCCCACTTCACGTAAGGACCGTACCGCCCTTTCATCACGTTGACGGGACCACCGGCCTCGGGATGTTCGCCCAGCTCGCGCAGCGGTTTGGCCGGCTGACCGCGGCCACCGCGGCTGGCCTTCTTCTCGGCCAGCAGCTGGACAGCGCGGTTCATGCCGACGGTGAACACCTCTTCGAGGCTTTCGAGGTTGGCATTGGTGCCGCCCCGGTCCGACGTGCTTTCGGCGTGTTTAAGGTATGGCCCATAACGGCCGATATTGGCCCAGACCATCACGCCGTCCTCCGGGTGCGGCCCGATTTCGCGCGGGAGCGACAACAGCTTGAGCGCGCGCTCGATATCCAATTCCTCGGCCGGCCATTCCTTGGGGACCGACTGGCGCGGGGGCTTCTTGTTTTCTTCGGTTACCTCGCCACGCTGGACGTAAGGGCCGAAGCGGCCCTTGAAGACGCGGATTTCATCGCCCTGATCGGTGCCCAGAAGTTTCCCATCGGGTGGAATCGCGCTCGCCTCGGCTTCCGGATCGGGCGGACCGAAGGGACGGGTGTAGCGACATTCGGGATAATTCGAGCAGCCGATGAAGGCACCGCCAGAGCGCGCGGTGCGCATCGACAGGCGGCCAGCTCCGCAATTCGGGCAGAGACGCGGGTCCGTGCCGTCCTCGTTGGGTGGGAAGAGATGCGGCTCCAGCACCTCGTTGATCTTTTCCAGAACGTCGGTGATGCGCAGCTCGGATGTCTCGGCAATCGCGGCGGAGAAATCGCGCCAGAAGCGGCCCAGCACGTCCTTGTAATCGGCATCCGCGGCCGAGACCCTGTCAAGCTGGTCCTCCAGATCGGCGGTAAAGTCATAGCCGATGTACTTGCGGAAGTAGTTTTCAAGGAAGGCCGTCACCAACCGCCCCTTGTCCTCGGGGATCAGGCGCTGGCCCTCGCGGCGGACATAGCCGCGATCCTGAATGGTGGTGACGATGCTTGCATAGGTGGACGGCCGACCGATGCCCAGTTCTTCCATCCGCTTGACCAGCGTCGCCTCGGTGTAGCGGGGTGGGGGCTGGGTGAAATGCTGTTCGGGCGTGACGGCGCGCTTGTCCGTTCTGTCACCTTCGCCGATCTGCGGCAGCCGCTTGTCGTCCTCGTCGACCACGTCGTCGCGGCCTTCCTCATAGACGCGCAGGAAGCCGTCAAAAAGCACCACCTGTCCTGTGGCGCGCAGTCCGACCTGGCCGTCCTTGCTGCCGATTTCGACCGTTGTGCGCTCCAGCTTGGCCGAGGCCATCTGGCACGCGAGCGTGCGCTTCCAAATCAGATCGTAAAGCTTGGCTTGATCCGCTTCGAGCCGGAGCGCCGCGGCGTCCTTGGCCATGTCGGTGGGCCGGATGCATTCATGCGCTTCCTGCGCGTTCTTTGCCTTGTTCTTGTAGATGCGTGGCTCGCCCGGCACGTAGTCCGCCCCGTACCGGTCCTTGATCGCGTCGCGCGCCATGGTCACGGCCTCCGGTGCCATGTCGATGCCGTCGGTCCGCATATACGTAATGTGTCCGGCTTCGTAGAGACGCTGGGCGGCCGACATCGTCTGGCGCGCGCCCATTCCGAACTTGCGGCTCGCCTCCTGCTGCAGCGTCGAAGTCATAAATGGGGCGGACGGGTTGCGCGTGGACGGTTTCGCCTCGACGCTCGTGACCGAAAGATCGCGCGAGGTGATCGCCTGCACCGCCATCTCGGCCTGCGTTCCATCCGCCAGATCGAACTTGTCGAGCTTCTTGCCTGCAAGCGTGACAAGTCGCGCCTCGAATTCCTGTCCGCGGGGGGTGGCGAGAAGCGCCTTGACGGACCAGTATTCGCGGGGGCGGAAGGCCTCGATCTCCATCTCGCGCTCGACGATCAGGCGCAGGGTGACCGATTGCACGCGGCCTGCGGATTTCGCCCCCGGCAGTTTGCGCCAGAGAACGGGCGAGAGGTTGAAACCCACCAGATAATCGAGCGCACGGCGCGCGAGATAGGCTTCGACAAGCGGCATATCCACCTGGCGCGGGTTCTGCATCGCGTCAGTCACCGCCTTCTGGGTGATCTGGTTAAAGACGACGCGGCTGACCGGCGTATCTTTCTTGATCGACTTGCGCTTGGTCAGCGCCTCCTGCAAGTGCCAGGAAATTGCTTCCCCCTCCCGGTCAGGGTCTGTCGCGAGGATGAGCGCATTGTCTTCCTTGAGCGCGTCGGCGATGGCCTTGACGTGTTTCTTGCTGTCTGAGGCCACCTCCCACTTCATCTCGAAATCATGCTCGGGATCGACTGATCCGTCCTTCGGCGGCAGGTCGCGCACGTGTCCGTAGGAGGCCAAAACGGTATAATTGTCGCCAAGATATTTGTTGATCGTTTTGGCCTTGGCCGGGGATTCGACGACAACAACTGGCATGTAATAAAGCACCTTGCGTGAAATTCGGGGGCGTTCTTTGCGGTGTCACATGTGGGATGGCGGGGGGCATTGTCAATGCGGATCGGCACAACAGGGGTGACGAGAACGCGCTTCGGGGTTCATCTATGGGCCGTGCTGACGGGAGTGCCAGCGCCTGATTGTTTTGGTCCCAGATGATCGCCTGCGAATGCATCGTTACCGGCTGAGAAAGGCAGGCCATTTTGCAAAGACACAAGGTCGGACCAGGGTCGGACGGTGCGGCTCCAGCCGCCCCCGAGAACGTCGTCCTCAGACCGTCTGCGCTGCCTGACCCGTCAGACCACCTTGCTCAGCAGCCCGCCGGGCCGCCGCGCGATCCGTCCGTCGAGCTCCAGATCGACGAGTGCCGGGGCCACCTCCGCCGCCGGCGCGCAAAGGTCGCGGATAAGCTGATCCTCCGCCACGGGCGAGGGACCGAGGCGGGAGAGGATCTTGCTGTGCAGGGCAGCGATGTCGCGCAGGCTGCGTGTTTCTGTCTTGTCCGGTTTGGCGGTTCCGGCAGCGGCAAACGTGGCGCTTCGCGCGCCTCTCCCAGCGCTTCGATCACATCAGCGGCGGATCGGATCAGCGTGGCGCCGTCGCGCAGCAGCATGTTGCAGCCCGCCGCGCGCGCATCGAAAGGGTGCCCCGGCACCGCCAGGACCTCACGCCCTTGGTCAAGCGCATCGCGCGCCGTGATCAAGCTGCCGGACTTTGCGGCGGCCTCCACCACGATGGTGGCCCGCGCCAGCCCCGAGATGATCCGGTTGCGCGACGGAAAGTGACGCGCCATCGGTTGCAGCCCCATGGGTTGTTCCGACAGCCTGAGACCCCGCGCCGCGATGGATTGGGCAAGCTCAGCGTTCTCTGCCGGGTAGATGATATCGAGGCCGCCGGCCTGCACTGCGATGGTCCCGGTGTCGAGCGCGGCCAGATGTGCGGCCGCATAAACACCGCGCGCGAGCCCGGAGACGATAACGAAACCCGCCTTGCCCAGGTCGCGGGCGAGGGCCCGGGCCATACGGGTGCCAAGCGACGAGGCGTTGCGCGCGCCGACGAGTGCGATCATTGGGCGCGACAGCAGCTCGACATCACCCAGCACCCAGAGAAAAGGCGGCGCATCGTCGATTTCTGCAAGACTTGCGGGGTAATCGGCAACCCCCTCGGCCACCAGCCGCGCGCCTGCGGCTTTGGCCGCCTTCAGCTCGGCCCGCACGACGCCCTCGGGGCAGATGCGGTAATCGGAAACGCCCGCGGCGCGCGCCACCTCGGGCAGCGCGGCCAGCGCATTCTGCGCAGTGCCATGTTCGGTCAGCAGTCGTTTATACGTGGATATGCCGACCCGGCGCGAGCGCAACAGACGAAGGCGGGCAAAGTGTTCGTCTTCCGGGGTGGGTGGGAGTGGGGGGTGAGTGGAAGAAGGATTTTCGTCCTTATCAAACATCCCGTGTCTCCGTCCGTTGCAGAATCAGGTATAGGAGACGTTGGTTAACAGGAAATGAAGAGGCGAGGCGCGCGGACGTTCGGGTGCCTCAGGTCGCCGATCCGCCCACCGTGAGCCCGCCGATCATCAGCGTCGGCTGGCCCACGCCCACCGGGACCCATTGTCCCTGCTTGCCGCAGTTGCCCATGCCGGGATCGAGCGTCGGATCGTTGCCGATGGCGCGAATCTTCTGCAACGCGGTCGCACCGTCGCCGATCAGCGTCGCCCCCTTCACGGGCGCGCCTACCTTGCCGTCCTTCACCCGGTAGGCTTCGGTGCAGGAGAAAACGAACTTCCCGTTGGTAATGTCGACCTGTCCGCCGCCGAACCCCACGGCATAAATCCCGTCTTTCAGCTCTGCCACGATCTCTTCGGGCGAGGCCTCGCCGCCCAGCATGTAGGTATTGGTCATCCGCGGCATCGGGATATGCGCGTAGGACTGCCGCCGCCCGTTGCCGGTGCTCTGAACACCCATCAGCCGTGCGTTCTGCCGGTCCTGCATGTAGCCCACCAGCTTGCCGTCCTCGATCAGCACGTTCTTGGCCGAGGGCGTGCCCTCGTCATCCACACTGATCGAACCGCGCCGGTCCGGAATCGTGCCGTCGTCCAGTACCGTCACGCCCTTCGCCGCGATCTGCTGCCCCATCAGACCCGCGAAAGCGGAACTGCCCTTGCGGTTGAAATCGCCCTCCAGCCCGTGGCCGATGGCCTCGTGCAGCAGGATGCCGGGCCAGCCAGGGCCAAGCACCACGTCCATCACGCCCGCCGGTGCCGGGACAGCTTCGAGGTTGACGGTGGCGATGCGCAATGCCTCGCGCGCCTTCGCCTGCCAATCCTCGGGCGCCAGCAAACCATCGAGACCAACGCGCCCGCCGCCGCCCGCGCTGCCGCTTTCGCGTCGCCCGTCCTTTTCGACGATGACCGAGACGTTGACCCGCGTCATCGGTCGCACGTCGCGCACCGACCCACCTTCCGGCCTGAGAATCTCCACTTCCTGCAGACTTGCCGCAATGCTTGCCGTCACCTGCACCACGCGACTGTCCAGCCCGCGCACGAAGGCGTCGATCTCGCGCAGGGTCTCGACCTTCACCGGAAAGTTCGCCCCCTCGATGGGGTCCGCATCGGTGTAAAGCCGCTTGTTCGTTCCCTCGGGGGCATCCGCCCAGCTGCCGCCGCCGTCGCCCACGGCCAGACGCGCGGTCTCGGACGCGCGGCGCAGGGCCTTCTCGGAAATCTCGGTGGAATGGGCATATCCCGCCACTTCGCCGCGCACCGCGCGCAGGCCAAACCCCTCGGAGGCGTCATAGCTCGCCGTCTTCAGCCGACCATCGTCGAACATCAGCGCCTCGGACCTGCGACGTTCGAGGAAAAGTTCACCGTCGTCGGCGCCCGCCACCGCCTCGCGCAGTACGGAAAGCGCTGTTTCACGGTCCAGATCGGTCTCGAAGGGCGTAAATCGCTGTATCGTCATGGGGGATGTCCTGTTTTTGCCCGATAAATCGGGCTTCGCGTCCGTTTGACGCAATCGAATGTCTTTATCTTGTCCGTAGAATATGGTTGTAAGCAGTCCAATGACAACGGTCGGGCGGCGAGAGTCTCCCAGCCGTGCTACCGTAGCCAATATCGGTCACAAGATCAGGACGACACATGAAACATCTTTTCTCTCTCGGTGCAGTGATGGCAAGCCTTGCAGCGCTTCCCGCAATGGCACAGGACAATTTGCGCATTGACGGTCTTGAAGTGATTGGCAAACCGGTCGACGGCGAAATGGGTTTCCAGCCCGCGGCGACCCGTCTCGCGCAGGACATTCATGACCTCGATTGGCTGATTCTCGTGATCATCACCGCGATCACCCTTTTCGTGGTGGCACTGATCGGCTGGGTGATCATCCGCTACAACGCTAAGCGCAATCCGAATGCCGCGTCTTTCACGCATCACACCCCTGTGGAAGTGGCCTGGACGGTCGGGCCGATCCTCATTCTGGTGCTGATCGGTGCCTACTCGTTGCCAATTCTGTTCCGCCAGCAGGAAATCCCCGAGGCGGACGTGACGATCAAGGTGATCGGCAACCAGTGGTATTGGTCCTACGAATACGTGGACGAAGGCTTTGCCTTTGACAGCTATATGATCGGCGCCCCCGCGACGATCACCGCCGATGAGCAGGAGCGCGGCGCTGTCGCGAACCAGTACGGCCCGGTGATGCAGGAAAAGCTGGAAGCGGCGGGATACGACCGCGACGCGTGGCTGCTGGCTACCGATACCGCTGTGGTCGTGCCTGTGGGCCAGACCATCGTGATGCAGGTGACGGCATCCGACGTGATCCACTCCTGGACTATCCCTGCCTTCGGCGTGAAGCAGGACGGCGTGCCGGGCCGCTTGGCCGAACTTTGGTTTGAGGCCGAGAGGGAAGGCGTCTATTTCGGACAGTGCTCCGAGCTTTGCGGCCAGGCGCATGCCTATATGCCGATCACGGTCAAGGTGGTCTCGGAAGAGGCATACCAGGCATGGCTGGGCGCCGCGAAAGAGGAATACGCGGGTATTCCCCAGCCCATCCAGATCGCGTCCAACTGAACCAGGCAAAGGGTGGGCGATGCGCCCACCTTACCGCATGACACGTAAGGTGGGCGCATCGCCCACCCTCCACATCGAAAAAGGTGCCGGATGACCGACATCACCAACACACCTGCCGGAGAGCATGAGGCGCAGCTGGGCGATTATTTCGCCCTCCTGAAACCGCGCGTGATGCAACTTGTCGTCTTCACGGCGCTTGTGGGCATGTTGGCCGCACCGGTTTCGGTGCATCCGGTGATCGGCTTCGCCTCGATACTATTTGTCGCCATCGGGGCAGGGGCCTCGGGTGCGCTGAACATGTGGTGGGATGCGGACATCGACGCGGTGATGCGGCGCACGTCCAAGCGCCCGATCCCGGCAGGCAAGGTGCAACCGGGCGAGGCACTGGCGCTTGGCGTGGCGCTTTCCGGGCTCAGCGTCATGATGCTGGCGCTCAGCGCCAACCTGCTGGCTGCAGCGATGCTGGCCTTCACCATCTTCTTCTACGCCGTGATCTATTCCATGTGGCTCAAGCGCGCGACGCCCCAGAACATCGTGATCGGTGGTGCGGCGGGTGCCTTCCCGCCGGTGATCGGCTGGATCATCGCAACCGGCAGCTTCTCGGTCGAGGCATGGCTGATGTTCGCGCTGATCTTCATGTGGACCCCGCCGCATTTCTGGGCGCTGGCGCTGTTCATGCGCTCCGATTACGACGACGCCGATGTGCCGATGCTGACGGTGACCCACGGCCGCCCCTCGACCCGGCGTCATATCATGGCCTACACGATGCTGCTCGCGGTTCTTGCCGTTGGTAGCGGTTTCACCGCAATCGGCGGGTACATCTATCTGTCTTTTGCCATTGTCCTGAACGCGCTCTTCCTGATCGGTGCATACCGCATCTGGCAGCGGGACGAGGTGATGGCTGAGGCCGACAGTTACCTCGTGGAGCGCAAGTTCTTCCGCCTCTCGCTTTATTACCTGTTCCTGCACTTCGGCGCGATCCTGATCGAGGCGACGCTGCGGCCCTACGGCCTGGGAGGCTGGTAATGGGTATTCGGACCGAGCATGAGATCCATGGCCGCCGCCGCGGGCGCAACCTGGGTGTGGGGCTGATGCTGGGCGGTTTTGTCATCTTGGTCATGCTGCTGACATTTGTGAAGATCACGGAAACGGATTTCACACGCGCGCCGGGGACAGCCAACTCGGCCGCCGGATCGGAGGCAACGAACTGATGGCTCTTTCTGGACCCGCAAAAACTGTCGCTCAAACCGTATCTCTCGTCGTGGTGATGGGAGGCCTCGCCTGGGCGTCCGTGCCCTTCTACGACTGGTTCTGCCGCGTTACCGGTTTCGGTGGCGTGCCCGAACAGGTAGAGACCGCGAATGCGGAAATTCTCGACCAGACCATCAAGATCCGCTTCGATGGCACCCTGAACAACGGTATGGCGTGGGAATTCAAGTCGGTGGTGCGCGAGATGGAAGTGCGCATCGGTGAAACCGGGTTGGCCTTTTACGAAGCTTATAATCCGACCAACCGACCCATCGCCGGGCAGGCCAGCTATAACGTGACCCCCTACACGGCAGGTGCCTTCTTCGACAAGATCGAGTGTTTCTGCTTTCAGGAGCAGGTGCTTGCCCCCGGCGAACGCGTCGAGATGCCGGTCAGCTTCTACGTCGATCCCGAAATCGTCGATGACCGTGATGGCCAGTATGTACACACCATCACGCTTTCATATACATTCTACGAAATCGATCTGCCCGAGGGCTACGCAGCCCTCGAACCGGCAGCAACAACAGACCTGAACTAACAGAAGGTAAGGGACAGCAGACCATGGCCCACGCAAAAAATCACGACTATCACATCCTGCACCCCTCGTCCTGGCCGCTGATCGGAGCGGTTGCGGGCTTTGTCATGCTGTTTGGCGCCGTGCTCTGGATGCACGACATCACGCCCTTCATGTTCTGGATCGGCTTCGTCGCCGTCCTCTACACGATGTTCGGCTGGTGGCGCGACGTGGTGGTCGAAAGCCGCGTGGGCGATCATACCGGCGTGGTGCGCATTGGTCTGCGCTACGGCTTCATCCTGTTCATCATGTCCGAGGTGATGTTCTTCGTCGCGTGGTTCTGGACCTTCTTCAAGCAGGCCATGTACCCGATGAATGAATACATCGGTTCGGAATATGTGCCCCCCGTCTTCGATCCCATCGACCCTTTCCACCTGCCGCTGATCAACACGCTGATCCTGCTGCTGTCGGGCTGTGCGGTCACCTGGGCCCACCACGCACTGGTGCACGAGAACAACCGCAAGGACCTGATCAACGGTCTTGCGATCTCGATCATCCTCGGCGTCGCCTTCACCGCGCTGCAGGCCTACGAATACGGTGAGCTGATCCTGCACCATGACTGGGTGTTCGGCGGCGACGCGTTCTTCTCGGCCTTCTTCATGGCCACGGGCTTCCACGGGATGCACGTGATCATCGGGACGATCTTCCTCACCGTCTGCCTGGTGCGGGCGATGCGGGGCGATTTCACACCCGAGAAGCACGTCGGCTTCGAGGCCGCCGCCTGGTACTGGCACTTCGTCGATGTGGTTTGGCTCTTCCTGTTCTTCGCCGTCTACATCTGGGGCGTGCCTTCGCACTAATGCCTGAAAGGGCGCGCGGATGCAGGGTTGCATCTGCCCACCCGATCCCCGAAAACCCCAAGCGCGCGAACAGGGCTTCGCGCGCTTTTTCTTTGACGTCGGAACCGCAGCATGAAACGCGCGCTTTTCCTCATCCTGATCGGCTTGGGCGGTGCCGCCATCCTGGTGGCACTCGGCGTCTGGCAGGTTCAGCGCCTCGCGTGGAAGGAAGGCGTGATCGCCGATATCGAGGCACGGATCGTGGCTGCGCCCGTTGCGCTGCCCGCAAGCCCTGACCCTGAAGTTGATGCCTACCTGCCGGTGACCGTCACAGGGCAATTCATTGGCGAAACCCGGCGCATCCTTGTTTCCCAGAAGACGCTTGGCGCCGGCTACCGCCTGATCACGGCGTTCCAGACAGAGGGCGGACCGGTTCTCGTTGACAGGGGGTTCCTGCCGACCGCGCGCGAGACCGCGGTACTGCCGGAGGGGACGGTGACGGTAATCGGGAACCTGCAGTGGCCGCAGGAGACCGACAGTTTCACCCCCGAACCGGACGCTCAAAACAATATCTGGTTCGCGCGCGATGTGCCCGCCCTGGCGGAAAACCTCGGAACGCGGCCCATCCTCGTGGTCGCGCGGCAACTTTCGCCCGCCGAGACCGATGTCACGCCTTTTCCCGTGGACACCAGCCGCATTCCCAACGATCACCTGCAGTACGCGATCACCTGGTTTTCACTGGCCACGATCTGGCTGGCCATGACGCTTCTGTTCCTCCTTCGCCGCCGCCGCGGCCAGACTGCCAAAGGCTGAATTCATGCAGTACGTATCAACCCGTGGCCAAGCGCCCGTCCTGACTTTCGAAGACACGATGCTGACCGGCCTGGCGCGCGACGGGGGGCTCTATGTGCCCGAGCATATTCCGACGCTGAGCACCGATGAGATTGCCGCCATGGCGGGGCAATCCTACGAAGACGTGGCCTATACCGTCATGCGCCCCTTCATTGGCGCCACCTTCACCGACACCGAATTTCGCGAACTGATCGCCGCCGCCTACGCCCCCTTCGGCCACGCCGCTCGCGCGCCGCTGGTACAGCTCGCGCCCAACCACTTCCTGCTTGAGCTTTTCCATGGGCCGACGCTGGCCTTCAAGGATTTCGCCATGCAGCTTATCGGCCAGATGTTTCAGAAGGCACTGGGCCGCAAGGGTGAACGGGTGACCATCGTCGGTGCGACCTCCGGCGATACCGGTTCGGCGGCCATCGAAGCATTCCGGGGGCTCGACAACGTCGACGTCTTCATTCTCTACCCCCACGGACGGGTGAGCGAGGTGCAGCGTCGCCAGATGACCACGCCCACCGAAAGCAATGTGCACGCGCTCGCCATCGACGGGGATTTCGACGACTGCCAGGCGCGGCTCAAGGACATGTTCAACGACTTCGAATTCCGCGATGGCGTGAAATTGGCGGGTGTGAACTCGATCAACTGGGGGCGGGTGCTGGCGCAGGTGGTTTACTATTTCTCCTCCGCTGTCTCGCTCGGGGCACCGCATCGCGAGATCAGTTTCACAGTGCCAACCGGCAACTTCGGCGACATCTTCGCAGGCTACATCGCCAAACGCATGGGCCTGCCGGTGCGCGATCTCGTGATCGCGACGAACCAGAACGACATCCTCGATCGCTGCATGAAAGGGCAGGGGTATCGCAAGGGGACGGTTCACGCCTCGATCAGCCCATCGATGGATATCCAGGTCAGCTCGAATTTCGAACGCGCCCTTTTCGAGGCCTACGGACGCGATGGCGGGGCGGTGGCCCAGCTCATGGCGGAGCTGGCAGAAGGCGGCTTTGACGTCAGCCAGGGGGCGATGGAGGCGCTGCGCGAAAACTACAGCTCGGGCCGTGCGTCCGAAGCGGAAACCTCGGCCACAATCACCAAGGCCCTGGCCGAGACTGGCGAGCTTCTTTGCCCCCACTCCGCAGTGGGTGTCAAAGTGGCCGACGAGCGGCGCGAAGAGGCGGTGCCGATGATCACGCTCGCAACGGCGCATCCGGCGAAGTTCCCCGATGCCGTCGAGGCGGCCACCGGCATCCGGCCGCCGTTGCCTGCCCGCATGGCCGACCTTTTCGACCGCGAGGAGCGGCTGACCCGTCTGCCCAATGACCTTGCGGCGCTCAAGACCCATATCAAGGAGACGCTCGCCCTATGAGCCTTGAACAGCATCGCCTGTCGAACGGTCTGCGCATCGTCACGGAACACATGCCGGGTCTCGCCTCGGCCTCCATCGGCGTATGGGTGTCTGCCGGCGGGCGTCACGAACGGCCGCAGCAGAACGGCATCGCGCATTTCCTTGAACACATGGCGTTCAAGGGCACCAAGCGCCGCAGCGCCCTGCAAATCGCCGAGGCCATCGAGGACGTGGGCGGCTATATCAACGCCTATACCTCGCGCGAGGTGACGGCCTATTACGCCCGGGTGCTGGAGAACGACGTGGCTTTGGGTCTCGACGTGATCGCCGACATCCTGCGCAATCCTACGCTGGACCCCGGCGAGATCGAGGTGGAACGTGGGGTGATCCTGCAGGAGATCGGGCAGGCGCTCGATACGCCCGACGACGTGATCTTCGACTGGCTCCAGGAACAGGCCTATCCCGACCAGCCGCTCGGCCGCACGATCCTCGGGCCTTCCGAGCAGGTCTCGCGGTTCGACCGGGAGGATTTGCAGAGCTTCATTTCAGAGCATTACGGACCCGGCCAGATGATCCTCGCGGCGGCCGGTGCGGTCGATCACGATGAGATCGTTAGAATGGCCGAGGACCTGTTCGGAGACATGACGCCCAAACCCTCGCACGAGGTCTTGCCCGCGCGCTTCCTCGGCGGTGAGACGCGGCAGGTGAAAGCGCTGGAGCAGGCGCATTTCGCGCTTGGGTTCGAAACCGGGGGCTATCGGGCCGAGGATTTCTACGTCGCCCAGATCTACGCCTCCGCCCTTGGCGGCGGCATGTCTTCGCGGCTGTTCCAGGAAATCCGTGAAAACCGCGGATTGTGTTATTCGATCTTTGCGCAGATCGGTGCCTATGCCGATACCGGCATGATGACGATCTACGCGGGCACTTCCGGCGGTCAGCTGCCGGAACTTGCCACCATCACGATCGACGAAATGAAGCGGGCAGCCTCAGACATGTCCCCCGCCGAAGTCGCACGGGCCCGCGCACAGATGAAGGCGGGTCTGCTGATGGGGCTTGAGAGCCCCTCGAACCGCGCCGAACGGCTTGCACGTCTGATGCAGATCTGGGACCGTATTCCGCCGCTGTCGGAGACCATCGAGAAGATCGACGCGGTGACCACCGGCGACGTACGCGACCTCGCGCAGCGCATGGCCGAGGCCGCGCCCGCCGCCCTTGCACTCTATGGTCCTGTCGAGGCAGCGCCGGGGCTTGGCGATCTGCAGGAGCGCCGCGCCGCCTGATGATCTTGCTCAGACGGAAATTGCGGATCGAGACGGAGCGGATGACCCTGCGCCCGCCGATCCATTCCGATTTCCGCGCCTGGACCGCGCTGCGGGTCAAAAGCCGGGACTTCCTCACCCCGTGGGAACCTGCCTGGGCCGAGGATCACCTGACGCGCAAGGCTTTCACCAACCGGGTTTACTGGGCGCAGCGCTCTGTCAGCGCGGGAACGGCGTTACCGCTGTTCCTGATCCGACGCGAGGATGATGCGCTTCTCGGCGCAATCACGCTCGACAACATCCGCAGGGGCCCCGCGCAATCGGGCACGCTCGGCTACTGGACCGGGCAGCCCTTCATCCGGCAGGGCTACATGCGCGAGGCCATCCTCGCCGTCGTGCACCAGGCTTTCACCCGCCACGACCTCAGCCGGATTGAGGCCGCCTGCCTGCCCGAGAACAAGGCCTCGCGCGGCCTGCTTGAAAAGACCGGGTTCAAATACGAGGGGGTCGCACAGAGCTATCTGCAGATCGACGGGCGCTGGCGCACCCATGTCCTCTATGCTGCGTTGCGCAGCGACCGGCGGGGCAAGACCGACGCGGGCTGATCCTTTCTAGTCGCGGCGCAGGAACCCGAGCCGCTGCAAGGCTTCCTCGGAGGTCTCGCGGGTGCGATGCGGCATCTGCATGAGCTGCCGATTGAGCACGTTGATCATCTCGAACAATCGGCGATCAGAACGCATCTGGCCGCCGAACTGCGGGATACGCTCAGGGCAAAGGCTGATGCGGTTGCGTGTGTTTCCGGGCGGACGATCATCAGGCATGGGACGCTCTCCTTGGAGTGGTCTGTTCGTCCCTGATGCCAATGGCTGTGCACGATGGTGCTGGCATGGGCAAGAATACCGCCTTGCCCGTGCTGGGTCAAATTTGGGTGGATTCCCGGTGCCGGGCCGCTTACCCGCCGACGAAATGCAGCGTCTGAAAGCGCTCGCGCAGCGCCCGCGTCCGGGGGGCAAGCGCCTCCGGCGCATCGGTCGTCAGCGCCTCGGCGATCAGCGCGGCAATCTCCGGCACATGTTCCACATCTACGCCCCAACGCACCAACTCCGGCGTGCCGATCCGCAGGCCGTTCATGTCGCCGGGCACTTCGGGCAGAGGAAGTCCGATTCCGCAGGCGAGGAAGCCAGCCTTGCGCAATGTTTTCGACGCCGCCTGACCGCCGCCAAATCGGGCAGCCTCGATGGCGAGCTGATGCGACCGTGTGAAACCGCGATCTGCAGCAAAAACCGGCAGGTCCCGGTCGGCCAGTGCCTGGGCAAGCGCTTGCGCAACCTCGATCATCTTGGCTGCGTAAGCCGTGCCGTGATCCACCCAGTCGAGCATGGTCAGCGCCAGTGCCGCCGATTTCGCAGCATCGAAATTCGCCGTCATGCCGGGAAAGGCGATGGCATCCAGCCGTTCTGCCATATCGGCATCGTTGGTCACGATCAGACCGCCCGCCGGACCACCGAGGCTTTTGTAGGTGCTCATGGTCATCAGGTGCGCGCCCTCGGCCAGCGGGTTGCGCCAGGCCCGGCCCGCGATGATCCCGCACTGATGCGCGGCGTCAAAGAGGACCTTCGCGCCCACCGCGTCGGCGATGTCACGCACTGCGGCCACCGGGTGTTCGAAAAGGTTGAGCGAGGCACCGACGGTGATGAGCCTTGGATGAACATCCTGTGCCAGTGACCGCAGCCCGACGATGTCGATCGTATAACCATCCGCATCCACGGGCGCGGCCACGGTCTTCAGGCCGAAAAGTCCCGCGCACCCTGCCGTATGGTGCGTCACATGGCCCCCGACCGAAGCGGGCGGCGCGATGATCGTGTCACCCGGATTGCAGGTGGCCATGAACCCGAAAAGATTGGCGAGCGCGCCGGAGGGCACGCGTATTTCCGCAAAGTGCGCGTCAAAGACCTGCGCGCAAAGCGCAGCGGCGATGACCTCGATCTCCTCGATGGCCTCGAGCCCCATTTCGTACTTGTCACCGGGATACCCCAGCGAAGGCCGCGTACCGATGCCGCTCGACAGGATCGCCTCGGCGCGCGGTGACATGACATTGGTGGCAGGGTTGAGGTTGAAGCACGCGCGCTCGTGAATGTCGCGGTTCTCCTCGGCAAGCGCCGCGATCCTCTGGGCGATGGCATCGCTGTCCTGCACCCCGGTCCAGCGTGCGATCTCTTGCACGCGGTCTTCGCTCTTGCCCGGCACCCATGCGCGTTCCTGTAGCATCTGAAATCTCCCTGTCTTTGATCACAATTGATGCCTGAACGGGCAGGTTTGCAAACATCCAATGCACAAAGACGTCATTTCTCATGACCTCTGCGCATCACGTGCTAAATTCGGAGCAAGAGGAAAGGGAGGTCCCGCCGATGTTCCGTATCGCATTCGTCTTTGGGCTATTCCTGCCTGCGCTGGGCATGGCGCAGGAACGCACCCCCAGCCATTGCATCGCACTGGCCGAGGCCACGCCGGGCGTGGAATATCTGACCAAGGCCAGCCTGGCGGACGTGGCTGCCGAGAACGTCTACATCCACTACATCGCCCATGCCTCCTTTCTGATCCGAAGCCACGGCGGACTGAACATGGTGACGGATTACACCGGCTTTACCGGGACGCTGCCGCTGATCCCCGACGTGGTCACGATGAACCATGCCCATGACACCCACTGGACGTCCTTTCCGGACCCGGCGATCCCCCATGTCCTGCCCGGCTGGGGCGATTTCGGCGAGGGGATCGAGCATCGCCTCGATCTGGGAGAGGTGCTGGTACGGAATGTGTCGACCGACATCCGCTCGGCCTTTTCCGGTGTTGAAGAAAAGGGCAATTCGATCTTTATCTTCGAGATGGCGGGCCTCTGCGTCGGCCACCTTGGCCATCTGCATCACGAACCGGACGAGGGGCAATATGCGGCGCTCGGCCGTGTCGACGTGGTCATGGCACCCGTCGATGGCGGCTATACCCTCGACCTTCCGACAATGATCTCTGTGCTCAAACGTCTGAAGTCTTCCATCGTGATCCCGATGCACTGGTTCTCGGGCTTCGCGCTTGAGGATTTCCTAGAAGGCATGCGGGACGAGTTTACAATCGTCGATGTGGGCGGCCCGTCGCTGACTGTCTCGCTCGACCGTCTGCCATCGCGACCGACCATCATGGTGCTGCAGCCCGCCTATCTGAACGTGGCGCGATAACGTCTTGCATCCTGGCAAGTTCCGGCAGATCAACATCGCATGACACTCAACTCCGCCGACACCGCCTTTCGCGACCGCCTGATCACCGAGTTGCCGGAAGACATATTCCGTCCGATCGAACCCCGTTACCTTGAAGAGCCGCGTGGTCGGTACGCGGGACAGGATGCGCTTCTGGCCCTTCCAAGAACCACGCAAGAGGTCGCGACACTGATCCGGCACGCCGCAGCCGCGCGCGTGGGCGTCGTGCCCTACGGCGGGGGCACCGGGCTGGTGGGAGGTCAGATATATTCCGAAGGACCCGCACCGCTGATCCTCTCGCTTGAGAGGATGAACAAGGTTCGTGCGGTTTTCCCCGGGGAAAACGTCCTGATTGCAGAGGCAGGGGTGATCCTTGCCGACGTGCAGGCAGCCGCCGACGCGGTGGACCGGCTGTTCCCCCTGTCGCTGGCGGCTGAGGGCAGCGCGCGGATCGGAGGAAACCTTGCCACCAATGCAGGTGGCACGGGCGTGCTGCGCTATGGCAACGCGCGTGACCTCTGCCTCGGGTTGGAAGCGGTGCTGCCGGACGGGCAGATCTGGCACGGGCTCACGCGGCTGCGCAAGAACAACACGGGCTATGATCTGCGGCACCTGCTGATCGGGGCCGAGGGGACCCTTGGTATCATCACTGCCGCTGCGCTGAAGCTGTTCGCGAAACCCGCGAAAATGGGCACGGCCCTGCTGTCTGTGCAAAGTCCGAAAGCGGCGCTGGAACTGCTTTCGCTGGCCCGTGATCAGCTTGGCGAGATGATCAGCGCTTTCGAGCTGATGCACCGGCGGGGCTTCGAGTTCCTGACCGAGCAGTTGCCGGACGTTCGTCAACCCTTCGCCGCACCGCCCGAGTGGACGGTCCTGATCGACGTCGGCCTCAGCGGCGATCTGGACCCGGCAGAAAGCCTCGAGACGCTGTTCGCTTCGGCGCTGGAGGCCGGCTTGGTCGAGGACGGGCTGGTGGCCCAGAACCAACAGCAGTCAGATGAATTCTGGCACATCCGGGAGATGCTGCCGGAAGCCAACCGCCGCATCGGATCGGTGTCGAGCCACGACATTTCGGTGCCACTTGGCGCGATCCCGGAATTCATTGGAAGGGGCGGGGAGATACTGGCGGGGATCGGCGAATTCCGCATCAACTGTTTCGGCCACGTAGGCGACGGGAACCTGCACTACAACGTCTTCCCTGTGCCCGGCAAAACGCGCGCCGATCACGAGAACCAGCGCCCGGCGATCAAACGCGCAATCCATGATCTTGTCGATGAACTCGGGGGCTCTATTAGTGCTGAGCACGGCATCGGCCGACTCAAGGTCGACGATCTTGAGCGCTATGGCGATCCGGCAAAGCTTTTGGCGATCCGGGCGATCAAGGCGGCGCTTGATCCCCTGGGGATCATGAACCCCGGCGCGGTTGTGCGAGCAGTGGATTAATGGGGTTGGGACCACTGCACTGAGGCCCCTGGCATCTCAATCCTTTCGATGGTCATGCACTATCCATCAAAACCCGCCGGGGCTCCGCCCGTGATACCCTCAATCGCTCCACAGGAGCGATTGCCGCACGAAGCGCGGACCGGATATCACCCCTTGAAATAGCACGAATCCCCACGGCTCTCGATTGCCTGGGAAATCCGTTCCACCGCCAGCGCGTAGGCCGCCTGCCGCATGGAAGTGCCGTCTGTTTCCGCCCGCTCAAAGCAGTCCGGTGCGACCTTCTCGAAACGCGTCTTCAGCCGGTCGCGCACCTCCTCCTCGCTCCAGCGATCCCCGGTGCGGCCCTGCACCCACTCGTAATAGCTGACCGTTACACCGCCCGCGTTGACCAGCACATCGGGCAACACAGTCACGCCACGGTCAAAGAGCGCGTCATCGGCGGTCGGGCTTACAGGACCATTCGCAATCTCAAGGATCACCTTGGCCTGTACATCGCCAACGTTATCCTCCGTCACTGCGTCCTGAAGGGCCGCAAGCGCCAGCACATCGACATCGATTTTCAGCAGGTCATCCGGGTCAAGCTCCTCATGCCCGTCCGCATCGACGACGGAAGTGTCGCTATAGACCTTGTCGAGCGATTTGCCCTTTTCCTTTTCCTCGTGGATCGGGCGGGGGTCAAAGCCACCCTCCGCATGGATGGCACCGCGCGAGTCCGACACGGCAACGATCTTGAACCCCGCCTCATGCGCCAGCATGGCGAAATAGGCCCCCGCGTTCCCAAACCCTTGAACCGCAACGGTCACGTCCTTGGGGGCCTTTTCCTGCCGCCCTGCCCATTCCTGCAGCACATAGAGCGCGCCTTGCCCGGTCGCTGCCACGCGGCCCTCGGAGCCCCCCAGCGGCAGTGGCTTGCCGGTAATCGCCGCGGGCGCCTTGGCCCGAGCGATCTGGTCGTATTCATCGGCCATCCAGCCCATGATACGCGGGTTGGTGTTGACGTCAGGGGCAGGGATATCCGTGTCCGGACCCATCAGATCGTGCAATTCTCGGATGTAGGAGCGGGCGAGCCGCTCCAGTTCCTGCCGCGACAGCTCCTTGGGGTCGACCTGCACACCACCCTTGCCACCGCCGAAGGGCAGGTCCATCAGCGCGCATTTGATCGTCATCCAGCGGGCAAGCTCGGTCGTTTCCTCAAGGTTCACGCCCGGATGAAACCTCACGCCACCCTTCGTGGGACCCAGCACGTTGTTGTACTGCACCCGCCATGCCGGAAAGACCGCGAGGGTCCCGTCATCGCGCCGGATCGGCACCGACATCTCGATCCGCTTGTGCGGGTTGCGCAACATCTTGCGCGCGTCATCCGCGAGGTCGAGGCGGTCAAGCGCTTGGTCGAGAACGGGGGTACTGCTGTCTTTCGCCATCGGGGGCTCCTTTATCGGTCCCCCGGAAACCTAGTGCGCGTTACAATCCGTCAAATGCGCAAAGCGCGTGGACATCCATCCCCATCGCTTCCAGCTTCTTGCGCCCGCCGAGGTCCGGCAGGTCGATGATGAAGGCGCAGGACACGATCTCGCCCCCCAAACGTTCGATCAGCTTGATCCCCGCCTCCGCCGTGCCGCCCGTGGCCAGCAGATCGTCAACCACGAGCACTTTCTCCCCCGCCTGAATGGCATCGTCATGGATTTCTACAATCGCCTCGCCGTATTCCAGTTTGTATTCCTGGCTGATCGTGGTGCCAGGCAGCTTGCCTTTCTTGCGGATCGGCACGAAACCCACCGACAACTGATGCGCGATGGCCCCGCCGAGGATGAAACCGCGCGCTTCCAGCCCCACGACCTTGTCGATCTCCAATCCTGCATAGGGATGCAGCATCTGGTCGATCGCCATGCGGAACCCCCGCGCATCGGCGAAAAGCGTGGTCACGTCGCGGAACATGATCCCCTCGTGGGGGAAATCGACGATGGTGCGGATGTAGTCTTCGACTTTCTTCATGTCGTGCTCCGGCGCAGGCTGGCAGTGAGAATGCCCATACAGATCAGCGCGCCGCCGCCCGCGCGGGTGATCCAGGTGATGATGGAGGGGCGCGAGATCACGCGGCGCAGCCGGTCAGCCGCGAGCGCGTAGGCGAATGCATTGACGGCGGCGAGGGCCACGAAGGTCGCGATCAGGATCGCGAACTGCGGCATCAGGGGCGCATCCGGTCGGATAAACTGCGGCACGAAGGCGATGAAGAAGGCGATGGACTTGGGGTTGAGCGCCGTCACCGCCGCTGCATGGCCAAAGACCTGCCGCTCAGCACCCCTCGGCAGGGACAAGCCGCCCGAAGGCGCGGACCGGATCAGCTTGATCCCCAGCCAGACCAGATAGGCCGCGCCGATCCATTTCAGCGCGGTGAATAGCGTGGCCGACGTCAGGACCAGCGCCCCCAGACCTGCCAGTGACAGGCTCATCGCAGCGAAATCACCAACCGCGACGCCTGCGGCAGAAGCCACGGCGACCGAGCGTCCTTTGCTCAGCGCATAGCTCAGGACCAGCAGGACGGTGGGGCCGGGGATCAGCAGAAGCGCGGTGGAAGCCGCCACGAAGGCAAGCCAGAGGTCGAAAGGCATTGGCATCTCCATTCTACTGAGCCAGCAAAGACTGTTTGCACCGGGCTTTGCAACCCTTGCATTGCTCAAAGTTCACGGTGCGGACAACACCCGTCCCGCCACCGCATCCAGCTTTGCCACCAGCGCCGGATCACGGGCCTCGGGCGCGGTGAGGACCGCGTACTCCAGCGCCCGGTCGCAGCCATGGGGGCAGGGGGCTCGTTCGGTCCCAAGCAACTTGGGCAGGCGGCTGACCAGATCACGCCCCTTATCTGCATTGCCCATCAGCGTCGCGATGATCTGCGCCACGTCCACCTCGCCGTGATCGGGGTGCCAGCTGTCGTAATCGGTGATCATTGCGATGGAGGCATAACAAAGCTCGGCCTCGCGGGCGAGTTTCGCCTCGGGCATGTTCGTCATGCCGATCACATCCGCGCCCCAGCTTTCACGGTACATCTTCGATTCCGCCAAGGTGGAGAACTGCGGCCCCTCCATGGCCAGATAGGTGCCGCCGCGGTGCACCTTGACCCCTGCGTCCTTGGCGGCCGTCTCGCAAGCGTCTCCAAGACGCGGGCAGATGGGATGGGCGACGCTCACATGCGCAACACAGCCCGTGCCAAAGAACGATTTCTCGCGCGCGAAGGTGCGGTCGATGAACTGATCGACGATGACGAAATCACCCGGCGCCATCTCCTCCCGGAATGATCCAGAAGCCGAGACCGAGATCACGTCGGTACAGCCCAACCGTTTCAGCGCGTCGATGTTGGCGCGGTAGGGCACGGAGGTGGGGCTGTGCACATGCCCGCGCCCATGGCGTGGCAGGAAGGCCATCTGGATCCCATCAAGCGTGCCGGTCAGGATCTGGTCCGACGGCGCCCCCCAAGGCGTCTCCACCGTCACCCAATCGGCATCCGCCAGCCCGTCGATCTGGTAAAGCCCCGAGCCGCCGATCACGGCAATCTTCGTCGCTGTCATGCTGCTTGTCTCCCCTTTTGCGCCGCACTCTGCCCCGCGCAAGGAAGCGTGAAAAGCCCCGATTTCTCCCCAAGCTTGCCAAAAACGCGTGTCAGGCCAAGGGCATGAGCCCCTGGTCCACATACCGCTACGTCCCGCCCATCGCGCCTGAGGCGATGATCTGGGCCACCCTGTCCTTCGGGACGTTCCTTGCGGCACAGGAGTTTCGTCCGGTCTTGCTGGGCTCCGCCATCGACCCGCTGGCCTTGGCCTTTGCGGTACATCTGGCCCTCTCGTTCGCCAAGAATGTTTCAAGCGACAGGTTCCAGCGGGTCTTTGCCGCAGCCCCGCGCGAGGCAACCGTGCTTCTGGCGCTGATCGCCTTCGGGCTCTTTTGCCTTGCAGCCTATGGCTCGGCCGCGTTCACCGTTACGCTGGCGGTGCTCTACTTTTCATTTCATGCCGCGGTGCTCTATCTTGGTGCGACGCGGAGACCCGATATGCTTCCGATGATGGTCGGCACATGGACGTCGAGCGAACCATCCTTGCCCCGTGCGGTACAATTAGAGGCGATGGGCATCCTCCTTGGCGCGATGACGCTGCTTACGGTCTGGCATTTCGCAGGCCAGTTCGCCTTTGCGGCTATGCTGTCCTTCGGCATGCTGGTACTGCGATACTTCGTGAACTGGATCATCGTGCTCTATTTCTTCGAAGCAGATGACGGCTACGACGACTGATTATCTGCACCGCTGACCCCGCGTTTCCCGAAAATCCCCCGCAAAACACCGGCCCGTCGCCCTTGGCATCCGGGGCGAAACCGTATAGCGACCGCGCCAACGGCCCCTTCGGGCACATTCCCCAGCATTTGCGTCTCGCGAAGGATGCCCATGGCACGCTCCATTTTTCATAGTTTCACCAAGAACCTCGATGTCACGGACCTGCGCTGGATCCCCGAAGAGGGGATGTCAGCAGGCCGCTTGCGGATCGAGCTTTTGTCGGGGCTCACTGTCGCGCTGGCGCTGGTGCCCGAGGCGGTGGCCTTTGCCTTCGTGGCCGGGGTGCATCCGCTGGTGGGGCTTTACGCCGCCTTCCTCGTTGGTCTGATCACGGCGCTGATCGGCGGTCGCCCCGGCATGATCTCGGGCGCGACCGGTGCGCTGGCCGTGGTCATGGTGGCGCTGGTGGCGCAGCACGGGGTCGAATACCTCTTCGCCACGGTGATCCTGATGGGGCTCTTGCAGATATTCGCGGGCTTCATGCAGTGGGGCAAATTCATCCGGCTGGTGCCGCACCCGGTGATGCTGGGTTTCGTCAATGGCCTCGCCATCGTGATCTTCCTTGCGCAACTCAGCCAGTTCAAGATGCCGGGTACCATCGAGAATACCGGGCACGGCATGGGCGGCGGTGAGTGGCTCTCGGGCGCACCGCTCTATCTGATGCTGGCTCTGGTGGCCGCGACCATGGCGATCATCTGGGTCATGCCGCGCATCACGCGCGCCATTCCCGCACCGCTCGCTGGCATCGGGATCGTCGCGGCGGTGGTGATCTTTGCGGGCCTCGACGTGCCACGCGTGGGCGATCTGGCCTCCATCGAAGGCGGCTTCCCGATGATCCATATCCCCTTCGGCGAAGGCATGGGTCTTTATGGCACGCCGCTCGCGCCCCTCACGCTCGAGACGTTCTGGATCATCCTGCCCTACGCGGTGATCCTCGCGGCGATCGGGCTCATCGAATCCCTGCTGACCCTGAACCTTGTCGGCGACATCACCAACACCCGAGGCGGGGCGAGCCAGGAATGCGTGGCGCAGGGCGTGGCCAATACCGTCACCGGCTTCTTCGGCGGCATGGGCGGCTGTGCGATGATCGGGCAATCCATGATCAACGTGAAATCCGGCGGCCGCACGCGTGTCGCCGGGATCGCGGCGGCGGTGTTCCTGCTGCTCTTCATCCTCGTCGGTGCGCCGCTGATCGAACAGATCCCGCTCGCGGCACTGGTAGGCGTGATGTTCATGGTGGTCATCGGCACCTTCGCCTGGAACTCTTTTCGCATTCTGCGCAAGGTGCCCCTGACCGACGCTTTCGTGATCCTGCTGGTGACGGTTGTGACGGTCTACAAGGACCTCGCTGTCGCCGTGGTCGTGGGCGTGATCGTCTCGGCCCTGGCTTACGCCTGGAACAACGCGCGGCGCATCCATGCCAAGACATATGAGACACCCGAAGGCGCGAAAGTCTACCAGGTGCAAGGGCCGCTCTTCTTTGGCTCCACCGACGGTTTTGTTGAGCTGTTCGACGTGGTGGGCGATCCGACCCGCGTCGTGGTGGACTTCGCCGACAGTCGCGTCGTGGACCAATCCGCGTTGCAGGCCATCGAGGCGGTTGCCGGCAAATACGAGGAGGCGGGCAAGCGGCTTGAGCTACTTCATCTGAGCCGGGACTGCCACCGTCTGCTCAGCAAGGCGGAGCAGTTGATGGTCGACAGCGATGATGACCCGGAATACGGGATCGCGGTGAATTACCAGGTGCGCACCGGGGTGCTGGGCGGGCATTGAGACCGCCGGGCAGGGTCGGTATCAGGTGCACCCTGCCGCGTCTTCAATCGTCCGGACGCAGCAGCTCGAACACTTCGCGCACGACAGTGTAGTCCCGGTAGCCCATGCGCGACAGCGGCTGGAAGGTGGTCACGTCGAACCGCCCGTTCACGATGCAGTCGTCGCGCATATGTACGCCGATCACCTCGCCGAAGACGGCGAAATTCGCCTCGCCCTCAAGCCGGACGATCTGCGTGACCTTGCACTCGAAATTCGCGGGTGCATTCGCCACGCGGGCGCAGTTGATCAACTCGCATTCCGCCTTTTCAACACCGGCATGTTCGAACTCATCCACATCGTGTGGCAGCGTCGCCGACGAGGCGTTCATTACATCCCGCGCGGCGTATTCCACCACGTTCACACAAAACTCCCCCGTCTCGCGGATGTTGGCGACGCTGTCCTTGGTGCCGTCCACATCCGCCTTTGTCCCGGTCGAGGCGAACATCACCTGCGGCGGCACATAGGCCACGGCATTGAAGAACGAATAGGGTGCGAGGTTGTTATGCCCCGCCTTGTCCCGGCTGGAGATCCAGCCGATGGGGCGCGGCGTGACGATGGCATTGAAGGGATTGTGCGGCAGGCCGTGGCCTTCGGAGGGACGGTAGAACATGTTCGGTCCTTTGTTGGTTTGCACCCATGGCTAACCCCATGATAGGGCAGATGCCACCGCAAACCAGAAAGCGCCCGAATTGTACCACCTGAAGCCCGAGACACCTGCAGATTATTGGGAGGTCGAGGCGCTTTACGATCTGTGCTTCGCGCCTGGGCGCGAGATGCTGTCGTCCTACCGGCTGCGCGACGGTATCCTGCCAGTTGAAGGGCTGAGCCACGTGGCGCGCGATGACGCGGGCATCCTGGCAGGGGCGATCCGTTACTGGCCGATCCGGATCGGAGAGCATGAGGCGCTGCTGCTCGGGCCGGTGGCCGTGCACCCGACCCGGCAGGGCGAGGGTTTGGGCCGTCTGTTGATCGAGGAAAGCCTGCGGCACGCGGCACCCATGGGCTGGGATCGCGTGATGCTGGTGGGGGACGCCCCCTATTACAGCCGCTTCGGGTTCGAAAAGCTTGAGAATGTGATCATGCCACCCCCAACGAACCCCGACCGGGTTCTGGGGCGCGAGTTGACGCCGGGATCATGGGAAGGCATCGAAGGTGAGGTTCGCCGCTGGACGGATTGATTTGCAGCGCGCCATTCCCCACATCTGAGGAAACGAAAGGATGCGGCGATGGATATCGAAACGGTCTTGCCAGCAGAAATCGACGTCGAGGCAAGGCTCGACACGCTTGCCCGGCGCTACAAGGGCGCGGGCGGGGTCGGCATTTCGGTGTTGAACGTGATCGGCGGTTCGGCCGAGAACCTGATAGACCAATTGCCCAAGGGCATTCGCCAAAACCTTGAAACCGCCACCGTCGCTGCGCTCAATCAGGCGATGCGCGCGGCGCATTCGAGCCGGTCTTTTGTCCCGGACCAGAAAAGCTGGCTGAACCAGGCGGTCACGACTGCCCTCGGTGCCGCCGGCGGGGCTGGTGGCCTGCCTACGGCGCTGGCAGAGCTTCCGGTGACCACGACGCTGCTGCTGCGCGTGATCCAGGGCGTGGCGGTTGAACATGGCTTTGATCCGGATGCGGAGAACGTGCAGTTCGACTGCGTTCAGGTCTTTTCCGCCGCGGGTCCCTTGTCAGGCGATGACGGCACCGATCTGGGCTTTCTCTCGGCCCGCGTGGCGCTGTCGGGAAAGGCGATGCAGGCGGTCATTCACAAGATCGCGCCCAAGCTTGCGGTGGTGCTGGGTCAAAAGCTTGCCGCGCAGGCGGTGCCGGTGCTGGGCGCGATGGCAGGGGCTGCGACGAATTACGCCTACACCAGCTATTATCAGGACATGGCGCATGTGCATTTCGGCCTGCGCAAGCTGGCCATAGAGGCGGACGTGCCGCACCGCGAACTGGTGGTTCTTCTGGGCGAGCGCATGGGCCGCCCGACTGTGCGCAGCTAGCGCCCGATGCTGCTGGGGGCGACGCTGGTCGCTTTGAGAACCGCGTAGCATTTCATGCCCGGGCGCAACCCGAGGTCGGCAACCGCGCGGCGCGTGATCCGCGAAAGCAACCGATCACTTCCAGCGCGCAATCCAATCGCAGCTCCTGGGCCGTCACCCGGGTGGATCGTCTCGACGGTGACAGGCAAAACGTTGATCGCCGACAGCCCCTCGGGCGGTTTCAGGGACAGCAGTACATCCTGCGCCAAAACGCGCAGCCGGACCGAGGTGCCGACCTCGGCCTGAACGCCGGGAAGGTGAAGCGCACCCGCGCTGATTTCCAGCCGTGTCAGCCCGTCGCCTGCCAATTCGACCACCCGCGCCTCTATCACCGCGCCCGCCTCTCGCACCCCAAGCAAGGGGACAGCGGCCGGATCGGCCATCACCTCGTAGAGCGATCCCTGCGCCTGAACCCGCCCATCCCGCAAGAGCACCAGCGTGTCGGCCAGCCGCGCGATTTCGTCTACGGCGTGGCTGACGTAGAGAATCGGCAGGCGTAGCGGGCCGTCGCGCAGGCGCTCGAGATAGGGCAGGATTTCCTGCTTGCGCGGCCCGTCGAGGCTGGCGAGCGGTTCGTCCATCAGCAGCATGCGTGGCCTGCTGAGGAGCGCGCGGCCTAGGGCCACGCGTTGTTTCTCGCCGCCCGAAAGCCGGGCGGGCGCGCGGGTCAGCAGGTGCTCCAATCCCAACAGTGCGACCACATCATCGAGGACGGCCCCTGTGCTGTTCTTCGGAGCATAGCGCGCGCCGAAAGTCAGGTTGTCCCGCACGCTAAGATGCGGGAAAAGCCGCGCGTCCTGAAAGACATAGCCGAAGCGCCGCGCGGCAGGAGGGGTGAAGGCCTTCGCCACGCTGTCGAAGAGGCTTTCGCCATCAAAACGCACGTGGCCTGCATCGGGGCGCAGCAGCCCCGCGACGGCGTTGATCACCGTCGTCTTGCCCGCGCCGGAGCGTCCGAAAAGCGCGGTTATCCCGGGGCCGGTGGCAAAGGCCACATCAAGGCCGAACTCCCCGAAACGGTGCCGGATATGCAGATCGAGCGTCATGTGCCCGCGATCCGCGCCGCGACCCGGCGGGCGAGGGCCTCGGAAATCAGGACTGCCCCCAGGGCGACGACGGTTGCCATGGTCACCATCGCGACAGCCTGCCCTTCGCCGCCCGGTATCTGCAGTGCCGCCCAGATCGCGCTGGGCAGGGTCTGGGTCTGTCCGGGGATGTTGGCGACGAAGGTGATCGTCGCCCCGAATTCCCCCATGGCCTTGGCAAAGCCCATGACCGCGCCCGCCAGAATGCCCGGAGCGATCAGAGGCAGCGTGACCCGGCCGAAGATCGCGATACGCGGGGCACCGAGGGTCTCGGCGGCCTCTTCCAGCTTTGGATCGACCGCCTCGATGGCGAGGCGCATGGCGCGCACCATAAGCGGAAAGCCCATGATGATCGCGGCCAGAACCGCGCCGCTCCAGTGAAAGGCGAGCGTGATGCCGATCTGCTCAAGCGCGCGACCCAGCGGTGCGTCACGTCCGAAGGCAATTAGCAGCATGTAGCCCGTGACAACGGGTGGCAGGACCAGTGGCAAATGCACCAGTGCGCTGACCACGCTCTTGCCCCAAAACTCCCGTCGGGCAAGCAGCCAGGCGACCCAGAGCGCCAGCGGGACGGCCAGCAGCGTGGCCCAGCAGGCCACCCAGAGCGAGAGGCGCAGCGCCTCCCAGGCAGCGGCGTCGGCGCTCACCGGTCCACCGGGGCAAAACCGTGGACAGCGAAGGTTTTTTCGGCGTCCGGGGTCAGGAGCGCGTCGAAAAAGGCGACGCCCGCGGGGGTCAGGGCAGCGGCGGGATAGAGGATGGGGTCATGCGCGGCGGGGTCTACCCTCCAAAGGACCTGCACTGCCGGTTCGGCGGCAGCGTCGGAGGCATAGACAATGCCGAAGGGTGCCGCCCCCCGCGCCACGAAGGCCAGAGCCGCACGCACGTTGTCGGTTTCCGCCAGCCGGTCCTCCAAGGTCTCCCAGAGCCCTGCGAACTCCAGCCACTGCCGGGCATAGGTGCCTGCGGGCACCGCCGTGCGATGGCCCATGGCAAGGCGGTCCGTCCCCAGACGTTCGGCCAGCGCGTCCGGGCTCTCAAGGGGTGCCGCATCGGCCGCCCCTATCACCACCAGCGCGTTCGAAGCCACGGCCTCCGGCCCCGCGGATATCGCGGTACCCTCTGCCACCAACCAATCCATCCAGAGCGTGCTGGCCAGCACCACCACGTCGGCCGGGGCCCCCGCAGCGATCTGGCGCGCCATGGTCCCGGAGCCACCGAAAGACAGACTGACATCGCCAGTAAAGTCGGCCGCGATCTCTTCCAGCGCGCCGCGCAGGCTGGCTGCGGCAAAGACGGTCACGCGGTCCTGCGCCGCGGCCAGCGTGGGCAGGGCGGCAAAAAGGCAGAACAGGAAGGCGGCAAAGAATTTCATTGGGCGCACTATTAGCCATGCATCCGGTGCCGACAAGCGCCAGAGCCGCCCTGGCGCTTGCACCCGGTCGAAGGGCACGCCATCTTTGCCCGACAGCCCGGATTAGAAGGCGGCAAATGGCCAAGCAGCTTCCACTCTCCCTCTACGGCGCCCGCAAAGGCGATGTACGCACGCAATTTGCAGCACTCTGCTACCGCGTGAGGCGCGGCAAGGTGCAGATTCTGCTGATCACCTCGCGCGGGTCGCAGCGCTGGATCGTGCCCAAGGGCTGGCCGATGGAGGGCAAGACGCCAGCGGCATCGGCGCTGAGGGAAGCATGGGAAGAAGCGGGCGTCATCGGCAAGGCGAGCGAAACCTGCCTCGGTGTCTTTTCCTTCGGCAAGAGCGTGGGCGACGCGGGCGATCTGGCCTGCGTGGCGATGCTCTATCCCGTCGAGGTGAAAACCCTTGCCAAGAAATTCCCCGAATGCGCCGAGCGCCGCAGGCGCTGGGTGTCGCGCAAGAAGGCCGCGCGTATGGTTGCGGAGACCGATCTGGCCCGGTTGATCGAGAATTTCGATCTACCCGGCAAAAAGCTGCGTGCTTGACCTTGGTACGGTCGCACCCCATTTCTGTAATAATGAAGTGCAACCAATTCCATCGCCACCATGATTCAGTACACGCTGAAATGTGACAAGGGCCACGAGGCCGACAGCTGGTTCAAATCCGCCGGAGCCTACGACGCGCTCGAGCGAGCCGGCCACCTTTCCTGTGCCGTCTGTGGCAGTGCCAAAGTATCCAAGGCGCTGATGGCACCTCGGGTAACCGCGTCAAAAAAGGACGAGGCGCAGACGGCGCCGGTGCTCAGGAACCCCGCGAGCGAGGTGGAAAAGGCGCTGGCGGAGTTGCGCCGGAAGGTCGAGGAATCCTCGGACTACGTTGGCGACAAGTTCGTCACGGAAGCCCGCGCGATGCATCTGGGCGAAAAGCCCGAGCGATCAATCTATGGTGAGGCGCGGCTCGACCAGGCGCGCGAGCTGATCGAGGATGGCGTGCCGCTGATGCCGCTGCCCTTCCGCTCGAAGCAGAAACTGACCTGACAGAGAGGAAAGGCTGGCATGAGAATATTGATCACGGGGGCCAGCCGCGGCATCGGGGCCGGTCTGGCATCCAAGTACCGCGACCTGGGTCACGATGTTATCGGCACCGGCCGTTCGGTTGCGGCACAGATCCAGCTTGATGTAACCCGCCCTGCCAGCCACAGCGAAATGGCCGAGGCACTGGGTGAAACCGCGCTCGACCTGCTGGTCTGCAACGCGGGTGTCTATCTTGACAAGGGTGACGATCTCGAGACCGGCTTCGGCGCCGACATTTGGGCGCAGACCTTTGCCACGAACGTGACCGGCGTGTTCCTGTCGATCCAGGCACTTTTGCCGCACCTGCGCCGGGCGCGCTCTTCCAAGATTGCGATCATCTCATCGCAGATGGGTTCTGATACCACCGCACCGGGCGGCAGCTATATTTACCGCGCCTCCAAGGCGGCGGCGCTGAACCTTGGGCGCAACCTCGCCACCGATCTGAAATCGGAAGGAATCGCCGTCGGCATCTATCATCCCGGCTGGGTCCAGACTGACATGGGCGGCGGCTCGGCGGATATCACGACCGACGAAGCCGTATCGGGACTCATCGAACGGTTTGAGGCGCTGAGTCTCGAGACCACGGGCTGTTTCGAGACATGGGACGGGCGCGCGCATCCGTTCTGAGGGTGTCGTGATTCATCATTGAATTTGCCAAGGGCAAATTCGATGAGGCTCCGCCTCATACTCCGGGACTTTATTTGGCCAGAAAGAGGGGGCTCGCTTGCCCTTGGCATAGGTTACGCGTAAAGGGCGCGTGACGAAAAGGGGCACCTGCCTATGCCAGTACTTTTGATGAAATTCGGGGGAACCTCGGTGGCCACCCTCGACCGTATCCGCCGCGCGGCCAAGCGCGTGGGCGTCGAGGTGGCCAAGGGTTATGACGTGATCGTCATTGTCTCGGCCATGTCGGGCAAGACCAATGAGCTTGTCGGCTGGGTCAATGAGACCTCGCCGCTTTATGATGCGCGCGAGTATGACGCCGTCGTGTCTTCGGGTGAGAACGTGACGGCGGGCCTGATGGCCCTGACCCTGCAGGAGATGGACGTGCCCGCGCGGTCATGGCAGGGCTGGCAAGTGCCGGTAAAGACCACGAGCGCCCATTCGCAGGCGCGGATCGAGGAAATCCCCACAGAGCGGATCAACGCGAAATTCGCTGAAGGCATGCGCGTGGCCGTGGTCGCCGGTTTCCAGGGCGTGAGCCCGGAGGGCCGCATCACGACGTTGGGCCGGGGCGGGTCGGATACCACAGCGGTCGCTTTCGCGGCAGCATTCGAGGCGGAGCGCTGCGATATCTACACTGATGTGGACGGTGTCTATACCACGGACCCCCGGGTGGAATCGAAGGCGCGCAAGCTTGACCGCATCGCCTTCGAAGAAATGCTGGAACTGGCCTCCCTGGGGGCCAAGGTACTGCAGACACGCTCGGTCGAGCTTGCGATGCGCTACAATGTGAAGCTGCGCGTGCTGTCGAGTTTCGAGGAACAATCGGATGACGCGGGCACGCTGGTCTGCGATGAGGAGGAAATCATGGAAAGCAATGTGGTCGCGGGCGTGGCGTTCAGCCGGGATGAAGCCAAGATGACGCTGGTGTCGGTCGCCGACCGCCCCGGCATCGCCGCCACGATCTTCACAGCCCTGTCGGAGGCCGGTGTGAACGTGGACATGATTGTCCAGAACATCTCGGAAGAAGGGCGCACGGACATGACGTGGTCATGCCCGGTCGATCAGGTCAAGCGCGCCGAGAAAGCGATGACCGAGGCGAAGGCCGGCGGCAAGATCAATTTCTCCGAGCTGCTGGCCGATACCCATGTGGCCAAGGTGTCGGTCGTGGGCATCGGCATGCGCAGCCACACCGGCGTTGCCGCGAAGATGTTTCAGGTGCTCTCGAACGAGGGGATCAACATTCAGGTGATCACCACCTCCGAGATCAAGATCTCGGTGCTGATCGACCGAAAGTACATGGAACTGGCAGTCCAGGCGCTGCACGACGCTTTCGAGCTGGACAAGGCTGCCTGATCTCGGTCTTCGACGCCCGATAGGCCTCAGAGCCCTTCACCGAAGGGCGCGATCCGGGACAGCAGCCTGAATGCCCGTGATTTCAACCATTAATTGTTTGCCGGTGCTCCAACTCCGGCATTTCTCTTTTGCCGTGCCTGTGGTCTAAGCTGGGAACGGTGCAATGAGGGACGGACGAGGATGCCGGAGCGCATGGAAACGGAAAGCCGCAAGCTGCTCGGCAGGCTCCGCGATGCGATGGCCGGGGACGATCCCGGACAGGCGCGGCTGAACAAGATCACGCATCTGATCGCCGACTCGATGGGGTGCGAGGTGTGCTCGATCTATCTCTTCCGGGACGAGGACACGCTCGAGCTTTGCGCGACAGAGGGCCTCAAGACGGAAGCCGTCCACCAGACCAGGATGCGGCTTGGCGAGGGGCTTGTGGGCCGGGTCGCCAAGAAACGCGCCGTGGTGAATACCCCGAACGCCCCCCAGGCGCCCGGGTTCCGATTCATGCCGGAAACCGGCGAAGAGATTTATTCCAGCTTCCTCGGTGTGCCGATCCAACGCCTGGGCGAGACGCTGGGCGTTCTCGTGGTGCAGTCCAAATCGGCGCGGGAATTCTCGGCGGACGAAATCTATGCGCTGGAAGTCGTTGCCATGGTTCTGGCCGAAATGACCGAGCTTGGCGCTTTTGTGGGTGAGGGCGCGGCCATGTCGGCGCGGCATTCCCAGCCAGTCCTGACCCGCGGCACTGTCGGACAGGAAGGCGTGGCCGAGGGGCACGTCTGGCTCCACGAGCCGCGCGTCGTGGTGTCCAATCCCATCGCCGATGATCCCGCGCGGGAAGAGCAGCGCCTGACCGAGGCGGTTGACCAGTTGCGCCTCAGTGTCGACCAGATGCTGACGCTCGCCAAAGGCGACAAAGACCAGCAGCAGGTCATCGAGACCTACCGCATGTTCGCCAATTCCAAGGGCTGGATGCGGCGCATGTGCGAGGACATCAAGAGCGGGCTCTCGGCTGAAGCGGCGGTGGAGAAGGAACAATCGCTGGCGCGTGCCCGCATGAACCAGTCAACCGACGCGTACCTGCGTGAACGTCTGAGCGATCTTGACGATCTGTCGAACCGTCTTCTGCGCATTCTTACCGGACAGGGGGCCGATACCGGGGCGGAGCTTCCCTCCGACCCGATCCTCGTCGCCCGCAACATCGGCCCGGCGGAACTGCTGGAATACGGGCGCAAGCTGAAAGGCATCGTGCTCGAGGGCGGCTCGGTCGGCTCGCATGCGGCGATCGTGGCGCGGGCGCTGGCGATTCCTTTGGTCGTGAACGCAAGCCGTATCACTAACGAGGCGCTCAACGGCGATCACATCATGGTTGACGGCGAGCAGGGCATTGTGCATTTGCGCCCCGACGACATGGTCGCTTCGGCCTTCCGCGAAAAGATCGCGATGCATGCCGCCGCGCAGGCGCGCTATGCCTCGATCCTCGATCTACCCGCGCAGGCCAAGTGCGGCGCCACAGTATCTTTGCAAATGAACGCGGGGCTGATGGCCGATCTGCCCTCGCTCGGCAGTTCGGGGGCCGAGGGCGTGGGGCTCTTTCGCACCGAATTGCAGTTCCTCGTGCGCAACCAGATGCCCAAGCGCTCCGAGTTGTCGGCGCTCTATGCGCGCGTTCTGGACGCGGCGGGCGGCAAGCGGGTGGTCTTCCGGACGCTCGACATCGGGTCGGACAAGGTGCTGCCCTATATGAAACCCACCGACGAGCCGAACCCGGCGCTCGGCTGGCGCGCGATCCGGGTGGGGCTCGACAAGCCTGGCGTGATGCGGATGCAGCTTCAGGCGCTGATGCGTGCGGCAAACGGGCGGCCGCTGACGGTGATGTTTCCCTTCGTGGCGCAGTTCGAGGAGTACCGCGCCGCGCGCCGCGAGGTCGACAAGACGCTGGAACGCGAGCGTATTCTCGGCCACGTCTTGCCCGAACGCGTCGAGGTTGGCGCGATGCTCGAGACCCCGAGCCTTGCCTTCGCGCCGCGCCAGTTTTTCGAAGAGGTCGGGTTCCTGTCCATCGGCGGCAATGATCTCAAGCAGTTCTTCTTTGCCGCCGACCGGGAGAACGAACGCGTCCGCCGCCGCTACGACACGCTCAACGTGAGCTTCCTGACTTTTCTCGAACGGATCGTGGAGCGCTGTCGCGAAACGAATACGCCGCTGTCCTTCTGCGGCGAGGACGCGGGCCGCCCGGTGGAGGCGCTGTGTTTCGCAGCCATCGGTTTCCGCAGCCTGTCGATGCGACCCGCCTCCATCGGCCCGGTGAAAAGCCTGATCCGCCGCTGCAATCTCGAAGAGGTACGCGAGGTCATTAACGCCGCGCGGGATCGGGGCGAGATGTCGGTGAGGGCAGATGTCATGGCCTACGTCAAGGCCCAGCACCAGGGATAGGCCACAGCGGCGCAGCGCCGTTCTTGGGCCGTGACATATCTCAAGCGGTGCTGGCGCATGTACGCTAAACCTCCCAAGTAACGATTGGCCGTGCTTCCCGCGACTCCTTTGGTGGTGGTGACGGTAAAGCCCTTTCAAGATGTCCACCCGGGCCTGCCCTGAACGACAATTCACATCGAGAGGAGGCGACGATGCCTCAGACCGAAAAGACCGCGCAACTGGAAATGGCCCGGCGTCGTGCGCGTTATCTCACGGGCGTTCTGTGGCACCTCGGGGCCTTCGCGATCATTTGTACTTTCTTCCTTCTGCTCGACTTCATCGGGGATAGGGCGATCAACTGGGCCTTCTGGATCATCGGCGCTTGGGGCTTTGCGCTGGCATTTCATGTGCTGGCCTATCTCATCGCGGGCAGCAATCTGGCCGAGCGGAAGACGCAGCAATACCTGCAGGAGGCCGAGCGCAAATAACGCGGATCGTCAGAGCAGATATCCCCCCGCCAGCAACAGGGGCCCCACCAGCATCGCCAGACAGCTCAACAGGCCGATCAGCGGCACGATGAGCGGCACGGTAAAGACATCCTCCGGCGCGGGATCGCCGCGCAGTTTCATGCGCAGAAGCGCGGCATTGATCAGGATGAAGACCACGAGGACGACCTGTGTCGTCCGTTCCGCCAGTACGTCGATTGGGAAGAACAGCGCAAAGACCGCAGTTGTGAGGGAAACAAGCACCGTCGCGAAGACGGGCGTACGCGTGCGCGGGTTCAGCCGCGCCAGCGCGCGCGGCAGGCGGCCGACGTTGCCGAGGCCATAGAGCACCCGCGCGGCCAGAACCGTCTGGATCACGACACCGTTGATTGTCGCGCCGACGGCAATCAGCGTGATCACCACCGGCGAAAAGCCCGTGAGCCTCTCGAACAGCAGGCTGATCGGAGCGGTCGACTGGCCCAGTTCCTCAAGCGGAAGCGTCTTCACGGCGACGAGGGCCACACTGAAATAGAGCAGCGTGGCGATGATCAGGGTCAGGAGTATGCCCAGCGGCATGTTGCGGCTTGGGTCCTTGGTTTCTTCGACGATGTTGACCATGCTGTCGAAACCGATGAAGGCGAAGAAGGCCGTCAGGCTTGCGATGCCCACGCTTGCGAGGGCCGCGCTGTCGGAAAACGGCGGAATGACCTCGGGCAGGGATGAAAGCATGCCCGGATCAAGGGACAGACCGGCGGCCACCACCACCACGAGCCCGCCGATCTCGAGCAGGGTCAGCAGCGCGGCGAAGGCCACGGACTCCACGATGCCCCAGGCGGCGAGACCGAAGGTCAGCACGATGACGCCGAGGATGATCGTCCAAGGCTCCAAGGGGGCGAGTACGGCGATATAGCCCGCGCTGCCCACGGTGATCGCGGCGGAAGAGACGATGGTCGCCGCAAGCAGCAGCGCGCCCGTGAATAGCGTCAGAAAAGGCGTGCGAAAGCCCGCTTCGACATAGGCCGCTTCGCCCGCACTTTGCGGAACACGACCCGACAGCTCGGCAAAGCTGCCCGCGCTGAAGAGCATCACCAGTGCTGCGACGATGAAGGCCGATGGGGCATAAGGACCCGCCGTCGCCGCCGTGGCCCCGACAAGCACGTAGATGCCCGCGCCAATGGTCACGCCCAGCCCGTAAAGCACCAGAAGCGGCAGCGAGATCGCCCGGCGCAGGGTCGGCGGCATGTCGGGCGAGGTGCTCATCAGCTGTCCCGCGTCGCATCCGGGGCGGGCGGTATCTGCGTGCTGTGGGCAAGGCTGCGCTGCGTGGCGGCAAGGCCAGTGACAAAGACCGGACAGCGCGCGGCATCGGTTAAGCGACGCAGGTCCTCCGCATCGGCAATGCCCGTGTCGGCGACATCAAGAACAACCGCCTGCGCGTTGATCTGGCCGAGGCGTTTCAGGATCTCTGCCATGACCTGGGCGCGGGATGTCTCTGCCGCTCCGGTCTGCGGCATACTCACGACCACCCGTTCAGCGACGAGATGGCGGGCAAGCGTATCTGCGAGGGTCGCAGCCCGGGGGGAGGGGCGCCCTGCGGGCTCGAGGATCACGACCTTGCCCGTGATGGCGTTGATGTTGCGGTGAGCCAGCACAAGGATGTCCCACGACAGCGCCATCTGCAGCCCCTTCTGGATCAGGTCGCCCATCTCCTGCTCGAAGCTCCAGGGCGTGCCCGTGCCCTCGGCGATACGGGCCAGCGCGCTGCGGAAAGCACGTGCATCGGCCTCCATCATCGTCTTGATCTGCGCGAGCGTCGGGGCCACGGCCAGTGTGCCGCTCGTGGTGACCACGCGCTGGTTCGGCATGCAGCAAAGCGCCGTGGTCTCGGCGTCCTCGATCAGCAGGCCGCCCAGCCTGGGCCGCCATTCCTGCGCTACCCTCCCGATCAGGCGCAGCGCTTCGGCGGCGTCCACGAAGGAATTTGCCCCGATGAGGATAGCGGTGTTCTCGGTCGCCGGATCGCTCATGAGCCACCTTCCTTCCCGTTCTCGTCGGCACCGTTCGACGCGCCGAACCTGCGGCGGGTCTCGGCGAAGTCGCGCAGCCGCGCCTCGACAAGGGCGTTGATGCTGTTCTTGGAAAAGGCACCGCCGCGACCGCGTTTGCCTGCCTTGCGTCCGGTGAGAACCTCGATCCCTTGGTCTATGGTGGTGACCGGGACCACCCGGAACTTGCTCGCGCGGGCGGCCTCGACCACGTCGCGATGCAGCATCAGGTGCTCCACATTCGCGGCCGGAATCAGCACACCCTGCTCGCCGGTCAGGCCGCGGGCCTTGCAGAGATCGAAGAAGCCCTCGATCTTCTCGTTGACCCCGCCGATGGCCTGCACCTCTCCGTTCTGATTGACCGAACCTGTGACAGCGAACCCCTGCCGGATCGGGACACCGGAGAGTGCCGAAAGCAACGCATATAGTTCGGTCGAAGAGGCGCTGTCACCATCGACACCGCCGTAGCTTTGTTCGAAAACGAGACTGGCGTGCAGCGACATCGGCACGTCGAGCGCGAAATGCGCGGCGAGATAGGCGCCGAGGATCAGCACACCCTTTGAATGGAGCGGCCCGCCCAGTTCGACCTCGCGCTCGATATCCACAAGCTTGCCTGTGCCCATCCGCACGGTCGCCGTGATACGCGAGGGGCGACCGAAGGCGTGGCCGCCGATCCCCATGACAGAGAGGCCATTGACCTGTCCCACCACCGCGCCCTCGGTGTCGATCAGGATGGTCTTACGGGTCACGGCCTCTTGCAGGCGATCCTTGATGCGCGAGGCGCGGTGTTCGGCCTCGGAGATCGCTTTTTCGATGTCGGTCTCGTCGGTCAGGTCACGTCTGGCCTGCGCCGTGTAGTGGTCCGCCTCGCGCATGACATCCGTCAGCACGCCAAGCTGAAGCGAATACTTCTTCGCATCACTGGCCAGCCGCAGCGCGTGATCGAGCAAAGCCGCAACCGCGCCTGCGGTCAGGGGCCGCAGGTTTTCTTTGGCGGCATAGGACGCAATGACCTGCGCCATTTCCTTCGTGTGAAGGTCGTTGCGCGGCAGATCATCCTCGAAATCGGCCTGTATCTTGAACAACTCGCCAAATTCCGGATCGAGCAACGTCAGCAGCATATGCAGCCGCCGGTCCCCGATCAGCACAACGCGGGTATCAAGCGGTATCGGGTCGGGTTCAAGCGTGATGGTCGAAGCCAGGCTCAGCCTCTCGGCAAGGGAGGTGATGGTGATCGACTGGCTTTGCAGGCACCGCTTGAGCGCGTCCCAGGCGAAGGGTTCGGTCAGGATGCGATGGGCGTCGAGGATGAGGTAGCCGCCGTTCGCGCGATGCAGGGCGCCGGGTTTGATCAGCGTGAAATTCGTCGCCAGAGTTCCCATTTCCGAGACATATTCGATCCGCCCGATCAGGTGCCCCAGCGAGGGGAGGTCCTCGGTGATCACCGGCGCGGCATCCTCCTGCGCCTCGTCGTGCGAAACCATGATGTTGACCGCGTAGCGGTCGAAATGCGGATCGCGGTGGTACTTGCGGATCGCCTCGGGGAAGGGCCCGTCGTTCTGTGCCCGCATCGAGATAAGGAAAAGCTCGGCGTTGGAGATCATGTCCTGGCGGACCGTTTCGAGATAGTCGGCCACACCTTCCTCGGCGCTGAAGGCGTTTGCGACTTCGCTCACCCGAAGGGTGACTACCCGCTCCGCCATGCCCGCATGCAATTCCTCGATCCGCTTGCGGTGCTCCTTTTCCAGTTGCGGACCCAGTTTGAGCACCGAGGCCAGTTCTTCCTGAAGCCGACCGATCTTGGCGTCGATCTCTTCGCGCGCGTCGTCGGGAAGGGCCTCGTATTCCTCGGGTTTGATAGGTTTGCCGTCCTTCAGCGCGGCCAGCATGAAACCCATCGGCGTTCGGATCAGTGCCACGCCCTCGGCCTGTACCCGCTCGGCGAAGGCGGCGATGGGTTCCTCGTGGCGCTGCCCGAACTCCGCCTCGATGGCGCGGCGCTGGGTCTGGTATTCGTCGGACTCGAAAAGCGCGGGGATTTCGTTGGCCAGATCGTCAACAAGCCCCTGCATCGCCGCGCGCAACGCCCGCGCCTGACCCGAGCGCAGGCGCATGGCATTGGGTTTATGGGGCATCTCGAAGTTGTTGACATAGATCCAGTCGCAGGGTGTCGGACGCTCTGACGCGGCCTTGCCCAAAAGCTGTTCGACCGCCGTGTGACGCCCCATCCCGACGTTGCCAAGCACGTAGATGTTGAAATCCTTCTGGCGGATGTTGGCGCTGAGTGAAATCGCGTCGACCGCCCGGCCCTGTCCCACCAGCCCCTGGGTCACCGGGAGGCCTTCGGTCGTCTCGAAGCCAAGGCTGCCGGGATCGCACACAGGTCTGAGCTTGTCCGGGGCAAGACCCTTGGGGAGGGAAAGGAGTTTTGGAGCTTTGGCCACGACCGGCCTCCGACGTGCGGTTGCGTTTGTCCCAGTGTCCCGCGAACGGGCGCTGGGTCATTGATCCGTATCAAGGTGCATCCGGCGAACCCCCGCGCGAAGCCCCTGAATTGACCGATATCAAGGGCGCGCGGTGCAGCGGCGGTAGGCTGTCGGCAGTCAGGAAGATGATGGGGGAGCCAGGATGGAGACCAACGCATTTCCGCGCCTCGACGTCAGCGTGAATGAAACGGGCTGCTGTTCGCGCTTCAATCCGCTGGGCTGGGACAACCGGCTCTTGCATTTCGAGGACAAGAAGTTCGTGCGCGCCACGACCCGCAGCGCCATGCATATTCCCTACAACATGAACACCGTCTTCACCCGCGTTCAGGAGCATATCGAGGATGCGGGCGCGGCCGATCCCGAGACGGAAATCGTGCTCAGCCACGACCTGAGCCCTTGGGAGGGGGAGCATTTCTTTGCTGTCGAGGCCGATGTGCCCGATGAGGAAATGACCACGCTCTCGGGCGATTACTTCACCCGCGTCTTCGAGGGGCCGTACAGGCGCTGCGCGGAATTTGCCCACGACATGGAAGTGGCGGCGCGCGCGATGGGCAAGACGGCCAAAGAAGTCTATTTCTTCTACACCACCTGCCCGCGCTGCGCGAAACACTACGGCGAGAACTACATCGTCGGCGTTGCCGAGATCTGAGTGCCGCGCGAAAGGCCTATCGGTCCCCGGTATCGAGAGCGCAGACCCGCGTGGTTTCCTGCCCGCCGGATAGGTCGGTCCCGGAGTTCCGTTCCAGTCGGTAGACGTCCGGATAGGCAACCACCCGGCCAGCCTCGTCAATAAAGCGCGTGTAATAGCCCAGCTCTACCTGGATCGGCGGCGCGGGGGCGTCGAAAGTGCGGCGACCATGGGCAAGACGCAACACCTCGTCCAAGTCCATATCGAGCACGAAGGATACCAACTCGCTCCAGCGTTCCACCCTGATACAGCCGTGAGACAAGGCGCGATGGTTTTCTTGAAACAGCTCACGGCGATTGGTGTCGTGCAGGTAGACCAGCAGCCCGGGCTGCAGGCGTACCGCTGCAAGGCCCAATGGATTGCGTTCGCCGGGCGGCCAGACCCGGTCACGGTATTCGCCGCTGGCGATCATCGAGGGCGTCGGGCGCCAGGTCGGCCGGAAGCGCACGGCAGAGACATAGGTCTTGACCCTTGGCGTGCGGTTCCAGGGGGTGCCGACGATCACCCGGCTGCGCAGGACCGGTCTGCCGTTCTCGAAAGCGATAAGCTCGAAGGCGGGAATGTTGACGAGTATCGCCTTGCCCTCTGCGGGCACCCGATAGCCGATCCCGGCCCGGTCGAGCTGTTGCTGGAACGAGGCTGCAAGTGCGAGGCCCGTTGGCACGGCCACCGCGAAGAGCAGCGCAAGAAGAATCCGGGAAAGGACGGTGCTGAACCGCTCTTGGGTCAAGGCTACTCCTTTCATGCGCTGTAATGGGCGGCGCAGGCGGCCTCGCGGCCTCTGACGACCCGTCTGCCGTCCAGCGGGCCGCCGCGTTCCGTCACCACGGTGCACTGTCCTTCGGGCGCGTGGTCACGTTCGAAATAGATGACCACCCAGTCCCGGGTCATGCCGTATTGGTGCGCAGTCGCGGTGTTCGAGAAAAGCGCGGTGAAATGCCAGGGCCCGCGCTCGGTATGAAGGATCGGGATGCGGTTCTGGCCGTCTTCGTTGAAGCGTCGGGGGCGGATGGTGGGCAGATCGACCGCGCGTTCTCGGTATTCCGCATCGACGGACAGCAGATCAGAGATCGGCGGGGAAGGTGCCTCGGCCGGGGCCGCACGCGGCCGCCTGCGCCGCAGCATGTCGTTCAGCGAATGCCGGATGCTCTCCACACGGCGCGGGCCGATCCCCCTGATCGCGCCGAGACGTCCGTCCACCGCGGCAGCTTCCAGCGCCTCCAGCGTATCGATGTGCAACGTCTCGTGGATGGTATGGGCAAGGGAAGGCCCGATCATCGGCACGGTCTGCAGAAGCTTTTCGGGGTCCGCGCGTCCGCGCAGCCGGTCGAGAAGGCTCAGCGTGCCATTTTCCAGGATTTCCGCGATTGCTGCAGCAATCGAAACACCGATGGTAGGCAGATCCTCAAGGCCGCGCCGTCCGTGGGCCTCGTAGACCTCACGCACGGGATGGGGCATGCCTCCAAGGTATTCCGCGGCCTCCCGGTAGGCGCGCAACCGAAAGGGCGAGGCCTCCTGCTGCACCAGCAGTTCGGCCACGGCAATAAGCTGATCGGAGATATAGAGGTTCTCGGCCAGCGGATCGGACCGGCTTTGCGGTGCTGGTGCCATATCAGACGGCGCTCCCTTCTGTCTGAATGACACCCTATCGCATTCTGCCTGATTTCACTTGATCACGATCAATCAGGGGCGGTGGCCAAATATTATATTTTAACGATAGGGCTTGCCGGCCGAATGCCTGCGCAGGCTGCACGTGGCAAAGTGAAAGAGGAATGGTTCTTGTCCGATACGAACGTGAATCTCGCCTGCCTGTCCTGCGGACAGGTGAACCGGGTCCCGGCCGCAAGGCTCGCGGCAGGGCCACGTTGCCCGAAGTGCAAGTCGGCGCTCTTGCCCGATGAGGTGGCGGAAATCGACATCCGGACCCATGACGCCGCGGTGCGATCCGACGATCTGCCGCTGATCGTCGACTACTGGGCGCCATGGTGCGGCCCTTGCAGAATGATGGCCCCGGAGATCGCCAAGGCGGCAAAGGCGCTGGGCCACCGGGCGCGTTTCGCCAAGATCAACACCGATGACTTTCCCGCGCTATCGCAGCGGCTTCAAATCAGGGGCATTCCCTTGCTCATTCTCTACGCGAGGGGCCGCGAGATCGCGCGGTCTTCCGGGGCGAGACCCTCGGCAGATATCGAGGCTTTCGTTCGCCCGCATGTGTCACACTAGCCGTTGCGCCGGAACCTCTCCCATGCACCGGGCATCAGGGTCTCCACGGTGCTCTTCTCCAGTGCGGCACCTTCCGGTGTCATGGCCCAGCACACCTCTCCCCGAGCGAAGAGCAGCGCGACGGGCCGTTTCCTTCCGGTGATGAAAGCGGCCGAGGCAAAGCGGCTTGGCGTCACGTCCTGCTCGACAAGGGCGGCGATCCGGAGAGCGCCGACGTGGCGCGTTTCGTCCAAGCGGTATCTCATCGCACCGGGCCCCACACCCGCCATGCAAAGCGCAGCGCGGGCAGGAAGAACGCGGCGAGCGTCACGTGCAGGGCCGCTGTAAGATGCCCCTCGAAGCACCGGCGCTCGAAATTCGGCTGGGCGCTGAGCGACAGGCGCGGAGTGCGGGGCAACCCGTGGACTGCCGCAAGTGCCATGCCTGCAAGCTGGCCGGTGTCGGCGGGATCGTCGCAGCCGAATTCGATGTCGCACTCCAGCCTGTCAAAGCGAAACCGGCGCAGCACGTCGGGCACCAGCTGCATCCCGGCGCGCAACAGGCGGCCAGGGGGAGGACCTTTGCCGCGCTGCCGCTGTTTTGGTTTCTTCCGGCGTTGTTCTGGATGCTTTTCACGAGAAGGCCTCGCCTTGCGCGCGCTGTCCACCACGGTGAACCACGGCAAGAGACCGCCCAGCGGCCGAACCTCGAAGACAAAGCCCGGCTTCGGCGCGCTCACGAAGTGCAGGCGCAGAAGAACCGGCGTGACCAGAAACAGGATCACGGCAAGAAGGATCAGCAGCAGCGTCCAGAAAAAGACCCAGAGAACGATGGCCATGCCGCTTTAGTGTTTTGTCGTCTTCGCTGGCTTGACCTTATCCGCGACCGCCGTCGCGGTCTCCGCGATGATTTCGGTCATGTTGGTCAGCGTGCCCTTGATCGATTCAACCCGGGCCCCTTCGCTGTCGAAGATGATGGCCCCCAGCGGCTTGATCCCGCCGCCTGCGCCGGTGCCTGCCGACGGGCCGCCCTTGGCGGCGGCGCTCCCGCCCGCGCCAAAGCCGAAGCCATAGCTGACGATCGGAATCACTGTCGCGCCGTCCCTCTCGATCGGATTGCCGAGAACGTTCTTGGCGTTCAGGAGCTTGTCCAGTTCCTCGACCGAGCCCTTAAGGAGTCTTTCAACATCTTCCATCGCTGTCTCACTTTCCTTCCTGCGTTTCAGGATCTGCGTGGAAGAATGCTAACAGGCGCTTGAACGCAACGATTGAGCAGGATCAATCGCGATAAACCTTCCGGGCGAGTGGTACGAATGCGCTGGCGGGGCGGGAAAGGGGGTGCGGCCCTGTCACGGGGCGCGGCCGTTGGCACGATCGAGCAGCGCCACGGTTTCCTCATCGGAAAGCTGGTGAAAGTCCCGGTAGAAGGCACCGACACCGTGGAACCTGGCTTCTGCCCGCAGGCAGACGACGTCATCGGCCAGATCATCAAGCGCATGCAGGGCGTCCGCGGGGGCTACCGGAAGGCCCACGATGATCCGCCGTGCGCCGCGATGCCTCAGCGCCGCCAGCGCCGCCTTCATCGTTGCGCCGGTAGCCAGTCCGTCATCGATGACCACGACGTTGCGGTGGCTTGGATCAAGCCGGGGCCGATCTCCCAGGTAGCGTTGACTGCGGCGCGCAAGCTCTGCTTCCTGCTCCGCCTTGGCCTTGTTGAAATAGAGCGGATCGGCGCCGGTCATCAGCCAGACGTCCTCGTTGACCACGGCTTCCTCCTCGGCACCCTCGGCGATGGAGCCGAGGGCAAGCTCCGGATTGCCGGGCGCGCCGATCTTGCGCACCAGGATCAGGTCCATGGGCGCCCCGAGGCGGCGCGCGACCTCGGCGGCGACCGGGACACCGCCCCGGGGCAGCGCGAAAATCAGGGGCGCATCAAGTTGCATGTTCGCAAGCTTCTCGGCCAGCATCTGGCCCGCCTGCACGCGGTCGTCGAATCTGTCGTCGTAATCTGTCATGAGCCCAGCTTAGACCGAAGCGGGTCGATTTCCTTGATCGACCTCAAGAAATTCCGGCGCTGTGTTATGGCACAAGCACCGCCGCCCCCTGCAGCCGTCCCGCACGCAAATCGTCAAGCGCCCGGTTCGCCTCGGCCAGCGGATACGGGGTGGTCCGAGTGTGCACACCGGCGGCCTGCGCCAGTGGAAAGAAAGCCTCGCCATCGGCGCGGGTGAGGTTGGCGACCGAGAGGATCTGCCGCTCTTCCCAGAGATCGCGGTAGGGAAAGGCGGGGATATCGCTCATGTGGATGCCGCCGCAGACGACCCGGCCGCCCTTTCTGAGGGCCTTGAGGGCCTTGGGCACCAGCGCGCCGTCGGGTGCAAAGATTATCGCAGCATCAAGAAGCGCGGGCGCGAGCTCATCCGACCCGCCCGCCCATGTAGCACCAAGGCTGCGGGCGAAGTCCTGCGCCTCCGTGTCACCGGGGCGGGTGAAGGCCAGAACCTCGCGGCCCTGCCAGGTGGCGACTTGCGCCAGGATATGGGCGGCCGCTCCGAACCCGTAAAGCCCGATCTGCGCGGCGTTCCCCGCGAGGGCAAGGCTGCGATAGCCGATCAACCCCGCGCACATCAGCGGGGCAAGGGCCACCGGGTCAGCCTTTTCGGACAGCGGAAAGACGTAACGCGCATCCGCGACACAGGCTTCGGCGTAACCGCCATTGAGGGTGTAACCCGTGAAACCGGGATGGTCGCAGAGGTTCTCCCGCCCGGCCCTGCAATAGGGGCAGGAGCCGCAGGTGTGCCCGAGCCAGGGGACACCCACCCGCTGTCCGATGGTCAGATCGGTAACCGTCTCTCCTACGGCGCGCACACGCCCGACGATCTCGTGTCCGGGGATCAGGGGCAATGTCGGCTCGGTAAGCTCCCCATCCAGGATATGCAGGTCCGTGCGGCAGACACCGCAGGCCTCGATCCTGAGCTGTACTTCACCCGGGCCGGGTTTCGGTTCGGGAACGTCTTCTGGCGTCAGCCGCGGGCCGTCGCCGTGAAACACCATCGCGCGCATGAGAAGCTCCTTTCGCGTTCCTGCCTACATCGGAAAGCGCGGGGGCGGCATGATGGAAATCAAGCGCCGCGAACCGGCAGATTCCCGCCCGTCCGGCGCCGTGATTGACATACGTCAGGACATTGCGCGGCCAAGTTGATCAGCTTGGGGCCGCATCCAAACACTGTCCCGCGCCCCAAAAAAGGAGCCGACATGAGCGACCGACATCCCACCCTGCTGCGCCAACTGAAAACCTGCGGTGCCGTAGGCAATGCCACGCCCGGAGGGGGCCGGATGTATCTGTCACGCCGCGTGATCGAGGACATGCACAGGCTGGGGCCTGCACCGAAAAGCCTGCTCGACCACTTCGTGGCTGAAGGGCTGACCGACGCCCAGATCGCGGAGCGGGTCGGCATCCCGACAGCAAGCGTCGCGACCCTCTGCCGGGTTTGGAGCATACGCTCCGACAGGAACCTGGACGCATACGGTGAGGAGGGTATGGTGAGAAAAGCTGGATGACCGGCCCCCGTTGACCCCGATCAATACACGCGCCGCGCGCTGCGGTAGCATCTCCCCATCGCTAAGAGCAGGACCCAAGCCATGACCACGCCAGGTTTCAGACCCACATCCGGAAAGCCACCTTCGGAGATACCGATGCCAGAGGAGCCGCGGCCCACACCCGGGCCGTCGGAAAGCCCGCAGCCGACCGATCCGAGCCCCACCCCGGGCACGCCCGAATTCCCCGAGCCGGAAAACCTGCCGGAGGATCCGGCTGGCGATCCGTTCGATGCGGAAAACCCGTCGCTCTGAGTTGCGCGAAGGGCAGCGGCGCGCCATTGCCGAGGTGCCGGTCATTGCCTAGTCTCGCCGCATGTCAGAGCACCTTACCCAAGCCCCTTTGAGCCCCGGACTGCGACAGCGCCTGCGTGAACTGAGTGATCAGCACCAGGAGCAGCTGCTCGCGGAGCGCCGCGCCTTTCACGCCAAACCTGAGCTGGGCTGGCAGGAAGTGGAGACCACTGCCGCCATCGTCGAAGCGCTTGTTGCCTCGGGTTACGACGTGGTGTCGGGGCCTGCATTCCTGGGAGAGGTTGAACGGCGCGGGTTGAGCGACGATCCGATACCGGGCGAGGGGGATACGGGCTGTATCGCGCTTTTCGATACCGGCCGTCCGGGCCCGACCGTCTGTATGCGCGTCGATATCGACGCGCTGCCGATCACCGAGGCCGGGGGCAATCATGCACCCGCCGCACAGGGCTTTGCCTCGACCGTGCCGGGGGTGATGCATGCCTGCGGCCATGACGGGCACGCGGCAATCGGGCTGGCCGTGGCGCGGATCGTCAAACCCCTTCTGGAGACGGGGCGCGGCAGGCTGAAACTGCTTTTCCAACCGGCAGAGGAAGGCGGTCGCGGCGGCCGCGCGGTTTCCGATGCGGGCTGGATGGACGATGTCGATCTGTTCTTTGCGATACACCTCGGCCTCGGCGTCCCGTCGGACACCGCCGCCTTCGCCGTACACGGCCTTCTGGCGAATGCGCGTTACGAGGTGCGGCTGACGGGGCGGGAAGCCCATGCAGGCAAGACCCCCGAAGCCGGACGCAGCGCGCTTCTGGCGGCCTGCCAGATCGCGCTCGGGCTCCATGCCATGGCACAGTCGAGCCGCCCGGGCATCCGCGTGAACGTGGGTCTTCTGACTGCAGGCACGGCAGTCAACATCGTACCCGGCGAGGCCACGCTCACCTTCGAGATGCGCGCGCAGGAGACCGAGGACCTCGAAGCGCTGGACAAGCGCTGCGTCGATTTCGTCCAAGCCACCGCACGGGCACACGGTTGCGAGGTTTCAATGACGCGAGGGGGCAGCGCGGAGGGCTATGCCAACCCCGCGCCTGTCGCGGCCTGGGCGGAACGGGTCAACGCGGATGTTGGTGCCTTTGCCACCATCTTGCCCTCGCTCTTCTTCGGCGCGAGCGAGGATGCGGGCACGCTGGCGCGGCGTGTCGCGGCGCGGGGCGGGCAGGGAGGCATCTTCGTTCTGGGTGCCGATCTTGCGGACCACCACCACACGCCGCATTTCGATTTTGACGAGGGCGCGCTTTCCAAGTCGGCTTTGCTCGGTGCAGGGCTGATCGCCTCGGCGATGCAGGTCGAGGGGTAGGGCTTAGGCAGTCTAACCCGCCATCTCCCAGCCCATCGCCTCGCTTGTGTGCTGCAGGCCGCCCACAACATGCGCCTTGAGCAGCGCCTTCGCCCGGTCCGCGTCACGTGCGATGGCCGCCTCCAGAAGGTCGGCATGTTCACGGCTTGCCACCTCGCCGCGATGTGTCAGGACAAGGTTCTGATATCTAAGGTATTTGTCGTAAAGGATCGAATGCAGGTCGAGCAGGTTCTGCGACCGGCATGCCTGTATCGTCGCGAGGTGGAATTCCCAGTCGTATCTTTTCCAGGTCTCCTTTGAGGACACGTCGCCCGACAGCATGCGCTGTTCCATGAGGTGCAGCTTGTGGTGGGCGGCGACGAGGTTGCCTTCCCATTCCGTATCCCCGTTCTCGAGCGACATCTCGAGGGCGTGACACTCCAACAGGATACGCAGGCTGGCGATCTCGTGCAGGTCTTCGGCCGAGACCTCGCGCACGAAGAACCCGCGCTGCGAGGGGGCATCCACGAATCCCTCGCTGGCCAGGCGGTTCAGGGTCTCGCGCAGTGTCGAGAGGCTGGCGGCGTAGCGATCCTTCAGTCCGCTCAGTTTGAGCTTTGCACCGGGCGCGAGACGTCCGTAGATAATGTCCTGCTTGATCTGCTGGTAAACGGTGGAGCCAACCGTCGTGGGCACGTCGCGCATCCGTGTTGTCCTATATTTCCCGGAGTGGCAGAGATTCAACCACGACGAAGATGAGCCCTTACCGGGCATAAACTCAGGCAAATCCAGAAATATCATATATTCTTGCGGGATTGCAAACTGCTGACTAGCCTAGGGCGACAGCACCGCCGGAAAAGGAACAGGATGGCACACCAAATCGGATTGGTCGTTGCGGGCTACGGTCTGGTTGGCCGGCGCCATGTTGCCGCTATCGCGCAAACCCTCGGCACGGAACTCCTTGCGGTGGTCGATTCGGACCCGTTGGCCCGCACACGCGCCGAGGCCGACGGGCACCAAAGCTTCGCGGGGCTTGAAGATTGCCTGACGGCATGCCCCGCAAGCGGCGTGATCATCGCCACGCCGAATGCCCTGCACGTCGAGCAGGCTATGCTCTGTATCGGGGCCGGGATTCCTGTTCTGATCGAAAAGCCGATCGCCACCCGTTCTCCGGACGCCGAAGCGCTGGTCGAGAAAGCGACTGCTCGTGGTGTTCCGATACTGGTGGGGCATCACAGGCGACACAATCCGATTATCCATCGCGCCCGGGTGCTCATCGATGCGGGCGATATCGGAGAGATCAGGGCGCTGCAGGCGACCTGCTGGTTCTATAAGCCAGATAGCTATTTCGATGAGGCGCCCTGGCGGCGCAAGGCGGGGGCCGGCCCGATCGCGGTCAACCTTGTCCACGATATCGACCTCATGCGCTATCTGTGCGGAGGCATCGTCTCGGTCCGGGCCATCGCGCGTCCTGCCCGGCGGGGAGGAGAGAATGAGGACGTGGCAAGCGCCCTTCTGGAATTCGATAACGGGGCCATAGGGACAGTGACGGTGTCCGACAGCATCGTTGCGCCCTGGAGTTGGGAAATGACATCTGGCGAATACCCAATCTACCCGCGCACCGGCGAAAGCTGCTATCTCATTGGCGGCTCCCACGGGGCGCTTTCCCTGCCGGATCTCAAGGTGTGGCAGCATGCGCGTGGCACGCGCGACTGGTGGACGCCGATGGCGGCGCGGGCCGAGATTCGCGATGCGACGGACCCGCTGGTGAACCAGATCGCCCATTTTGCCGAGGTGATCCGCGGCAGGGCGGAGCCGCTGGTGTCGGGCGAGGAAGGGCTGCGGACGCTGAAAGTAATCGAGGCAATTCAAAAGGCTGCGGCAAGCGGCGACGTTGTGGATTTGAGCTAGATTCCGGGTGAGAACCGCTGAGGGCACACAAAATATCAGACATTTTCGTAAAAATCTTGAATTCGTGCTCCGCTTTAGCGAGGCTTTGGGTGGAGATTCAGAACAAAACCACTCCAGGGAGGAAAACATGATCATCAAACTCACCCGTCGCGCCGCCATGGGCGCGGCCCTTTCTGTCGGCGTTCTTGCTGGGCTGTCGGGCGCGGCTGTCGCGCAGGACCGGATGACCTTCACGCTTGCGACGGCGGGTTCCGAGACCGACCAGCGCTCGGCCGCGATGGCGCAGGTCTTTGCGCCGATGGTTTCTGGATTTGCCGATTACCAGCCGGGCTACAACGCGACGCTCTTTGCCCAAGGCACCGAGCTCGAGGCGATCAGCCGGGGCAACCTCACGATGTCGATCGCATCGGCGCAGGAACTGGCGCAGTTCTTCCCCGAGTTCTCGATCTTCGCAACAGGCTATGTCCACCAGGACGCCGCCCACCAGGTGCGGGTCTTCAACGATCCGCTCATGGACCCCTTCAAGCAAAAGGTCGAAGACGAACTCGGCGTCAAACTGCTTTCGGTGATGTATCTCGGACGTCGGCACGTGAACCTGCGCCAGTCGCGCGAAGAGCTCGACGTGCAGACGCCCGCCGACCTCGCCGGCGTGAACCTGCGGATGCCCGGCACGGACGCCTGGCAGTTCCTCGGATCCGCGCTTGGGGCCTCGCCCACGCCCGTGGCCTTCACCGAGGTCTACACCGCGCTTTCCACGGGTGCTGTCGACGGTCAGGACAACCCGCTGCCCACGGTCGTTGACGCCAAGTTCTACGAGGTGACCAAGCAGATCGCGCTGACCTCGCATCTCGTCGATCTCAACTACATCGCCTTCTCCAAGGAGGTCTGGGACGGCCTGTCGCCCGACCAGCAGCTTACCGTGCAGCGTGCCGCCGATGCGGCCGCTGCCTGGGGCAGGCTGAAGCAACTCGACAAGGAAAACAGCCTTGCCGATTTCATCCGCAGCCAGGGTGTCGAGATCTACACACCCGACCTCGAGGCCTTCCGCACCCATGTGCAGGCGCAATACGTCGGCAGCGAATTCGCGGCCAGCTGGCCCGAGGGCGTGCTTGAGCGGATCAACGAACTCGGCAACTGAACTACGGCCTCGGCAACGCCAACGCCGCGGGAGGACCACCTGTGAAGACGATCTCTACGTGGTTCACCCGCGGCACCGAATTCATCGCCGCCGCGCTTCTGGCGGCGATGTTCTGCACCTTCCTGCTGCAGATCTTCTCCCGCTACGTCCTTCTCACGCCATTCGGCTGGACGCTGGAGCTATGCCTGATCCTCTGGGTCTGGATCGTCTTCTTCGGCTGCGCCTTCATCGTGCGCGAGAAGGACCATGTGAGCTTTGACATCTTTTATCTCGCCGCGCCGAACCGACGCCGGCAGGCACTGGCGCTGATCTCGGCGGGTGCAATCACCGTTGGCATGCTTTTGTCGTTCCTGCCGACCTGGGATTACATCGATTTCCTCCGCTTGCGCGGCACTTCCACCGTTCGGGTGCCGATCACCGGGGATCGTATCCCGATGCGAACGGTCTTCTCCATCTACATGCTGTTCATGGCGGTTATCGCCTTGCGCTACACCTGGCGCTTCGTCGACGTGCTCAGGCACGGCCCCCCGGACGAGGATCATCAACTGCCAGGACACGAGGATGAGGGCCCCGCCATCCGCGAAGGGGACGAGGCGATATGAGCATCGAACTGGCGCTTTGCCTGATCACGCTTTTCGGTCTCGCGGGGATCGGGACGCCCATCGGCTACGCGATCATGCTGGCCTCGCTGGTCTATCTGGGCATGGCTGGGATGGACCTGGCTCTCACGGGCGAAAAGATACTCCAGGGCCTCTACCGCAGCTTCGTCCTGCTGGCCGTGCCGCTTTTTATCGTGGCGGCCAACATCATGAACGCGGGCACGATCTCGGAACGTTTGCTGGCCTTTTGCGTGGCGGCGGTGGGCCGGTTCCGGGGCGGGCTGGGCCACGTCAACGTGGTCGCTTCCCTCATCTTCTCGGGCATGTCCGGGTCAGCCGTGGCCGATGCCGCGGGCATCGGAAAGATCATCATCCAGATGATGACCAAGGACAATCGCTACAGCGGCGGCTATGCCGCGGCGATCACCGTCGCGTCCGCCACTATTGGCCCGATCATTCCGCCGTCGATCCCCATGGTGCTCTACGCGCTTGTCTCCAATGCTTCCATCGGTTCGCTCTTTCTTGCCGGCATCGTCCCGGGCCTGCTGATGGGCTGCGTTCTGATGGGCATGAACAGCTATCTTGCCCGCAAACGCGGCTTTGCAATCGAGGAGCCGGTCCCGCTGAGGGAGTTGCCGCGCAAGACCGCCAATGCTTTTCCGGCGCTGCTGATGCCGGTGATCCTGCTCTACGGTATCTACGGCGGCGTCACCACGCCAACCGAGGCCGCCGCCGTTGCGGCTTTCTATGCCTTGCTCTTGGCGGGCATCTTCTACCGTGCGCTCAGCATCGGGGCTCTTTATCGAATCTTTGTCGAAAGCGCACGATCCTCTGCTGCGGTGGGCCTTGTGATTGGCGGCGCGCTGATCCTGAATTTCATTGTCGTCTCCGAGAACATTCCCGGCATGATGTCCGCTTATCTCACCGGGATTGATGTTCACCCGCTGATCTTCCTCTTGGCGGTCAACCTTCTGATCCTGCTGCTTGGCTGCGTTCTGGACGCGACGACGATCATCCTGGTGATCGTGCCGCTCTTCATCCCGACGTGCCAGGCCTTGGGGATAGACCTCGTCCATTTCGGTGTGCTGGTCGTCGTTAATTCAATGATCGGGCTGATCACGCCGCCCTACGGCATTCTCCTGTTCGTCATCAACGCGGTGACGGGCATTCCGCTGCGCGAGATCATCGGGGAAATCTGGGCCTTCCTCGGGGTGCTCATTCTTGCACTGCTGGTCATGATCCTCGCGCCGGATGTCGTCCTCTTCCTGCCCCGCCTCTTCGGGTACACCGGATGAGGGCGGCGCTCGTCGGGGCGAGGATCGGCCAATCCCTGACGCCCGGCATGCACGAGGCCGAGGGGCGCGCCCATGGGCTGGCTTACTCCTACAACAGCTTCGACACCGATCTGGCGCCGTGGCGTGGGATGGCGCTGGGGGCGATCCTCGACCGGGTGGAGGCCGAAGGCTATCGCGGCCTCAACATCACCCATCCACACAAGATGGCGGTGATTGCCCATCTCGACCGGCTGTCCGGGGCCGCGGCGGTGCTGGGTACGGTCAATACCGTGGTCTTCGACGGGGCAGAGAGGGTCGGACATACGACGGATTATTCCGGTTTCGCCGCCGCGCTGAGGGCTTCTGCACTCGCGGCAAAGGACAAGCGGGTCGTGCAATTCGGCGCTGGCGGCGCGGGATCGGCAACGGCACTCGCGCTCGTGGATGCTGGCGCGCGGGTGACGTTGATCGACAAGGACGCGGATCGGCCAGAGGCGCTTGCAGCCAAGCTTCGCGCCGCGCGGCCGCAATCGACGATCGATATCGGTCCGGCCGATCTGGTGCACGCGGACGGCGTGGTCAATGCAACCCCGCTGGGCATGGATGCCTATCCCGGAATGGCCTTCGATCCAAGCGCCCTGCGCCCCGATGCCTGGGTAGCGGATATCGTCTATTTCCCGCTCGAGACGGCGTTGACCACAGCGGCGCGGGCGCGGGGCCTAAAGGTGATGAACGGAGGTGCCATGGCGCTTTATCAGGCGGTAGACGCTTTTGAACTCATCACGGGACTGAAAGCTGACACTGGGCGCATGCAGGAAACCTTTGACCGCTTGATGGCGGAGCGTCCGAACCAGTGCACCGAAACGCCCCGAGCGCGGCCATGAAAACCTCGGTGGCAACCGCCTCGATTCCCGGCAATCTCTTTGAGACATTTTTGGAGCGATCGCATCGGCTGGTTTCGATAGAACCGGGAGTTTTCGAGTAGGATTTCCTGGCCCACGATGGCAGCCCCCGAAATTTGACCGGGCCAGGCGGAAATCGGAGGTCATGCAGGAGATCGAAGCGGTTTCTGGCCTGCGCTGTACCTTGGTGCGCGGGGCTAACCCTGTTGCCATCAGTCCGGCCGCAGCGCATTTTCCCGTGCTTGGGAAAGCGCGGATAGCGACGGAATGAAGGTCAGCTACGAGGCGTTTGCCACAGGTCGCCACCTCAAGGACCACCACGACGCCTGGGACAGTGCGCCCCGCGCTGATCATCGCGGTACCGGTAGGTCCTCGACAGTCTTGATCCGCTCAACCTGCGGATCGCCCCTCAACGACCCTCCTCAGGAGCCCTACAGACCGGCTGTTCTTCGCCCGGAGTGCCGATGCGCACCAGTTCGATTTCGACATGCTCGACTGGTCGCTGCACGTCCGGAATATGCCGGGGGAGGGCGATCTTGAGGTGACCCTCTTCATGCGGACGATGACGGCCATGGGCACGCCGCAAAGCTGATCAGAATCTGGCACGCAAAGCGGCTACCGCCTCGGCCAGCAGGACCAGGTCGACACCAACCGCAGTAAACCGCGACCCTTTCCCCATGAAGTGTTTCGCCTCCTCGGGGTCGAGCGCCATCAGCCCGCCCGGGACGTCAAGCGCCGCGAGGCGGGCCAGCCCGTCCTCGATGGCGGCAACGACGTCGGGATGGCGCATCTGCCCCGGGAGCCCCATGGAGGCGCTCAGGTCCGCGGGACCGAAGAATATGGCGTCGACACCATCGGTTGTCGCGATCTCCTCGAGGGCTTCGAGACCGGCCAGCGTTTCGATCTGGAGGATGAGGCAAAGCTCCTGCTCCGCCGTGGTGAAGTAGTTTTCGACCTTTCCGTAGCGGGTGGCGCGGGTCATCCCCGCCATGCCACGCATGCCGCGCGGACCGTAGCGCATCGCGCTTACCGCAGCTTCGGCTTCATCGCGGCTTTGCACGTAGGGCACGAGCAGCGTCTGCGCGCCCATGTCGAGCAGGCGTTTGAAAAGCACCGGGTCGTTGGCGGCGGGCCGCACGAGGGCCGAGACATCCGGATTGGCGGCCACTGCCTGCAGCGCGGGCAAAACCTCCACAGTCTCGATCGCGGCGTGTTCGCAGTCGATCAGGACCCAGTCGAAACCCGCCCCGCCCAGGAATTCGGGCACGGTATTGCCGCCGATAGTGTTCCAGATGCCAAGCTGGTGACACCCCTCGCGCAGGGCGGCCTTGAAGCGGTTCGGGGGCAGTTTCATGGTGATCTTCCAGATTGTCGGGACTGGCCGGAACTGTGAAGCCTGGCGGCCCGCCGGGCAAGCCCCCGATGCTGGACAGCGACATGCGCGCCCGGCATAGATGCGCGCATGACCGCGATCGACATACTCGCCCTTGGTGAACCGCTCATCGAGATGGTGCGCCTGCCCAAGAATGATCAGCCTGCATCCATCGGGCAAAGGCTCTACCGCTCCGGCATCGGGGGTGACGCGCTCAACGCGCTTGTTGCCGCGGCAAGGCAAGGTGCCCGGACCGGCCTGATATCCTCGGTGGGTGACGATCTTTTCGGACATGACATTCTGGAATTTTGCGCGGCGGAGGGGATCGATACGCATGGGGTGTCCGTCGACCCCGCCCATCCGACGGGCCTCGTCTACATCGATCCCGATCCGGCGGACCGACGCTTTTTCTATAGCCGCAAGGGATCGGCGGCGAGCCATCTGGGGCCAGGCAACATCTCGGAGGAGATGGTCGCAGCCTCAAGGGTCCTGCACGTCACCGGGGTCACCCTTGCCATCAGCGAGACCATGCGCGCCGCAGCGTTCCATGCGGCGCGGGTCGCGCGGGCGCAGGGTGTCCTGGTGTCCTTCGACATCAACTTCCGTCCCCGCTTGTGGTCGGTGGAAGAGGCACTGCCCACCATCGAAGAATTCCTGCCACTGGTCGACATTGTCCTGCCTTCCGAAGACGAGGCCGGGGCGTTGATCGGCCTTGCCTCGGCAGGTGATATCCTGAGCCACTTCGGAGACCATGGCGCGCGGATCGTGATCCTGAAACGTGGTTCAGAGGGGGCGGTCATGCTGGCCGGGGACGAAACCATCACGATCCCCGCCGTTCCGGTTCGCGCGGTCGACAGCAGCGGCGCGGGTGACAGCTTTGCGGGTGCCTTCCTGGCCCACTTCCTTGAAAGTGGCGATCCACGGAACGCGGGCCATCGCGCGGCCCAAGTTGCGGCCCAAACCGTCACGGGCTGGGGCGCCACAGAAGCCATCCCGCGCCGGGCGGACATCGGCGGGGACACGGGCTGAGGCGGGAGTGACTCCACAACCTCTGTCAGCAGGTTGTGTCGCGGACCTTGAGATCAGATTTTCGACCCCAAGGCATAGGTGCGTCTACATTTGATTCGGCAGGAACAGCACCAGCGCCGGGAAAGCCAGAAGCAGGATCAGCCGCAGGATATCCATCATCCAGAAGGGCGTGACACCGCGAAAGATCGTGGCGGTCGAGATGTTGTCGACCACGCCCTTGAGGATGAAGACATTGAGGCCCACGGGCGGGGTGATCAGGCTGATCTCGATCACCACGACGACGACGATGCCGAACCAGATCGGATCGAACCCCAGCGAGGTCACGAGCGGAAAGAAGATCGGTACCGTAAGCAGCAGCATCGACATGCTCTCGAAGATGCAGCCCAGTGCGAGGTAGACGAGCATGATCATCACCATCACGGCCCAGGGGCCGAGGTCGAAGCGCGTTACGAGATCCAACAGCCCTTCGGGCAGGCCCGCGAGGTTGACGAAGTTGGAGAACACCCAGGCCCCGATCAGCACGGCGGGTCTTGTCAGATTAACTTGGCTTGAGCGGGGCAGGGCGGTTTCGTAGCGTCTGGCTATGACCAGACCTGCCTCGTTCAAGTACTTTAAAACCAGCCCTGAGATCATCCGCCTTGCAGTGATGCTCTATGTCCGGTTCCCGCTGTCACTCCGCAATGTCGAGGACCTGCTGCACGAACGCGGCATCGACGTCAGCCATGAAACTGTGCGCTACTGGTGGAATAGGTTCGGGCCGATGTTTGCCTCTGAGATCAGGCGGAAGCGGGTCCAACAACTCCGCGCCTATTCGAATTGGAAGTGGCATGTGGACGAGGTCTTCGTGAAGGTGAATGGCAAGCGTCACTATCTGTGGCGTGCTGTCGACCACGAAGGCGAGGTTTTGGAAGCTGTCGTGACGAAACGCCGAAACAAGACGGCGGCATTGAAATTCCTCAAGAAAATGATGAAGCGCCATGGCAAAGCCGAAGAAGTCGTTACCGACCGCTTTGCATCGTACAAGGCAGCGCTAAGGCAGTTGGGGGCGCTCGAAAAACAAAAGACGGGTAGGTGGCTCAACAACCGCGTTGAGAACTCACATCTTCCTTTCCGGCGACGAGAACGTGCGATGCAGCGTTTCCGACGCATGCGAAGTTTGCAGAAATTCGCTGCTGTCTACTCTTCCGTCTACAACCATTTCAACCAACAAAGATCGCTCACCAGCAGAGACACTTTCAAGTTAACGCGCACCGCCGCTCTTGCTGAGTGGCGCGGTCTCTGCGCTGAATAGAGGTTCGCTGCTCTGCACTAGCGGAGACTGGTTCGCATTTGTCTGACAGCACCCGCTGGACTGTCGTTTGGGATGGCTGGAAAGAACCACCAATCATCTGGGGCATCCTCGTTGGCGACCCCAGTTCCGGAAAGAGCCCCGGCCAAGATGCCGTTCTGGACCCGATCAAGGAAATCGATAAGCAGTTGAGCGCAGAATATGTCGGTGCCCGCGATAACTGGGCGCGCAAGGATGTAGTTGCCAAGCTGGTGGCATCGAAATGGAAGGCCGATGTGAAACAGGCTATCGCGGATGTTTGCGAACCTCCTGCGAAGCCTGCCGAAGCGGACGCAGGCGCACCGCCCATTCGGGGTCGGATTCGCATCACTGACACCACCACCGAGAAAGCCGCAGAACTGCTGTGTGACGGATGGCGCGGATTGCTGCTTTCACGTGACGAGCTTTCGGGATGGCTGACAGGCATGGATCGCTACAACGGTGGCGGTGACCGACCGTTCTGGTTGGAGGCGTTTGGCGGGCGCAGCTACACAGTGGACCGGAAGAACAACCCTGAGCCGGTCATCGTGGATCATCTGACCATCGCCGTGCTTGGGGGCATTCAGCCCGACAAGCTGGATAAACTTCTCATCAAGACTGACGACGACGGGCTGCTGGCCCGGTTCTTGGTGGCGTTTCCTGCCCCGGCACCGCTGCGCCGCCCGACAACAACAATGGACAACAACACCATTCGTCAGGCGTTCGAGCGTCTGCGCGGGCTTGAGCCGATCACTGATAGCAACGGTGAGCGACGGCCCCATTACCTCCCTCTGAGCGAGGCCGCTCAGAACGTGTTGCAGCAATTCCGCGAACAGTGCCGAGATTGGGAGGCTGACGCGGCTGGCCTAATGAAGAGCCATATCGGCAAGATGCCTGGTCTGGCCGTTCGCGTGGCAACCGTACTTGCCCTCCTCGACTTCGCCATAGACAGTACCAACCCCGTCAAAGAGATTGAGGCGGGACATCTAGGGCGGGCCTGCCACTACGTGGGGGAGCATATGCGCAAACATGCGCACCGGGCCTACGGCGCCGAGTCAATGCCTCCTGAGCTTCGTGGAGCAAGCCGTATCGCCGAGATCATCAAGGCGGAAGGCCTGCGTCAGATCAACACCCGCGAAATTCAGCGGCGTGGCTTGCAGGGATTGCAATCGGCCAGGGAAATCGGCCCTGCCTTTGCTGCTCTTCAAGGTGCGAACTGGATTGCTCCAATGCAGCTCTCGGCACCAGGCCGCCCCGCCAAGAACTTCGCAGTCAATCCGCGTGTGTGGGGCTTGAAATGAGCAAGTGGTTGGCTTTGGCAAATGTGTCAGGTGAGAAGATCAACTCCCCACCTGACAATATGACAAAACCTGACAAAACCCCCTCAATTCAACCTGAGGGGGCGTTTTGTCAGGTTCTGTCCAATTGTCAGGAAGAGGATGTGAGAAAAATTGTCGAACCAGTCGCAGACGACATGCGGCATGGTTTTACGGTCAACGGAAGCCCGAAGACTTGGACCGGCAAAATTATGTCCTTAGATGATTGGCGGAAGTTGAGTGACTGGCAAAAGCACGGCCCCGACGGCCGCATGTGGTGTGGGGCTTGCCGTGAATGGGTTTCAAACTGTGCTCATGTTTAGTCCGGACGGTGAGGGTGATCAGGCGCATTTTCTCTCGACGTCACTGGAGAAACAGCGTTCGAGGATTTCGAGAACTCTCCTCGCGCGATTTGGGGTTTTACAAACCACTGGGCAAAAGTGGGGGTAGCCGCGCGTCAAGGGGTCTTAGAATCGGGCAAGCAAAAGTAAGCAATTAGCTGGAGGAGGATATGGGACGGCGAAGTCGCTGGTTCACTGAACTGATCGAGAGGATTCGCAGCGAAGTCGAGAATGAGACAAGGTCTCGCCTTTGCTCATCATGTCGTTTGTGTCCTGCAACCAAAGATCTTCCTATCGACAAGCATCGCTATTGTTATGTTTGTGACTCTAGCTCGTGTCAGACGCTTTACCAAAAGGGGATTGGCGATGATGGCAGTCCGCTGCCCAAGAAGAAGCGGCCGGATTGTAGCGCGAAGACAAGATCGGGGACGCTTTGCAAGGCAAAAGTCGTCCCTGGCAAGAAACGCTGTCGGCTTCACGGTGGCCTCTCAACTGGCCCAAAGTCTAAAGAAGGACGCGAACGGATCGCTCAGGCTCAACGACAGCGCCACGCCAGAAGCTCGAAAAGAAAGTCGGGGTGAACCCATGACGCTGTCTAACAATTGTATTTCTCAGGCAGCTTGGTGGACCGATCAACCATGAGTGCCTTGAAGACGATGAACCGCTTCTATGGCCAATTCCGCTGTCTGTTCGGCGGTCTTGGCTCCACCTGCATGGTTTGGTTCGATCGCGTGCGCAAAGTCTTCGTCATCGATAGGCGGCCAGGTGAGCCTATTGTTCAGTTCGTCCGCTGGTGTGACATCAGACGTAGCGAAAGCAAACGGCAGTTTTTCGCGGAAGCGGACGTTGTTCACGAAAGCAGCGATCGGCAGCAACGAGCCCAAACTGTGCGCAACTTGTAAAAGCCAAGCCGGTCTGACAACGTTGATCTACACCGCATCATGATTGATCAAGGCACGAGAAAGGAAAGCAGAATGCCGTATCCAGATTTCATAACAGCATTTCCGAGTATTGACGTTCCCTTCCCCGATGATGTCGTGCAGACAGCGGTGGTGCGGTCAGACAATGGTCTGGTGGCCTTCTTCACCTTCCTCAAGGATATGGAACTTCCCCCACATTCTCATGGTGCGCAGTGGGGCACTGTCGTCGAAGGGCAAATCGAGTTTACCATCGGTGGAGAGACGAAGATTTACAGACCCGGTGACAGTTACTCAATTCCGGCAGGCGTTGAACATGGGGCTTTGATCAAGTCCGGAACGCGCGTCATAGACGTCTTCGAAGAAGCTGATCGATACTTAATCAAGCAGTAGCGTGCGTCCGCTTCGTCCGCTTCTGAGACATCGGACGCAGTCAAAACGAGTGGCCGCTTACGGCAGCTTTCCGGTCATCTGATGAAAAGACTCGGATGACGCAAACGAGCCCGAAGGCGACTCTTTCAGATTTCGGCGCCGACATGTAGTCTTCGGTCCATGAGTGGCGATACCCAAAAGCGAACGGCTTTCCTGCGAGAGTATCTTGCCGGAGTTCAGTCTATGGACCCGGAACGCGCCATGCGTGCCGCCGCGCCTGGATACCTGTGGTACGACGGATTGGTTGCCGAGCCGATTACCAAGGATCGCTTCGCAAACTACCTTTTAGGCTGGGAAGAGAGAATGAAGGCGATTGGAGGTACCGGTCGCTACGAGGTTTCAGACGAGTTATCCGCAGATCAAGATGGGCATATACTCCGATGGGCATGGTGGCGGTTCGTCGGCACGGATGTGGGCGGATCAGCCCTACTTAAAGTCGGAGACGAAGGCGTGATCTACGAGAAGATCGCGTACTTCAAGCCGGTTGACCCAGCGAAGGTCTGATGACGCTGCTCGGCGGTCAGTAAGGCTGATCGGAGTCATGTCCGCAAAGGGGCAGTACTTCAGACATCTGACCGAAGCGCTCAGATGACGGCATAGAGCCCATTTTAGACATTTGTTTCGATTGCAGTAATGGGCACTGCCCTGAGAATTTCGCGGATAGCCTGGCTTGTGCTACACTTGCAATTTACGGCTTCGGGAATTCTGGAGCCAAAAAAGGGAGGACTATATGGCGAGCACATATCAGGGGGGGGTGCGACCACGTTCATGTTACTACTTCCGCCGAGCCAATCGACAACCATGAGTACCACTGCAATGTCTGCAAATCCGTGACAGGTCAGCAGCACACGCATGTCGCTTTCTTCAACTGGGGCGATTTGACCGCCGACCATCCCGAGAAGATGGCGAGGCAACCATTCAACAAGGACAACCCAGACGGTCCGCTGGAACTTTGCACGTGCTCTGAATGCGGGGCGGCTCTAATGCTGGACGATAAGGAAAGACGGATCCGTGTCGCCGTCCCAAATGTTATGGGCTATGACGATGCGGCATTTCCTGATGCAACCTACCATGCGTTCTGGGATGAGAGTAAAGGCTACCCCAAACCATCCGACGGCCGACCGGTCTACGATGGACTCCAACCAAGCTTTACCTGGCCTGCTGGTGTCTAATAGCATGCAGGAGAACTGCCACGCTCCGCGAATGGCCGGGCGAGCCCAAATCAAACGCGGTTCTGACGCATTGCGTCCGCAACGCCAGCATCAATTTGTGCACTCCATTGTTCCGCATGGAAATGATCCGTGTCAGAATCACTTTTTCAGGATGCTGAGGGATCAGAAAAATGAGCAGGTTTGAACAGCCGAAGAAAACAAGGGAAATCCACAACCATCATTTTGACTCCACTATCTGGAACAATTTCGAGTTTCGAGATGACGATATAATAATCGCCACCTACGCGAAATCTGGTACTACTTGGGTTCAGCAGATCGTCAGCCAACTGATATTCAATGGCGCCGAAGATATCGACGTTGCCGAAATGTCGCCATGGCTGGATCTTCGGGTTCCGCCGAAAGAGATCAAGCTGCCTGAGGTCGCGGCGCAAACTCATCGACGCTTCCTCAAAACTCACCTGCCGGTAGATGCGCTCGTTTTCTCTCAAAAAGCCAGATACATATACATCGCCCGCGATGGCCGCGACGTAGTCTGGAGCTTCCACAACCACCATGCCAACGCGAATGACGCATGGTATGATGTTCTCAACGAAACGCCCGGCCGGGTTGGGCCGCCGATTGAGCGACCGACTCCTGACATCGTGCAATATTTCCGAGACTGGCTGGAGAATGATGGCTATCCGATGTGGCCCTTCTGGGAGAACATCCGAACTTGGTGGGAGATCCGCCATCTACCAAACGTGAATTTGATCCACTTCGAAGCACTCAAGCGCGATATGCCGGGAGAAATTCGACGCATCGCCGATTTCCTTGACATCGAGATTGACGAGGGCCGCTGGGAAGCGATCCTGAAGCACTGTTCATTCGACTATATGAAGGCGAATGCAAGCAAGTCAGTGCCCATGGGCGGCGTCTTTTGGGACGGCGGTGCACAAACCTTCATCCACCAAGGCGTGAATGGGCGATGGCGTGACATTCTGCCTGATGACGACAAAGCCCGCTATGAGGCTAGAGCCTTGGCGGAACTCGGGACGGAATGCAGTAGCTGGCTAGCTTCTGGAGGATAGCGGCTCGAAGGAAACTCTCATGCACGCCAATCCTTGACCATGGTCATGTTCTCGAAAACCAGTTGTCGAACCATCAAGGCAAAAGACTCTGCGGCTGATAGCGGCGCTGAGGGGCAGCTATCAGCATTCAAGCAGTAATCTGACTACCTTGCTCAGATGTCTTAGGTGAGCCCTCTCTGACCTGTGCTGCGTCGGCCATGCGCAGACAACGCCTTTAGCAAAGTTGGAACGGTTTCGCGGCAACGGACGTTCGCGTCGTGTGCAGCGATCTTCAGGGGTTGCGTTGCTTGCCAATCTTCGCTTCGCAGCAGTTCGCGCTGCAATCATTTAAGAGCTCTTAATGCTGCCATAGCCGGTCGCGCGTTCATGGGATTTCCTTTGCTGCATAGGTCGCCTCAAGGCGCATCGACAGGTAATCGGCGGCGCGGATTGGAGGGTATTTGGCCTCTCCGGTCCCCGGAAGTGCGCTGACCAGAGCATCAGGATTGGCTTCGCAAAAGAAAGCCACAGATCGACGCTGGCGCGCCGGGGGCAAAACACGGTGCGGTGTTGATACGTAGATATCGTTCGTCCAACGCATCAGGCAATCGCCGATATTGACGATGTACGCGTGCGGTATTGCGGGAACGTCAATCCAGTCGCAGCCTCGCGGGCGCACCTGAAGACCTGGTTCACCGTCTGTCATCAAGAGGGTTATGGCCCCATAATCGGAATGTGCCCCGGCCCCGATCTCGTTCACAGCTCCGGAAGCGGGTGGATAGTGCAGGAGGCGAATGGCCGACATTGGCTCGGCGAAAAGCGAAACAAAGTAGTCCGTCGGCAGACCCAAGTCTTCCGCCATCACGCTCAGCAACGCCATCGCCTGAGCCTGGCAGGCTTGATAGTATTCGAGCATCGTCTCGGCAAAACCGGGAATGTCGGGCCAACGGTTCACCCCTCGAAACGATTCATTCGCGAGTATTGCAGGGTCATCCGGTGCAAGATCGTACCCGATATTGAAGGTCTCCTTAGTATCCACTTCGGGTCGCGTTTCGTCGAGCGACTCGTCCCCTGGCTTGGCCCAGCCCCGGTAATGCGGTGTGTCGAGGATGGAAAGCTTAGCTTTTTCATCCGGCGTCTGGCTGAAAAACACATCCGCAAGTCGAAAGACCTCAGATCGCAATTCCGCAGGGACCTGTGTGTTGGACAGAAAGAAAAAACCGGTTTCACGTACAGCCTTGCCAAGATCGGCAACAAAATTCGCACGATTCTTCTTTGCATCACTCCAATCGAGCATGGGAAGCATGCCGTCGGTTCCTCCGTCCAAGTAACATTTCGTTTACGAAAACTCGAACCAGTACGCCCAATAGTCCAGGCAGGCTAGTCACCTGGTTGCAAAATATGGACCATGTAAAAATAGGTCAAACGGGATTGGCACGAGGCATAGTCCTGATATTTGCGGTCATCATCACTTCCTTGCGGCGAACGCCCGGTTAGTCCCGCAGCTCGGTCGTTGCTGCTTCTTAAATCAAGGTCCGGTTCTAGCGTAAGCCGCTGTAGAGGCATCAAAGCTGACGTTCCTGCAGCGGAGACTGACCGTGATCGATGACTTGACCGGGATCAAAGCATCCGTTGACCAGAGACGTTAGCTCTGACGCACAGCTTCGGAAAGATCACCCCTATGAAGTATTGGCTGCTTTTGGTTCCGTTTTTTTGATGGGAGCCACTGTAGAAACGACAAACGCAGGAAGAACGCTCTACGTGCAAAACTGTGCTGCGTGTCACGGTGTTGATGGGAGGGGCGATGGGCCTGAGGGCGTACGTTTGAACACACCACCCGCGGATTTGACGAAGATTGCGGCCCGGCGCGACGGGATGTGGCCCGCCCTAGAAATCATGGATATACTCAGCGGGTATTCCCGCAACGTCCTGCCGCGCGAGGATATGCCGGTTATCGTCGACATTTTAGACCATGAAATGAGCGAGTTCGATCCGGGCAATGGCGAGCCGATCCTGATGCCTACCAAGCTGATCGAGATCGCAAGTTACCTTGAGTCATTGCAGGATCCCGCACCGACATCTCATCTTCCCTGAAAGAACACGTAGCTGAGCTGATGGTACACAATCGATTTGGCCGAACAGGTGGTCACGAGTGACTGATAACCGCGGCCCAGCTAACATCTGACCGAAAGCATCTAGCTGGTTGGTCGCCAATTACACCGTGTCTACTATGCCACCATGACCGACACTCAACCCTCCGCAGCTCTACCTTTTCGCTACCGTGTCTCGGGTATGGACTGCGCAAAGGATGCGGCGCAGATAGAACGCGCGGCACAGGCCGCCGGAATTGCGCCAAACGCGGTGAAGGTATCGGCAGCCACTCACATCATGACCCTCAATGTACCTGAGGGGCGGCTGCCGGAGATCGAAAAAGCGGTTGCGACGACAGGTTACGGATTTGACCGCATCGAGCGCGACGATGATGCTCAGGCCGACGCAGCGCACCAAGACCCGTCCTATCGTCGTGCTCTTTGGACTGTCGTTCTTCTGAATGTCGGCTACGGCGTGATAGAGATGGTTGGCGGATTTCTGGCTGGGTCACAGGCCGTCAAGGCGGACGCGCTCGACTTTATCGGCGACGGCCTCATTACGCTTCTTGGTCTTTTGGCCATTGGTTGGAGCCTTGCGTGGCGAGCGCGATCTGCTCTGATCCAAGGCATATTTCTTGGTATCCTCGGACTTAGTGTGCTCACGACAACGCTATGGAGGATATTCACCCAGACTATGCCGGACGCGACCCTTATGGGCGTATTTGGGATAATCGCTCTCGTGGTGAACGTTATCGCCGTACTGCCACTGATGCGGTTCCGTAAAGGTGATGCAAATATGCGTGCCGTTTGGCTGTTTTCACGCAATGACGCTATTGGCAACGCTGCCGTCGTTGTAGCGGCTGGTCTTGTTGCGTGGCGTGGCAGCGGGTGGCCCGATCTGATCGCTGCTTTTGGGATTGCCGGACTATTCTTGCATTCGTCTTGGTCGATCATCCGCGATGCACAGGCCGATTTGAGAGCTGCCCGATGACCCCAAAAGGCGGACAATGAATTTGAGTTGGCAATGGGGGGCTTTGTCCGCTTGTAAGACATCGGATGCTGCCGCAGCGGATGGCTGGTGTTGGTAGTAGCGCTCGGTGCAAATCAAAAGCGGACGTTGCCGCGGCGCGAGCCTGTCATGATTGACTGGATACGATGAGTTACCGGTCATGCGACGTTTGTCTGGGATGAATTTGTTTCACGCTATTGACATGGGATGAATTTGATTTACCCTAATGGCAGCAAATGGAGACTTACAAGATGATCTCTACGGAGTTCATAGCTGGCCTAGCTGACATCATGGGCGTCGAGCGCACCGAATTGGCGACGGTTGATCGCGCGCTTGCAAAGAGAGGCATGCGTCGGATTTCGCGTGGGCGATTTCGCCCAGACATCACCTTGGAGGAGGGGCTCTCGATTGTCTTGGGCTGGGCCGGGACTCGAAATCTTACCTTGGCGGCGGACGAAGTTGAGAGGCTGCAGAAGTACGCTCTGCATGTTGAAGAACCAACATACGAGGACAACGGCGTCTTCGAGCAGATTTTTGGCGCATCCCAAAAGAAAATGGCGGGAGAAACCTTCCAAGAGCTCCTGGTGCAGGCTGCCCGAAACCTCGGTGCCGGTCAGTATGAGCCAAGGGATTTGTGGGTAAGTATTGAGAAGGACGGAGACGTCGATATCAGCTATCGCACAGGCTCTCGTCGCGTAACACTTTCATTTTTCTACCTTGGGAAAATCGAATTCGGGTCGGCGCGGCAAGTGCAGGTGAAAGTGCGCATAACCGGTGTGGTTCTCAAGTGGATTTTTGACGTCACGGAGGGCAACTGATGCCAAGACCTTTGCTTCCGAAGGCCAAGGAGATCACCGACATTGCACGGTCGCTGAGAGCAGAGGGCTTCAATGCCATCTGCATCGAGACGGATCCTGATGGAAGAGTTTCCATCATCATCGGGGAGAGTGGTGTACAGGGAAGCGTGACGCCGTTGGAAAAGTGGAAGACTTCACGTGGCGCTGCCTAGAGGGGTTCATCGAGTTCGCCGGAAGCTCGCGAACGGGAGAAGCCGATATCACTTTTATGCGTGGCGTGGCGGCCCCAAATTCTGGTTGGACGATATTCCGAACCCCCGGGACCCTGACTTCAATGTTGCATATGCCGATGCCATAAAGCGTCCGAAACCAAAGGCGATCATGACACCTACTATGGTGGACATGTTCCTTGGGAGCGCGGCGCGCGCAAAAGCCCCTCGGTCATTCGAAGATCAACGTAAGTGGTTGCTTCGCTTAGCAAAGCACTTCCATGATGCACCTGCTGTCATTTTTGAAGAGCGCGGGTCACGTGGAGAGCTTAACAAGTGGCGGGCACAATGGAAGCATTCACCCAAACAGCATGACATGGCAGGAACGCATGCTGTCAGGGTTCTGAACTGGGCGGTCGAAGAAGGGCTGCTCTCGGAGCATCACTGTCATCGATTGCCTAAGCTTTACCAAGTGGATCGGTCCGAGGTTGTTTGGACGCCGTCTGACCGTGAGGCCATCAACGCGATTGCACCTGAGTGGGTCCGAAGACTGTTATGCGTCGCCTGTGAAACGGGTCTTCGCCCAGGCGATCTCATCAAACTGACCAGGGCCTCGGTGGAGCAAACACCGCAGGGCCGTCGCCTGAGAATAAGAACGAACAAACGGGGCAGGGTGGCTCACATCCCAATCACGCAAGCCTTGGCAGATGTCATCGATGCAACGCCTTCTGATCGGATGCTTATTCTATGCAATGCGAGCGGCGGAAGGCTGACCGAACACCGAGCATCTGAAGGTCTTCGGCAATGGCGGGACAAGGCAGGTCTAAGCCAGGAACTCCGCTTGCAGGACTGTAGAGGCACGGCCGCAACGCGCCTTCTAAATGCGGGTCTGAGCCTGTCGCAGATTGCCAGTCACATGGGATGGTCTTTGCGTCATGCTGCGAACGTCATCGAGCACTATGCACGTGTATCGCCGAGTGAAACCGATGCTGTATTGCTCAAGTTGGCAGACTCGAAGAAATCCAAAGCGTGAACAAAACTGTAAACGATGCTGTAAACCGTGGGTTCAGCGTACTTTGCTCTTCTGCCTAAGTGATTGATTTTAAATGGAGGCGAGTACCGGAATCGAACCGGTGTACACGGATTTGCAATCCGCTGCGTCACCACTCCGCCAACTCGCCGACCAGTGGTTTTTGCTGACTATCCGATAGCTGCTGCCGCTGCAAGATACATGATCGGTGAAAGTCTGCCGCAAGCCGTTGCTGACCGGACGGCGATGTGGCACATCTTGTGGGCAAGATTCCGAACGGACAAGTTTGACAGATGACTGACTACACCGCACGCCGCACGATGATGGTCGACACGCAGGTGCGACCTTCGGATGTCACGAAATTCCCGATCATCGACGCGATGCTGACCGTCAAGCGCGAGGACTTCGTGCCCGCCTCCCAGCGCGAAGCCGCCTACATGGGTGAAAACCTCGACCTGGGGCAGGGGCGCGTGCTGCTCGAGCCGCGTACGCTGGCCAAGATGCTCGATGCGCTGGCGATCACAAACCGCGAGATGGTGCTCGATGTCGGCTGCGCCATGGGTTACTCCGCCGCGGTGATCGCGCATATGGCCGAGGCAGTCGTCGCCGTCGAGGAAGACGAAAGCATGGCGGCAGAGGCGCAGGAGGCGCTGGTCGCGGCGGGGGCGGACAACGTGGTGGTGCACCACGGATCGCTGGCCGAGGGCGCGGCGGCGCACGGGCCTTACGACGTCATCGTGATCGAGGGCGGCGTGATGGAGGTGCCCGATGCCCTTCTGGACCAGCTCAAGGACGGCGGCCGTATCGCGGCGCTGTTCATGGAAGGGGCGCTGGGCGAAGTGCGGATCGGGCACAAGCGCGGCGATCAGGTCAGCTGGCGGATGTCCTTCAACGCAAGCGCGCCCGTGCTCGACGGTTTCAAACGCGAGGTCGCGTTCCAGTTCTAGGCAGCCCCGCGCCATCGCGGGCGGGCGGTACAACAGCAAAGAGGTCAGAGGCCCATGTTCATCAGCAAATTGCCCGCAGGGGTCCGGCTTGCCGCAAGTGTGTGCGTTCTGGGGCTGGGCCTTGCCGCGCCGCGTGCCGCTGATGCCGACACCCTGGCCGATGCCCTCGTGGGCGCCTACACGTATTCGGGTCTGCTGGAACAGAACCGTGCCCTGCTGCGCGCCGCGGACGAGGACGTTGCTGTGGCCGCGGCCGCGCTCAAGCCGGTGCTGCGGTGGTCCGCCGGGCTGACACAGAATTTCGGCCGGGTTCGCACCTCGGCGTCCCGCGTGACCATCGACAACGATGACCTGACGGCGGCGTTGAACCTTATCGCCGAACTGGTGCTCTACGACTTCGGATCGCGCCGTTTGCGCATCGAGGCGGCGAAAGAATCTGTCCTGGCCACGCGCGAGGCGCTGCTCGACATCGAACAGCAAATCCTGCTGCGCGCCGTGGCCGCCTACATGGGCGTGATCGAGGCGCAGGAATTCGTCGCCCTGCGGGAAAACAACGTCCGCCTGCTGACCCAGGAACTGCGTGCAGCACAAGACCGTTTCGATGTGGGCGAGGTCACGCGCACCGACGTGGCGCTTGCCCAGGCGCAGCTGGCGCAGGCCCGCAGTGGCCTTGCCGCGGCGCGCGGTGAACTGGTCAGCGCGGTGGAGGAATACCGCAACGTGGTCGGCCGCGACCCCGGAACGGTGCGCCAGCCGTCGAGCCTTCCCGCGATCCGCGAGAACGTCGATGCTGCCAAGGCGGTCGCCGTGCGCAATCACCCGTCGCTGAAAAGCGCTCAGCACCAGGTGGCCGCGGCCGATCTTCTGGCGCGCGCCACCTTGTCGGACATGAAGCCGACCATCAACCTCACCGGCCGCCTCGCGGCGACGGAGAACCTGAACGCCAACGAATTCAATCGCGGTGGCTCCATCGGACTTGAGGCGGGGCAGACGATCTACCAGGGCGGCGCCCTGTCGGCCACGGCCCGGCGCGCGCAGGCCCAGGCGGATGCGCAGCGCGGCAACCTGCATACCGTGCGCAACGATGTCACCCAGGACGTGGGAAATGCCTATGCCACGCTGACAACCGTTCAGGCGCAGCTTGCAGCCTCCGAGCGGCAGGTGCGCGCGGCGCAGATCGCCTTCGACGGCATCCGCGAGGAAGCTGCGCTTGGTGCGCGGACCACGCTCGACGTGCTCGACGCCGAGCAGGCGCTGCTGGATGCGCAGTCGCTTCAGGTGCAGGCGCGTGCGGCGCTCTATGTCGCGGCCTATCGTATTCTCGCGTCCACCGGACGCCTGACGGCCAAGGACCTGCGCCTGCCGGTCCAGCTTTACGATCCGGCCGAGTATTACAACCTTGTCAAGGACAGCCCGGCACGGTTGTCCAAACAGGGCCGTCAACTCGACCGTGTGTTGAAATCACTGCAAAAAGACTGACAATTTTCACGGCCCCATTGTGGGAATCTCTCCGCCGGGCTACCGTGGCGGCGAGATAAGAGTGGTACAAGAAAATGTCCGACCCCGTCACCAATGCCGAGGTGGAAGACGTTCTGTCATCGATCCGCCGCCTGGTGTCCGAAGACAAACGTCCTTTGCAGACCCCGAAACCCGAGCCGCGGAACGACCGTCTGGTGCTGACACCGGCGCTGCGCGTGGCCGAGGACACGGCACCGGCGAAATCCGCTGAAACCCCGGCGGCCGAGGGGGCCGCCGCTGCGACACCGGCAACGGAGCCCCGGATGGAGGGGTCGATCGCCGAGGAAGCGTCGCTCGACGCGCCGCCGGAAGCCCTGGCCCAGCAGGCGCCGGAAGACAGTGGGGAAGAGGACCTCGAGGCGGGCGCGCCCGACATCCTGGCGGAGGACTACTCGACCGATCCCTACAATTTCAGGGACGATGAGGACATCTACGGAGAGGGCGATCAATTCGCCATGTCCGACGATACCGACGAGACCGATTTCGACGACCGCGCGGCAGACACCGACGAGGCCTTCGAAACCGCCGCCTATATCGGAGAGGACTTCGACGAAGACGAGGACGAAGACGAGGATGAAGACGAGGATGAGGACGCGGTTTCCGGCGAAAACCGTTCCGAGGCCGCCTTTGACGCTCCAACTGACGCTCCAGCCGATGATGACTGGCGGGAAAGCCTGCAGGAGGCCGAGCTTCCCGCTCCTGAGGTGAACCGTTCCGCCTCTCTCAGCGCCAAGATCGAGGCGCTTGAGACCGCTATCGGCAGTATCGCGGACGAATGGGAACCCGATGACCCCGGCGAAAGCGACTATGCGGGTACGGAACCCGAAACCATGGCATGGGAAGACGACGCGCCCGAGCAGGCCAGCGAACCCCCGAAGTTCGTTCATGCCGCGCTCTTCGCCGCGCGCCGCGAACAGGCGGACCGTACCCCGGAGCCCGAGGCCAAGCCACAGGCTTCCGCACCCGAGACACAGACTGCCTCAACCCGGGAAAGCACGCTCGACCTCACGCAGGAAGAGCAGTTGATCGACGAAGAAACCCTGCGTGATCTTGTAAGCGAGATCGTGCGCGAAGAATTGCAGGGCGCCCTTGGGGAACGCATCACCCGGAACGTCCGCAAACTCGTCCGGCGCGAGATTCACCGGGCGCTCACGGCGCAGGAGCTTGAATAGGCGCGCGCCGGGCTCAGACCTCTTCGGCCAGCTTCAGCATTAGTTCGATGTCGAAATGCGCTTCGACGTGATCCGCCAGCGCATCGAGTGCGTCATCCACGCCAAGTTCGAAGGCGATTTCAGAACGCGCACCCAGCTCCGCGAGATAGGCTTTCCGGAACGCATCCGAACTGAAAAGACCGTGCATGTAGCAGCCCTGAACCTGACCGTTCCTGCTCGCCGCCCCTTCGGGACGTCCCTCGAACTCAAGCCAGGCGCGTCCGGTGTCCGGGCCCGCAGTTTCGCCGATATGTATCTCGTAGCCTGAGACAGCGGCACCGCTCGCCGTATGGATTCCGTCCTTCAGGGACAGATGCTTGATCGGGGCCATCACCGTTTCGATCTCCAGATGACCCAAACCGGCAACGCTGCCCGGTGCCCCCTCGATCCCTTCGGGGTCCGAGATCGCCCTGCCCAGCATCTGGTATCCGCCGCAAAGGCCAAGGACGCGCCCGCCCCGGCGCAAATGGGCGGCAAGGTCGATATCCCAGCCTTCGGCGCGAAAGGCAGCAAGGTCGGCGATGGTGGCCTTGCTGCCCACCATCAGCACGAGGTCCGCATCGACGGGCAGGGGGCTGCCCGGCATGATGACGCGCAGATCGACGCCGGGTTCGGCGGCCAGCGGGTCGAGATCGTCGAAGTTCGAGATCCGCGGCAGACGCGGCACGGCGATCACGCAGCCCGTGCCCCCAGAGGTGGCGCGGCCGGGCAGGTCCATCACATCCTCTGCGGGCAGACGATGGGCCCGGTCGAACCACGGGATCACACCAAGCGAGGGCCAGCCGGTGCGCCGCGCGATGTCATCGCGGCCCGCGTCAAAGAGACTGCGGTCGCCCCGGAACTTGTTGACGGCAAAGCCCCGGACCAGCGCATTGTCCTCCGCCGACATTACCGCCTGCGTGCCCACGATTTGCGCAATCACGCCGCCGCGGTCGATGTCGCCCATCAGGATGACCGGCACGCCCGCCGCGGTGGCAAAGCCCATGTTGGCGATATCGCCCGCCCTCAGGTTCGTCTCCGCCGGGCTGCCCGCGCCTTCGACAATGATCAGGTCGCAGCGCTGCGCCAGCCGCTGGAAGGACTCCAGCACCGCGGGCATCAGTGCGGCCTTGTTCTTGCCAAAGGCCGCCGCCTCCTGATGCCCGGCGATCTGCCCCTGCACGATCACCTGCGCCCCGGTCGAGGACTGTGGCTTGAGCAGGATGGGGTTCATATCGGTATGCGGGTCCAGCCCCGCTGCCCGCGCTTGCAACGCCTGCGCGCGGCCGATCTCGCCCCCATCGGCGGTCACGGCGGCGTTGTTCGACATGTTCTGCGGTTTGAACGGGCAAACCCGCAGGCCGCGCCGGACGCAGGCCCGGATCAGACCGGCGACGATCATCGACTTGCCGACATTGCTGCCGGTGCCTTGTATCATGATGGCTTTTGTCATGTGATGAACCCGTGCCGTTTGGCCGCAAACTGGCGCAAATCGGGATGCTGTGAAAGGGGCTTTGAGGTGAACACGCCCGCCCATCTGTTGCTTGGCGCTGCGGCTCTGGCCCGTGGTGAGAAGCGCGGCCTGATCTGGGCGGCGCTGGTCGGTGCGCTGCTGCCCGATCTATCGCTATACATGCTGGCGGGCGCGGCGATCTGGCTGCTGGGCATTCCGCCGCGCATCGTTTTTGACGAATTCTATTTCTCGCAAACCTGGCAAACGGTGTTTGCCATCGACAATTCCTTCCTTGTGTGGGGTTTCCTTCTGGCGCTTGCGGTCTGGCAGCGGCTTGACTGGGGCATTGTGCTGACCGGTGCGGCGCTCTTGCATCTGGCCCTGGACCTTCCCCTCCATCATGACGACGGGCGCCCGCATTTCTGGCCGATCACGACCTGGGTCTTCGAAAGCCCGCTGAGCTATTGGGACCGCAGCCGGGGTGCCGGGTGGATCGCACCCGTCGGGGCGGCCGCGGCCACCGTCGCGGCGATCCTTCTGTGGCTGCGCAGGCCCGGCTGGCTGCTTTCGGCCCTCATCCTCTGCCTGTTGCTGGCCGAGTTGATGGTGGCGCAGGTCTGGATGTTCGTCTTTTCGGGGGCCTGAACGAAAAACGCAGCCCCAGGGGGCTGCGCCAATTGCAACGTATCAGGTTCGGATCAGGCCGCTTCGGCCTGCAGCGCGGCATTGCGGCGCTCGGACTCCTCGCGCGAGAGCGCCACGGAGGTGCGCACGCCCTTGGCCACGAATTCCATCAGGCCCGCGACGACACGCTCGTTGGGGTCGATCCCTGCGCAACTCAGCACTTCACGGCCATCGCGCGAGCGTGCCCAGCGGGCGATCTGCTCGGGACCGTTGCCATACTTCTTGTCGTCTGCGATTGCATCATCCAGTGCGGCGAGCACCACGGCAGCAAAAAGCTTGCGGGCGCGGTTGCCCTGCTCATTGTTGAACGCGGTCCCATCAACGAAATCTTTCAACTCGTCGTCCTTTCCATTATTCTTGCTCTTGTCATTCGGGCGTGGCGTCTCTTATGACCCATATCCCTCGATTCGGATACCCATATTTCACATACCAGCCCTGCGCGCGGCGCATATCTTGCTGCAGGCGCAGCACAGGATATGGTTGGCTTGCAGGGCCCCATAGGGCGAGATATAGGGTGCGTGAAACTTTCATCAACCTTTTGCCATGGTTTTGCCACATGCCTAAAATTAACGGAAACGAGATCCGGCCCGGTAACGTTCTTGAACACAACGGGGGGCTGTGGGCCGCCGTCAAAGTCGACCACGTCAAGCCCGGCAAGGGCGGTGCCTTCGCCCAGGTCGAGATGCGCAACCTGCGCAACGGCTCCAAGCTGAACGAGCGCTTCCGCTCCGCCGACAAGGTCGAGCGCGTGCGGCTTGAGCAGAAAGATCAGCAATTTCTTTATGAAGACAACGGGATGCTGGTCCTCATGGACACCGAAACCTACGAACAGGTGCAGCTGTCGGCCGAGCTTCTGGGCGAACGCCGCCCCTTCCTGCAAGACGGCATGATGATCGTGGTCGAGTATCACCAGGACGAGGCACTAAATGCGTCGCTCCCGCAAAAAGTGACCTGCAAGGTCGTGGAAACCGAGCCTGTCGTCAAAGGACAGACCGCCGCGAACTCCTTCAAACCGGCCATTCTGGACAACGGCGTTAAGATTACCGTGCCGCCGTTCATCGCGCAGGACGAAGATATCATCGTCAATACGGAAACAATGGAATACGTCGAACGCGCTTGATTTCGCGTTATGCGTGTGCTTCGGCTAACGCGACGTAATTCCCTGTTAAGTTAGGTAAATGATCATGGCCCCCTGTGAAGCGGGGCCTCTTCGATTCAATTTGAGGCATTTTCCGGCATATCTGCACGGGTAACGCGCGCCGCATCGGCCTCCATCGTGCCTTCCGCCCGGTCGAAACGCAGGTAGGCGATGCCCGCGCCCCCCGATTGAGTGAAAAGCGTGCCGGCCGGTTTGCCCTCCGCCATCAGCGGCGTACCAACCTCCGCCGCGCCCTCGACATGGACGCGGGCAAGGCCCTTGCGCAGTTCCGTCTTGTGCTTCATCCGCGCGGTGACTTCCTGCCCCACGTAACAGCCCTTGCGAAAATCCACGCCGTTCAGCCGCTCGAACCCGGCCTCGAGAATAAAGGTGTCCGGTGTCAGCTCGACACCGGTTTCAGGGATCAGATGCGCGACCCGCAGCGCGTCCCAGTTCACGGTATCGTCGGTCTGGGGCGTATCGCGCAGGGCGCGCCAGCCCAACTCGGGCATGCGGGGATCGGCAAAACCGTCAGGGGGTACGTCGCCCTGCCCACGGTGAACGTGCAGATCGGTCGGCTCGATGGTCACAGCGGCGCGGAGCTTGTACATCGACAGGCGCTGCAACAGCGGATCGGCAAGCGTGGCATGCACGTCGAGCAGCACGTCGTCGCCATCCGCCACCAGAAAGAAATCGGCGATGTATTTGCCCTGCGGCGTCAGCAGGGCGGCATAGACGGCACTCTTCGACAATTTGCCAATGTCGTTCGTGACCAGCCCCTGAAGGAACTCCCTCGTATCCTTACCGGAAAGACGCAAAACGCGACGTTTTGTCATGGGTTTGTCCTTTGCCCGTGTTGATGAGATATAGTGATCCCACGCCAAGCTGAAAGGGGCAACATGCGCGCGCCGATCTCGGTCATCATTCCCACGCTGAACGCGGCAGAGCAGCTGCCGCGCTGTCTCAACGCGTTGATGGAAGGGCTCGAGGCCGGGCTGATCCGTGAATTGATCGTCTCCGACGGCGGCTCTACCGATGCCACGGGTGCCACGGCGCAGGCCTGGGGTGCAGAGGTGCTGCACGGCCCCCCCTCCCGCGGTGGACAGTTGCGCCGGGGCTGTGCCGCCGCCAGGGCCGATTGGCTTCTGATCCTCCACGCCGACACCGTGTTGCAGCCCGGCTGGGCCGAGGCCCTGCGCGCGCATCTCGGTCATCCGCAAAGGGCCGCATGGTTTCGCCTCAGCTTCGACAACGGCGGCCTCGCGGGCCGGGTCGTCGCGGGCTGGGCCAACCTGCGCAGCCGCTTCGGGCTTCCCTACGGCGATCAGGGCCTTCTGATCTCCTCAGCGCTCTACGCCAAGGTCGGCGGCTACCCCGATGTCCCGCTGATGGAAGACGTCGCCCTTGCCCGCGCCCTGAAGGGCAAGCTCACAGGCCTGCCAGTCATCGCCCAGACCAGCGCCGAGAAATACGTGCGTCAAGGCTGGATCAGACGCGGGGCGCGCAACCTCTGGACACTCATCCGCTACTTCGCAGGTGTCGACGTCGGCAGGCTCGCCGCCAGCTACCGCCGCTAACCGAACAACCGCGCTCCGATCCGCTGCCACAGCCCCTTGGGCTCCGCCGCGCCTTCGGCCTTTGCACGCGACTTCCGCACCCTCGGCACCGGGTCCTGCACCGTCCGCCCGTCCTGGAACTGCAACCGGTAGAGGTCCGCATACAGCCCGCCGCGCTCCAGCAGCGCCTCATGCGTCCCCTCGTCAACTACTCGCCCCCGGTCCATGACGACAATCCTGTCCGCATTTCGGATCGTCGCCAGCCGATGCGCGATCACGATAGTCGTGCGCCCCTTTGACAGTCGGTCCAGCGCCTCCTGCACCACCTTCTCGGACTGCGCATCCAGCGCCGAGGTCGCCTCGTCCAAAAGCAGAATACGCGTATCCCGCAAGAGCGCCCGCGCGATCACCACCCGCTGCCGCTGTCCGCCCGACAGGGCCGAACCGCGCGGCCCGACCATCGTGTCGAGACCCTTTTCCAACTGCGGCAGGAAGTCCGACACATGCGCTGCATCGAGCACCTCCCGCAACCGCTCCTCGCTCACATCCGCGCGGTCCAGCACGACATTCTCGCGCAGCGTCGCATCGAACAGCAGCGCCTCCTGCGTGACGACCGAAAAGAGCCCGCGCAAATCGGCTAGCTTCATATCCGTCGTGGCCACGCCGCCCAAGAGCGCCTTGCCGCCCTGCGGATCGACCAGCCGCGTCAGCACGTTGAACACCGTCGACTTGCCCGCCCCCGAGGCCCCGACCAGCGCCGTCGTCTCCCCCGCCTTCGCCACAAGGCTCAGCCGGTCCAGTACCCGCGTCTCACCGTAGGACAGGTCCACATCCCGCAGCTCGATCTCCGGCGTCCCCGTCGGTGCCGCCACTGGCGCCGCCGGATCGGTTAGCCGTACCGGCGCCTCCAGGAGCGCCCGGATACGCTCCAGCGCCGCCGCCGCGATCTGCCACAGCCCGCTGATCCCCCCCAGCCGCCGCAAGGGGCTGAAGGCAAAGCCCATAGCCGTGAAGAACGTCATGAACTGCCCGATTGTCTTGTCGCCCGAGATGATCTCGGACCCGCCGTAGAGGATCACCGCCATGAATCCGATCCCCGACAGGATATCCACCATCGCCGGGATCGCCGAATTCCCGAAGGCCGCCCGCACCTCTGTATCTATGAACCGCCCCGTCAGGTCCCGGTACTGCCGCGTCTGGTAGGCCTCCAGCGCGTTCAGCTTCACCTGCACGATCCCGTGGAACACCTCGTCGAGCCGCGTGGCCAAATCCGCCCCCAGATCCCGCGCCTCCCGCGCCCGTCGCCGCACGAAACGCTGCGCGGCAGCCGCCGGAAGCACCATGATCGGAATGCCCACACAGGCCAAAAGGGCCCAGACCGGATCAATGGAAATCGCCACGCCCACCAGCACCAGAAGCCCGATGAAATCCCGCCCCGCGCCAGTGATCACCGCGCGCCAGACGTCCTGCACCGCGTTCACGTCCGACTGCACCCGCTGAATGAGGAACCCCGGCGGATGCGACTGGTGGAACGCCCCGTCCTGCTTCATCATCCGCTCCAGCAGATCGACACGCATGTCCGCCGCCGTCCGCTGCGCGATCTTGGTCAGAAGCACCTTCTGGCTAACCCCCGCCACCGCGCGCAAAAGGAAAATCCCGATCAGCGTCAGCGCCACGAAGACCAGCGCATCATGCTCGCCCCCCACGAACACCCGGTCGAACATCGGCTCCATCAGCCGCGCCAGCGCGCCCAGCGTGCTGCCCTCGATGATCATGAAAACCACCGCCAGCGACATCATCCCGATGTGCTTGCGCAGGTAATCGCGCCAAAGCCACCCCAGCAGCTCCTTCGAGGTATAGGTCTGTTCGCTCATCGCGCGGCCCGCTTCCGTTGCATGCGGTCCGGTCTAGTCATGCGTGCCGCAAGGGGCAAGCGCACCGTTCGGGTGTTGACCTCGCCACGGCGACACCTAATGTCCGCCGCGAAGGACGCAGGAAAGGCTGGCCCGATGACAACACCCCCCAATCTCTCGAACGGCCGCAGCTACCTCGCCATCCCCGGACCGTCCGTGATCCCCGACGCCGTCCTTCAGGCCATGCACCGCGCCGCCCCCAACATCTACGCAGGTGAACTGGTGGAAATGATGCCCGGCCTCACCGCAGACCTCAAACGCGTCGCCCGCACCAAGCACAATGTCGCCATGTACACCGGCAACGGCCACGCCGCGTGGGAGGCGGCGCTGGTGAACGTCATCCAACCCGGCGACAAGGTCCTCGTCCCCGCCACGGGCCGCTTCGGCATCGGCTGGGGCGAAATGGCCCGCTGCATCGGGGCCGAGGTGCAGGTGATCGACTTCGGCAAATCCTCCCCCATGGACATGGCGCAGGTGACCGAAGCCCTGCGTGCCGATAAAGCGCACAAAATCAAGGCGGTACTTGGCGTCCACGTCGACACCTCCACCTCGATCAAGAACGACATCCCCGCCCTGCGCGCCGCCATCGACGCCGCCGACCATCCCGCTCTCCTGATGGCCGACTGCATCGCCTCGCTTGGCTGCGACCGGTTCGAGATGGACGACTGGGGCGTCGACGTCATGGTCACCGGCTGCCAGAAGGGCCTGATGGTCCCCCCCGGCATGTCCTTCGTCTTTTTCAACGACAAGGCCGAGGCGCGCCGCGCCGAACTGCCCCGAGTGAGCTGGTACTGGGACTGGACCCCGCGCGCCCATGCCGAGCAGTTCTTCCAGTACCACGGCGGCACCGCCCCCACGCACCACCTCTACGGGTTGCGCAAAGCGCTCGACATGATCCACGCCGAAGGCATCGAACAGATCTGGGCCCGTCACGAGGTTCTCGCCCGCGCTGTCTGGGCCGCCTGCGAGGCATGGTCGACCGAAGGCAGCTTTGGCATGAACGTGAAGGATCGCCAGTACCGCAGCCACGCCGTCACCTCTCTCCGGCTCGAAGCGCCCAAGGCCACCGCCCTGCGCGACTGGGTCGAGGGCCAGATCGGCCTCACCCTCGGCATCGGCCTTGGCATGGCGGACCCGGGCGACCCGGCGTGGCACGGCTTTTTCCGGCTGGGCCACATGGGTCACGTCAATGGCCACATGATCCTGGGGATGCTGGGCGGGATCGAAGCGGGGATGCGCAGCCTCGGCGTCGCCCACGGCAAAGGCGCGCTCGATGCGGCGGCAGAGGTGATCGCGGGCGGCTGATCGGCAGGTCAGCCCCGGGCGATTTCGATCCGCGAAATCACCTTGTTCACCAGCCAGCCAAGGACGGCCACAGCCAGAAGTCCCCAGATCGCCCAGATCACCATGAAAATCCACGTGATATTCACGCCGAACATCACGATGCAGGCTTGGGTAAAGTCGGGTGCCGCGGGGCGGTCGTGGTGGTCGCGCATAGCTGTCTCATCGCTGTGACAAAACAACTATAACGCGGCTTTCGTGGCCGTCAGCTTCTTTTTGCGTCCGCCAGTGCCTTGGGCAGGGCGGCCGCAAAGGCGTCAAGCTGCTCTGCCGTGCCACAGCTCACCCGGATGCACCGGTTCTGCGGGGCGGCGAAGGGCATCCGCACGAAGATGCCACGCGACACAAGCCCATCGATCACCGCCTTGGCAAAGACCGCGTCGCGCCCGCAGTCGATGGCCACGAAGTTCGCCGCCGAGGGCAGGGGCGTGAGGCCGTTCGCTTGGGCGATCTCTGCAATCCGGTCCCGCGCGGCGGCAACCTTGCCCACTGTCTCGCGCAGCCATGCCTGATCCCCCAGCGCCGCCAGCGCTCCCGCCTGGGCCGAGCGGTTCATCCCGAAGTGGTTCCGCACCTTGTTGAAAGCCGAGATCAGCTCCGGCGCGCCAAGCGCATAGCCGACACGCGCCCCCGCCAGCCCGTAGGCCTTAGAAAACGTGCGCATCCTGATCACACGTGGATCGTCCCAGTTCAGCGGCAAGGCCGTGCCTTCGGGTGCCGTATCCACATAGGCCTCATCCAGCACCAGCACCGTACCCTCGGGCAGTCGGTCCATCGTTTTCGCAAGCGCCGCGCCTTCGTGCCACGACCCCATGGGATTGTCCGGGTTGGCGAGGTAGACAAGCTTCGCCCCCACCTCCGCCGCCTTCGCGAACAGCGCCTCCGGGTCTTCGTGATCGTCCCGGTAGGGCACCTTGTGGAGCGTCCCGCCAAAGCCTGCGACATGGTAGTTGAACGTCGGATAGGCCCCGTCCGATGTCACCACCGCATTGCCCTCGGCCACGAACAGCCGCACGAGATACCCCAGAAGCCCGTCGATCCCTTCACCGACGACGATATGCTCCATGGTCGTCCCATGGTGCGCGGCAAGCGCCGTGCGCAGGTCATAGGACTCCGGATCGCCGTACATCCAGTGCCCTGTCGCCGCGATGGCCGCCTGCGCGGCAGGCGAGGGACCAAAGACGTTCTCGTTCGCGCCAAGACGGGCGTCGAAAACACGGTCCATGGCGCGCTCCTGCGCCTCGGGACCGACGAAAGGCACCGTGGCGGGCAGGGATTTGGCAAGTGAGGTAAAACGATACTCTGTCATGGCTGCTGTGATAGGCGCGCCCCGCGCCCTCGGCAAGCCTTGTCAGAACGCCCCGTGAGACTTACATGAGAACCACTCGCAACAAGGCCGGAACCCCCATGCCCAAGCTCACCCGCCGCAGCTTCATCGCGGCCTCTGCCGCCGCCGCCACCGTCCGCACTCTGCCGCAAATCGCCGCGAAGCCCCCCGCGCGGCGCATCCTGACACTGGTCTACGACAAGAGCCTCGGCATGATGCGCGCCATCGACCGCCTGGTACCCTGAAATGCCCTGACGTTTCTCTGGCCTCTCCCCCGCATTTGCGCTCAACTGCCGCAAAGGCACAGGAGGATCACATGGCCCGCGTTTCCGTCACCTACGAGAACAACATCGCCTTCGTCACGCTCACCCGGGCGGACAAGATGAACGCCGTCGATGACGAGATGATCGCCGCGATCATCGCCGCCGGTCAGGAGGTGGCCGAGTCTGACGCCCGCGCCGTGGTGCTCTCGGGCGAGGGGCGCGCGTTCTGCGCGGGCATCGACATCACCGGGCTGTCGGGCATGATGGGTAAGGACCCGAACGAGGCGCTGATGCCGCGCACCCACGGTCACGGCTCCACCAACAAGTGGCAGGAGGTCGCGATGATCTGGCACCGGATGGAGGTGCCCGTCATCGCCGCCGTCCACGGCGTCTGCTTTGGCGCGGGCATCCAGCTGGCGCTGGGGGCCGACATCCGCATCGCGGCCCCCGGCACGCGGTTCGCAGTGATGGAGATGAAATGGGGCATCGTGCCTGACATGGGCGGCATGGTGCTCTTGCCCAAACTGGTGCGTTCGGACGTGCTGCGGCGGCTGACCTACACCGCCGAGCAGGTCGAGACCGAACAGGCGCTGGCCTGGGGTCTGATCACAGAAGTGGCCGATAACCCCCTGGAATCCGCCACGAAACTGGCCGAGACCATCGCCGACAAGAGCCCCTCGGCCATCCGCGCGGCCAAGCGGCTGATCGGAATTGCCGAGAGCAAGAACGAGGTCGACGTGCTGGAGGCGGAGTCGGAGATACAGGCCAAGCTGATCGGAAAGCCCGACCAATTGGCTGTGATCGCCAAGGAAATGGGCAAGCGGACGGCGTGAAACCCAGGCCCCGCGATTCGGAGCGGGGTCAAGGATGCCGAAGGCACCGCGCTTGCGCGGCGTGTCCTTGAGGCCGGTCCGACTCGCCCATCACCCTTGGGAAAGGTCGTTCAGGACGCATTGCGCCCTGAACACCTTCTCAGCAAGATCAATACTTTAACCACCAAAGCGACGCCGGGCACCGTGGCTCGGGGTGCAGCCTCCCCCAAGCCAAAAGCGTCGCGCGCAGCGCGTCCTTAGGATCACGCCACCTCGGAAAGACGGTCGAGTGCCGCCTGAAGCTGGTCGGCTTCCTCCTGCCGGGCCTCGAGGTTCGCCTCGGCCTCCGCGACCACGTCCTCGGGGGCCGACTCGCGGAACTTCGGGTTGTTAAGACGTCCCTTCAAGCCACCGATTTCCTTGGACAATTTGTCCAGAGACTTCTGCAAGCGCGCCTTCTCCTCGTCAATGTCGATCAACCCTTCGAGTGGCAGGCCGAAGGTGGTACCCGGAGCGGCGATGGACACCGTGGCTTTCGGAAATCCGTCAACCTTTTCAAGGCTTTCCACGCGGGCGAGGCGCTTGATCATCGCCTCGTTGCGGTCCCAGGCGGATTGGGCGGCCTCGTCCATGCCGGTGACCATCATCGGAACATGCAGACCGGCGGGCACGTGCATTTGTGCGCGCGCCGAACGGATGTTCTCGATCAGGCCGATCACCCAGTTGAGCTCGCGGTCCGCGTCGGCGTCCAGAAGCGCGTCGGTGGTATAGGTCGGCCAGTCGGCATGGACCAGCATTTTCTCCCGTTTTCCAGTGGTTTGCCAGAGTTCTTCGGTGATGAAGGGCATGATGGGATGGAGCAGGATCAGGCATTGGTCGAGCACCCAGCGCATGGTCTGGCGGGTCTCTTCGGCCTCGGGCGCGCCCTCTTGCAGGAGGGGTTTCGACAGTTCCACGTACCAGTCGCAGACCTTGCCCCAGACGAAGGCATAAAGCGCGCTCGCGGCGTCGTTGAAGCGGAAGTTTTCCAGCGCCGCGTCGACCTCTTCGCGGACGCGGGCGGTCTCTCCGATGATCCACTTGTTGAGGGCTGCAGCGGGCTGCACCTTGGGTACACCCCCGGTACACCCCCCGTACACCCCCCCGCCGGCCTCAAAGACGCCGTTCATCTCGGCGAACCGGTGGGCATTCCACAGCTTGGTGCCGAAATTCCGGTAGCCCGCGATGCGCTGGGTCGAGAGCCGCAGGTCGCGGCCCATGGCGGCCATGGCGGTCAGGGTAAAGCGGACGGCATCGGCGCCGTATTCGTCGACCAGTTCCAGCGGGTCGAGGACGTTGCCGAGGGATTTTGACATCTTCTTGCCCTTCTCGTCACGCACCAGCGCGTGGACGTAGACGGTGTCGAAGGGACGTTCGCCCACCACGGCGTATTGCATCATCATCATCCGGGCGACCCAGAAGAAGATGATGTCGAAGCCGGTGATCAGGACGGAGGTGGGGAAGTATTTCTTGAGCTCTTCCGTCTTTTCGGGCCAGCCGAGGGTGCCGATGGGCCAGAGACCGGAGGAAAACCAGGTGTCGAGGACGTCTGGGTCGCGGCCTAGGAATACGACCATTACTCCGGGCTCAAGCCCATCGACAGAAGCGGTTGCCGGACGGTCTCGACCGTCGTTGTCAACATTAGAAATCGCGGTTGGCGTCGGCTTGACTACCAACTCTTTGTCTGGGTTCCTTTCAGCGTGAAATTGCCTGGCTTTCTCAAATGCTTCTGCCTCGCTCGCGGCGCAGAACTCATTACCCCAATCATCAAACCAAACCGGTATCTGATGCCCCCACCAAAGTTGGCGGGAGATGCACCACGGCTCGATGTTTTCCAGCCAGTGGAAATAGACTTTCTTGTCCTGCTCGGGCAGGATCTCGGTGTCGCCGTTGCGGACGGCGTCGATGGCGGGGCCGACGATATTGGCGGTGTCGACGAACCACTGGTCGGTCAGCATCGGCTCGATGACCACCTTGGAGCGGTCGCCGAAGGGCTGCATGATCTTCTTGGCCTCGACGAGGGGAACAAGCGTGTCCTCGCGCGCCTCGCCGCCTTCTTCGGGGGCGATGGGCTTTTGCGCGGCCTTGCCAAGGCGCGGGTCGTGGGCCTGTGTCATCACGGCGAGGCCCTCGGCGGTGATGTCGGCCACGACGGCCTTGCGCGCCTCGAAGCGGTCCATCCCGCGGTAGCCGTCTGGAACGAGGTTCATCGCGGCGATCTTGGCCTCGTCGAAGTCCTCTTCGCCCCGCGCGATGCGCTGCGCGGTGGCGGCTTCCTCGGCGTAGGGACGGCCATCGGCGCGCATGGCGCCCTTGGTGTCCATGAGGTTGTACATCGGGATGTTGCCGCGCTTGGCGACCTCGTAGTCGTTGAAGTCATGCGCGCCGGTGATCTTGACGGCACCCGAGCCGAAATTTGGGTCGGGGTAGTCGTCGGTGATGATCGGGATCAGGCGGCGATGCTCTTTCGGGCCAACAGGTATTTCACATAGTTTTCCGATAATTGGCGCGTAACGCTCATCCGATGGATGAACCGCAACCGCGCCGTCGCCCAGCATGGTTTCGGGGCGCGTGGTGGCGATGGAGATATAGTCGCGCTCTTCCTCGAAGAGCACGTTGCCGTCCTCGTCCTTCTCGACGAAAGTATAGGTCGCCCCGCCCGCGAGCGGGTATTTGAAGTGCCACATGTGGCCGTCGATTTCGATGTTCTCGACTTCGAGGTCCGAGATCGCGGTCTCGAAATGCGGGTCCCAGTTGACCAGCCGCTTGCCGCGGTAGATCAGCCCCTTGTTGTACATGTCCACGAAGACCTTGATGACGGCGTCGTGGAAGTTGCCTTCCTCGCCCTCGGGGGCGCCCGGGGCGCCGGACATGGTGAAGGCGTTGCGCGACCAGTCGCAGGAGGCGCCGAGGCGCTTCAATTGTTCGATGATGGTGCCGCCCGATTGCTTCTTCCATTCCCAGACTTTTTCCAGAAACGCCTCGCGGCCCAGTTCGCGGCGCGAGGGTTGCTGGGTGCGGGCAAGCTCACGCTCGACGACCATCTGGGTGGCGATGCCTGCGTGGTCCTGACCGGGCTGCCAGAGCGTGTCGAAGCCGCGCATGCGGTGCCAGCGGGTCAGGATATCTTGGAGTGTGTTGTTGAAGGCATGGCCCATGTGCAGCACGCCCGTGACGTTGGGCGGCGGGATCATGATCGAGAAGGTCTCATCGCGGCTGGCATTGGCACCGGCCTTGAAGGCACCGGCCTCTTCCCAGGCGGCGTAAAGGCGCGCTTCGGCTTGCGCCGCGTTGAATGTCTTGTCCAGAGCCATGATCGTCGTTCCTTCGTCGCGGATTGGGGGTGATCTAGCGGAGCTTGGCGGGAAGGAAAAGGGCCGGGCGTGCGGCGCTCTCGCGCTTAAGCGCGAATTGCCCCGCCCGCCGTCCCGTATGGGTGCTTGACCGGCTGGCGGCGGTGCGCCTTCGGGCGGGGTGCAGGAGTTGTATGGGAAAGATGAAGTCGGGGCGGCGCGCGCCGGTCCGGATGGGGTGGACATGGAGCGGTCAGCGGTTATGTCTGGGAGAGAAGTCATTCCCAGCAAAAGAGCGATCATCATGGAGAAATTCGGCAAATCCCAGTCCGTCAAGCGCACCGAGGATGTCCGGTTCCTGACCGGCGAAGGGCGGTATGTGGATGACATTGCACCCGAAGGCGCGCTCCATGCCTATTTCCTCCGTTCGCCGGTGGCGCATGGGGAGATTGCGGAGCTCGACGTTTCGGACGCGGCGGAGGCCGACGGGGTGCATCTGGTGTTGACCTGCGCCGATCTCGAAGCGGCGGGGATGAATATCGGGCTGGCGGGGATGGTCGTTGACAACCGCGACGGGTCCAAGGGGGCGGCCCCGATGCGTCCGATGCTGGCCAAGGACCGGGTGCGCTACGTGGGCGAGCCGGTGGCGATGATCGTGGCTGAGACGCTGGCGCAGGCGCGGGATGCGGCCGAGCTGGTGATGCTGGATATCGACGAATTGCCCGCCAAGATGGACATGGCGGCGGGCGGCGAAACGCTGCATGACGAGGCGCCGGACAACAAGGCATTCGACTGGGGCATGGGGGACGCGGCGGCCACGCAGGCGGCCTTTGATGCGGCCGCGCGGACCGTGGCACTTGAGATAGAGGACAACCGCATCATCGTCAATTCGATGGAGCCGCGCGGCTGCTACGCGGAATGGACCGACGGCAAGCTGCATGTGGCCAACAACGGGCAGGGGGTCTGGGCGCACAAGGGCTTTCTGAAACAAGCGTTTGGGCTCAAGGACGAGGAGGTGCGGGTGACGAACCCCGACACCGGCGGTGGGTTCGGCATGAAGGCGATGACCTACAACGAGTATTTCTGCGTGGCACAGGCCGCGCGGGTGCTGGACCGGCCGGTGCGCTGGATGTCGGAGCGCACGGAAGCGATGCTGAGCGACAACCAGGGGCGGGATCTGACGTCTTTGGCGGAGTTTGCCTTTGACGCGGACAAACGGATCACCGCCTACCGGGTGACGAGCAAGTGCAACCTCGGGGCCTATAACTCCCAGTTTGCGCAGTTCATCCAGACGCAGCTGTTCAGCCGGGTGCTGATGGGGGTTTACGACGTGCAGACGACATGGCTGCAGGTCGACGGGTTCTATACCAACACCGTGCCGGTCGATGCCTATCGCGGTGCGGGGCGGCCCGAGGCGATCTATGTGCTGGAACGGCTGATCGACCGGGCAGCGCGCGAGCTCGGGGTCGATCCCTGGGAGTTGCGCCGGATCAATTTCATCAAGCCCGATCAGTTTCCCTATACCACGTCGACGGGCGAGACCTATGACGTGGGCGATTTCAACAAGGTGCTCGCGCGGGCCGCGGCAGAGGCGGACCGGGACGGGTTCGAGGCGCGCAAGGCGGCGGATGCCAGGCGCGGGCTGCTGCGGGGGCAGGGGCTTTGCTATTACATCGAATCGATCCTGGGCGATCCGTCGGAGGGGGCCAAGGTGGTGTTCGAAGACGATGGCACCGTGTCGATCTACGTGGGTACCCAGTCGAACGGGCAGGGGCACGAGACGGTCTATGCGGCGTTCTTGAGCGACCAGACGGGCATTCCGCTTGAGAAGATCACCGTGGTGCAGGGGGATTCGGACCTGATTGCACAGGGCGGAGGCACCGGCGGCTCGCGCTCGGTCACGACGCAGAACAACGCGACGCTGGCGACGGTGGCCAAGATGACGGAGGCCTTTACCGCCTTTCTGTCGGAAGAGATGGGTGTGCCCGCCTCGGAGATCAGCTTTGACGACGAGCGATTCCGTGCAGAAGGCTCGAACCTGACGCCGACGATGCTGGAATTGGCCGAGATGGCGCGTGAAAAGGGGCGCGAGGACCTTCTGACCCATCACGAACGCGCGACGCTGCCTGCGCGCAGTTTCCCCAACGGGGCCCATGTGGCCGAGGTGGTGATCGACCCCGAGACCGGTATCGTGATCACCGACCGCTACACGGTCGTTGACGATTTCGGCAATCTTATCAATCCGATGCTGGCCGAGGGGCAGGTGCATGGCGGGGTCGCGCAGGGCGTGGGCCAGGCGGTGCAGGAGCGGGTGGTCTACGACGAGGACGGTCAGCTTCTGACCGCGTCCTTCATGGACTATGCCTTGCCGCGGGCGGCCGATCTTCCTTACATTTCCTTTACCTCCGAACCCGTACCCTCGACCGCCAACATCATGGGCATGAAGGGCTGCGGCGAGGCGGGCACCGTCGGCGCGCTGGCGGCGGTGGCGAATGCGGTGCAGGATGCGCTTTGGGAGCACGGTGTGCGGCAGGCCGACATGCCTTTCACGCCGCACCGTGTGTGGGAGATGATGCATGGGGAGCGGATCGCAACCGAGTAACGGCAAGGCGGGCGGAGAGAGACCGCCCACCACCCATGTCATCATCCTTGACGGCACGCTGTCCTCGCTCGTGCCGCTGTGCCAGACCAATGCGGCGCGCACCTACATGCTGCTCCGCGAGGTGGGGCGCAGCGTGTCGATTTACTACGAACCGGGGCTTCAGTGGGACAACTGGCGGTCGATCAGGGATGTGATCACCGGCAAGGGGATCAATCGGCAGATCCGGCGCGCCTACGGCTGGCTGGCTTCGCGCTACCGGCCCGGGGACCGGATTTTCCTCTTTGGCTATTCGCGCGGGGCCTATGCGGTGCGCTCGCTGGCGGGGGTGATCGACCTCGTGGGGCTTCTGCGACCCGAGCACACGACCCACCAGAATGTGCGCGAAGCCTACCGGCATTACGAACTGTCCCTCTTCAGCCCGACCGCACGCGCCTTTATCGAACACCGCTGTCACGAGCGGGTCGAGATCGACATGATCGGGGTCTGGGACACGGTGAAATCGCTGGGGATCAACGCGCCGCTGCTGTGGCGGTTGTCGGAGGCGCGGCACGCGTTTCACAACCATGACCTCAGCAGCATCGTGAAGCACGGCTATCACGCGCTGGCCCATGACGAGACGCGGGTGGCGTTCAAACCGGTGCTTTGGCAGTGTCACGACGCCTTTGCGGGCCGGATCGAACAGGTGTGGTTTCCGGGTGCCCATGGAGATGTGGGCGGCCAACTGGGCGGTTACGAGGCGGCGCGGCCGTTGGCGAATATCCCGCTGGTCTGGATGCTGCACTGCGCCGCGCAGTCCGGCCTGCCGCTGCCCGACGGCTGGGAGGCGCGCTTTCCGCGCGACGCCATGGCCCCGGTGCGCGGCACCTGGCGGGGGCACGGCAAGGTCTTGATGAGCCGCAGGAAGCGGATCATCGGCGCGGACCGGTCGGAGCGGCTGCACGAGAGCGTGCAGACGCGGATGGCGGCGCGTGAGAAGCTGACGGCAAGCGAGCGGGCGGTGCTTTTGGGGAGCCCGGGCACGGAGGGCTGAGCTTTCGGGTGTCAGGCGATCTTCATTACGATGCAGGTGGTGGAGCCCGTGGCATAGAGCTTGCCGTCCTCGACTCCCCTGATCTCGCCGTGGGCGACGCCGGTAGAGCGGCCCACGTGATCCGTCTCGCCGATACAGTCCACGGTCATACCCAGCGGGATGGGGCGCAGGATGTTCACCTTGTATTCAAGCGTCGTGTAGACCGAGCCGCGGGGGATGCGGCTCATCACCGCGCAGGCCATAGCGCTGTCGAGCAGGGTGCCGTACCAGCCGCCATGGACGGTGCCCATGGGGTTGGTGACGTTGAATTCAGGTGTGCCGCGAAAGACGACGCGGCCTTCGTCAACCGAATGGAGGGTGTATCCCATGGTGCCGCCGATGGGCGGGCCGGGGTTGGTGCCGTCGAGCATGGATTGCATGTATTCCAGCCCGCTGAGCTTCAGCACTTCGGCCTGGGTCAGAAGGTCATCGGGGCTGGTGGCAAGGCGGCGCATGGGCGATCTCCGGCAGGGGTTATCCTGCCGGGATGCTGGGGCGAATGACCTGCGAGTGCAAGCAGTTACGCGACGTTCTCGAGCGCGACCTGCGGCGTGACACCGATGGCGCGGCAGACGTTGCGCGTGAGTTCCGCGCGGTTGAGCGTGTAGAAATGCAGGTTCTCGACGCCCGCGTCGATGAGCTTGCTGCACATCTCGGTGCAGAGCGCGGTTGCCAGCAGGTCGTGGCGGTCGTCGCGGATGGCGGTCTTGAAGGCGTCGTCGATCCACTGGGGCACCGGGGTGCCGCAGCGGGTGGCGAAGTTGCGGGCCGATTTCCAGTTCACGATGGGCAGGATGCCGGGTGTGACGGGTTTGTCGATGCCTGCCGCGGCACAGGCATCGCGGAAGCGCAGGAAGCTGTCGGCCTCGAAGAAGAACTGGGTGATCGCCTCGTCCGCACCGGCGTCGAACTTGCGCTTGAGCCACTCGATATTGGCGGCCATGTCGGCGGCTTCGGGGTGGCTGTCGGGGTAGGCGCCGACGCGGATGGTGAACTTGCCGGTCTTGGCCAGCGCCTCGATCAGCTCGCAGCTGTTGGCGAAACCCTCGGGGTGGGGGGTGAAGGTGGTGTCACCGTTCTGAGGATCGCCGCGCAGGGCGACGATGTCGGTGACGCCGATCTTCGCGAAGCTTTCGGCGACTTCTAGTGTCTCGGCCTTGCTGGCACCGACGCAGGTCAGGTGGCCCGCAACCGGCAGGCCCGAGGTGCGGCGCAGCACGTGTGCGGCATCATGGGTCAAGTCGCGCGTGGTGCCCCCGGCACCGTAGGTGACCGAGAAGAAACGCGGGGCGAGCGGGGCCAACGCCTGTGCCGTGTCCCAAAGGTTGAACGCGGCATCCACGGAGCGGGGCGGAAAGACTTCGAAGGAAACTTTGGGGGCTGACATGGTCGGTCCTTTGCGAATTCAGTCACCCCTTGTCTCATATGAGGCGATGTGAGACAAACTCATAAATCTCATCTTTAATATGAGGATGTCCTCACATGCATATCGAATTTCGTCATCTTCGGACGATCCAGGCGATCCACGAGGCAGGCGGGCTGGCGCGGGCGGCAGAGCAGATGAACATCACGCAATCGGCGTTGTCGCATCAGGTCAAAGGGCTGGAGGATCAGGCGGGCGTGGAGCTTTTCGTGCGGCGTTCGAAGCCGTTGAAGCTGTCGCCTGCCGGGCAGCGTCTGCTGAAACTGGCGCAGCAGGTTTTGCCGCAGGTGCAGGCCCTGCAGGACGAATTCGCGGGCCTGCGCGAGGGCAGCACGGGGCGGATGCATATCGCCATCGAGTGCCACGCCTGTTTCGAATGGCTGTTCCCGGTGCTGGAGCAGTTCCGGCGGGCCTGGCCGGATGTCGACGTGGATATTCGTCCGGGCCTCGCTTTCGATGCCTTACCGGCGCTGCTGCGCGAGGAGGTGGACCTTGTCGTCTCCTCCGACCCCGAGGAGCTGCCGGGGGTCGAGTTTGTCGAACTCTTTGATTACCAGGCGGTTTTTGTCGCGGCGAGCGCGCATCCGCTGGCCGACAAACCCTTTGTCGAAGCGCAGGATTTCCGGGGCGAGACGCTGATCACCTACCCGGTGGAACGCACGCGGCTGGATGTGTTCAGCCAGTTGCTGATCCCGGCCAAGGTGGAGCCTGCGGCGATCCGGCAGGTGGAATTGACGGCGGTGATCCTGCTGCTGGTGGCGTCGAACCGGGGGGTCTCGGTGCTGCCTGACTGGGTGGTGCGAGAGGTGAAATATTCCTCGGACTACGTGACACGGCCCCTGACAGAGCAGGGGATCACCCGGCGGCTTTACGCGGCGGTGCGCAGCGACGATCTGGAGAAACCTTATATGAAAAAGCTTCTGTCCCTCGCGGGGGAAGAAGCGCGCAAGTTGCAGGCGCAGTGAAGATGCGCTTGCGGCATGTGATCGGCGCTCTGGCGCTGATGCTCTCAGCTGCTTCGGCAGCAGGCGCGCAGCATCGCCCGGAGGTAACGGTGCTGACGCCCTGGCTCAGCGCCCGCTTCGCGCCGCCCCCGTGGTCACGCAGCGGCGATCTGGCGCAGACCGGTGAAGTGCTTCGGCAGGAGGGGAAAACCGAGGCCGGGGTGGATTTTCTGGTCATCGAAGCTTTTCCCAAGGGGGAAAATGCAGCAGACTGGACGCAACGCTATCTTTTCGTGGCCGAAAGCCCGCTGGACGGCGATTTTCAGGATTTCGTGAACCTGCAGGTGTCGACCCTGGGGCGCGGCTGTACGGAAGCGGCGCTGGTTTTCGACCGGGTACTGTCAGAGACCGAGCGGCTGATGATCGTCTATTGCGGTGCGCTCAAGGACCGTCCGGCAGAGGGCGAGGTGATCTTTCTGAAGATGGCGCTGGCGGGCAGGACGCTGGGCAAGCTGTCGCAACACATCCGGGTGGCGGCCTTCGATCTGTCGAAAACCAAGCGCAATCCGCCTGTACCCGTGGACGTGCTGCGCGCGGCGCTGGTACGGGTGGCGCGGATGGAACTTGCGCCGATCGGGCGGTGAGCCACCGGGCGCGGACGCGCCCGGCGCTGAATGGCGTCAGCCGACCTTGACGATGGCCTTGCCGTGGTTGCCGCCCGTCAGCAGGTCCATGAAGGCCTGCGGCGCGTTCTCGAGCCCCTCGGTGATGTCCTCGGCGTATTTCACGCGGCCATCGGCGATCATAGGGGCAACCTCGGCCACGAAGTCGGGGAAGCGGTCCCAGTGGTTGGAGATGATGAAGCCGTTCACGGAGAGGAAGTTCACGAGGATCGTGCGCCAGAGTTTCGGCGCGGTCAGCCCCTCCTGCGCGGCACTCGCCCCAAGGCCGCCTGCGTTGTACCAGGCGATCATGCCGCACAGCGGGATGCGGCCATGGGGGTTCATCAGCGTTATCGCGGCCTCGAGCACCTTACCGCCGACGTTCTCGAAATAGATGTCGATGCCATCGGGCGCGGCCTCTTTCAGCGCGGCGCGCAGGTCGCTGGCGGTCTTGTAGGCACGGTGGTCGATGCAGGCGTCAAAGCCGAATTCCTCGACGGCGAGCTTGCATTTGTCCGCCCCGCCCGCGATGCCCACGGCGCGCAGGCCCTTGGCCTTGGCCAGCTGGCCCACCATGGAGCCGACGGGGCCGGTGGCGGCGGCGACGGCGAGGGTTTCGCCCTTTTTCGGGCGGCCCAGTTCATTGAACCCGTACCAGCCGGTGAAGCCGGGCATACCAAGGACACCAAGGGCGGTGGTCACCGGGGCCTGATTGGGGTCGATCTTGCGGCACATGCGGGCGTCGGCCACCGCGTGAGTGGCCCAGCCGAACATGCCGAAGACGTGGTCGCCCTCCTTGAAATGCGGGGAGTTGGAGGCGAGGACCTGGCCCACACCGCCACCTTCCATCTTGCCGCCGACGGGCACCGGCTGGGCGTAGGATTTCGCGTCGTCCATGCGGCCGCGCATATAGGGGTCGAGCGACATGTGGCTCACGGCGACGAGGATTTCGCCGTCGCCCGGCGTGGGCATATCGGCGGTCTCGAGCCGGAAGTTGTCATGGGTCGGCGCGCCGTCCGGGCGGCTGGCCAGCACGATCTGTTGCATTTTGTCGGTCATGGTGTCTCTCCCCTCGGGTTTGTTTCGCGCCAGACTGACGGATTGGTGCGGAATGGCAAGGGGGGGTGGACGGGGCGTCCACCTTACGGGGGGCGTTCGGTAAGGTGGGCGCACCGCCCACCCTTGGCATCCGGGCGCAAGGGGCCTAAAGGGGGCATCTGATCGAGGCAAAGAGGTCCCCCATGGTTGGCAGCGCGAATCTCAACATCATGATCAAGGCGGCGCGCAAGGCGGGCCGGTCGCTGGTCAAGGACTTCCGCGAGGTCGAGAACCTGCAGGTGTCGATGAAGGGCGCGGGGGATTTCGTCTCCAAGGCCGATCTGGCCGCCGAGAAGATCCTCAAGGAGGAACTGATGGGCGCGCGGCCCACCTATGGCTGGCTGGCCGAAGAGGGTGGCGGCGAGGACGGGCAGGACCCGACGCGGCGCTGGATCGTCGATCCGCTGGACGGGACCACGAACTTCCTGCACGGGCTGCCGCACTGGGCGGTGTCGATTGCGCTTGAGCACAAGGGGCAGGTCGTGGCGGGCGTGGTCTTTGACCCGGCCAAGGACGAGATGTTCTTTGCCGAGAAGGGCGCCGGCGCCTGGATGAACGAGAGCCGTCTGCGCGTCTCGGGGCGCAGCAAGATGATCGAGAGCATCTTTGCCACCGGGCTGCCCTTTGGCGGGCGGTCGGACCTGCCGGAGACGTTGAAAGAGCTTGGCCGCCTGTTGCCCGCCTGCGCTGGCGTGCGGCGCTGGGGGGCGGCGGCGCTCGACATGGCTTACGTGGGCGCGGGGCGCTACGACGGCTTCTGGGAGCGGCGGCTGAACGTCTGGGACGTGGCGGCGGGGCTGATCATCGTGCGCGAGGCGGGCGGGTTGGCTGAGCCTATTGATCCCGAGCGCGACATTCTTGAGCACGGGCAGGTGGTTTGCGCGAACGAGCCGATCTTTGCCAGCTTTGCCAAGGTGATCCGGGGCTGATCCCTATTTGGCGTCTGCCGGGTGGTTGATGCCGTCGGTCCATGGGACCGGCTCATGCTCCCACGTGTTCACGCCCTCGATACACCCGAGGTTCACGCCGCATTCGGCGGGGTTCGAGCGGCGTTGGTGGTGGGTGTAGATGCCGCAGGTCTTGCAGAAATAGTGTTTCGCGGTGTGGGTGCCCCAGCTGTAGAGCGTCAGGTTATCGGCCCCCTTGGTGACCTCGAGCGTGGCGGCAGTGGCCATGACGGCGGCGGCCTGCCTGCGACGGCAGAAGGAGCAGGTGCAGCGGCTGACGTCCGACAGGCCGCGCGGCAGGGTCGCGGTCAGCGTCACGGCCCCGCAGTGGCAGGAGGCGGTGATCTGCATCTGGGTGGCGTCGGTCATCTGCGTCTGACCTTGGGAATGCGGCTGCTGTTGATCCGGGGGTATTTCGTTTCGGGATGTGGCGGATGGCCATCGGTGCGCCGCCAGAAGGCGGTGGCCCCGCGCTTCATCCAGAGGGGAATCGCGCCGATAAGCCCCGCCGCGAAGCCGCCTGCGTGGGCCCAGTAGGCGACGCCGCCGAGGTTCGGGTCGGCACCGATGCCGCCAAGGAACTGCATGCCGAACCAGAGGGTCAGCAATATCCAAGCGGGGATCGGGAAGATACGGAAGAAGACGATGAAGATCACAAGGATATCCACCTGCGCCTTTGGGAAGAGCAGCAGGTAGGCGCCCATGACGCCCGCGATGGCGCCGGAGGCGCCGACCATGGGGACGCGCGAGGTGGGCTCGATCGCAACTTGGGTGAGCCCTGCGGCCACGCCGACGACGAGGTAGAAAAGGAGGAAGGGGATATGGCCCATCTCGTCCTCGACATTGTCGCCGTAGATCCACAAAAACAGCATGTTGCCCGCTAGGTGCATCCAGCCGCCGTGCAGGAACATGGAGGTGAAGAGGCCCTCGAAGCCGTAGCCCTGACCGATGCGGGCGGGCACGAGCGCGTAGGCGTTGTAGAAGGCACCGATCGCGCGTTCGTCCCCGAGGATCGGGACGTAGCTGAGGAAAATGCCGATGTTGGCCGCCATCAGGATGTAGGTGACGAAGGGAATGCGGCCCGAGGGGTTGTGATCGCGGATCGGAAACATGGGGCGACGCTGGGGGATTGGTGGCGCGGGGTCAAGAGCGGGAATGCCGCAGGATGTGCGCTCACCGTTTAGTTTGGCGAAGATGCGCCCCGGATGTGGTCCGGGGCGATTTCTCAGGCGGAGAGACCCCGCGATAGACCCCGGGGCGCTTGGGTTCTAGCTGGCCGCACCCAGCAGCGCCGCGTTGCCCCCCGAGGCGGTGGTGTCCACGCAGACGTGGCGCTCGGCGCGGACGCGGGCGGGGTCAGGCATGCCGGGGATCAGGGGGATGATCGGGCCTTTGCGCTTAGCCAGCGCCTGTTCGATTTCCCTACCGGTCTCCGCTTCGCCCCACCACAGAATGCCGCCGTACTCCGGGCCGGTGGTCAGCAGTGCGGGGTCGATCTGGCCGGTGGCTTTCAGCGCCGTGCCGCCCAGGGCTTCGACGGCGCGGGCCTGTGCCGCGACGGTCTCGGACCCCGGTCCCATGCAGAGCAGCGCATTCCGGGGGAGGGTGGAGAGGCGATTCGACTCGCCCGTGGGTCCGGGCATCGAGAGGGTTTCGATGGGCCTGTAGGGTCCGTGTTTGGGCAGGGCGGGCAGGCTGTCCTGCGGCTTGTCCCATGCTCCCTCCACGCTCTGCACATCGGGCTTGCCGAAGCGCGGCAGGTAGTTCGGACCGCCCGCCTTGGGGCCGGTGCCCGAGAGACCTTCGCCGCCGAAGGGCTGGCTGCCGACGATGGCGCCGATCTGGTTGCGGTTGATGTAGATGTTGCCCGCCTCGATCCGCTCGGAGACGTACTGCACGCGGTCGTCGATGCGGGTGTGCAGGCCGAAGGTCAGCCCGTAGCCGGTCGCGTTGATGGCGTCGATCACCTTGTCGAGGTCGTGGGATTTGAAGGTGGCCAGATGCAGCACGGGGCCGAATATCTCGCGCTCCAGATCGCCGATGCCTTTGACGCGCAGGATCGTGGGGGCGATGTAGGTGCCTTGCGCCGGGGTCTTGAGTTCGGCCAGCAGGCGGCCCTCGGCGCGGGCGGTCTCGATATGGTCGGCGATGGTTTTGCGCGCGGCCTCGTCGATGACGGGGCCGACGTTGGTGCTCAGCTCCCACGGGTTGCCCATGCGCAGGGTTTCCATGGCCCCGATCAGCATCTTTGTGAGGTCCTCGGCGATGTCCTCCTGCACATAAAGGCAGCGCAGGGCCGAGCAGCGCTGGCCTGCGGACTGGAAGGCGCTTTCCACGATGGCCTGCACGGCCTGTTCGGGCAGCGCGGTGCTGTCCACGATCATCGCGTTCAGACCACCGGTTTCCGCGATGAGCGGCGTGCCGGGGGCGCAGTGGTCGGCCATGTTGGCGCGGATGCGCTGGGCGGTGGCGGTAGAGCCGGTGAAGGCGACGCCGTTGATGCGTGCGTCACCGGTGAGCGCGGCGCCCACGTCGCCGCCGCCGGGCAGCAGTTGCAGGGCGGTTGGCGGGACGCCTGCCTTGAGCAGGGTCTGCACGGTCAGATGCGCGATGAGCGGCGTTTGCTCGGCCGGTTTGGCGAGCACGGCATTGCCTGCGGCCAGCGCGGCCGAGACCTGGCCCACGAAGATCGCCATGGGGAAGTTCCACGGCGAGATGCACGTGAAGATACCTGCGGGCGGCTCGTCGGTGGCCTGGGCGGCGTAATAGCGCAGGAAATCAACGCCTTCGCGCAGTTCGGCCACGCAGTCGGGCAGCGACTTGCCCGCCTCGCGCGCCAGAAGGGCGAAGATTTCGCCGAAGTTGTCTTCGAGCATCTCGGCGGCTTTCAAGAGCACCTTGCGGCGCTCTGACAGCGGGGCGGTCCAGGGTTCCGCCTTGTCGAGCGCGGTCGCCACGTCCTTGGCGGACGCGTTGCGCACGGTGCCGGGGGAGGCATCGGGGTCGGCGGGGTTGATCACGGGCTGGGCGGCCTCGGGCTGGGCCTTGCCCGCAAGGATCGGGGCGGCCTGCCACTGGTGGTCCTTGTACTTGTTGCGGGCCTTGTCGATCTCGACCAGCGTGGGCGTGTGGCTGAGGTCGAAGCCGCGCGCGTTGGCGCGCAGGGGGGCAAAGACCTCGGGGCCCTTGGCGATGGTCATGTTGGTCTGGCCCAGCTGCTCGAAGGGGTCGGCGGCGACCACCTCCGGGGGCACGTCCTCGTCCACGATCTGGTTGACGAAGCTGGAGTTTGCGCCGTTTTCCAAGAGACGCCGCACGAGGTAGGCCAGAAGATCGCGGTGCGCGCCGACAGGGGCGTAGATGCGACAGCGGGTGCCGTGGTCTTTCATCACCAGCGTATGCAGCGTCTCGCCCATGCCGTGCAGGCGCTGGAATTCGAACTTTTCCTTGTCGTCTGCCATGTGCAGGACGGCGGCGACGGTGTGGGCGTTGTGGGTGGCGAATTGAGGATAGATGCGGTCGGTCAGGCTCAGAAGCTTGCGGGCGTTAGAGATGTAGCTGACGTCGGTCGCGGCCTTCTGGGTAAAGACGGGAAAGCCGTCGACACCGTCGACCTGCGCGCGCTTGATCTCGGTGTCCCAGTAGGCGCCCTTGACAAGGCGCACCATGATCTTGCGGTCGTGGCGGGTGGCCATTTCGTAAAGCGTGTCGATGACGGTGGCAGCACGGGGGCCGAAGGCCTGCACGACGATGCCGAAGCCGTCCCATCCCGCAAGCGCGGGTTCGGACATCACGCGGTCGATGACCTGGAGCGAGAGGGCAAGGCGGTCGGCCTCTTCGGCGTCGACGTTGAGGCCCATGCCGGCGGATTTCGCCAGCAGGCAGAGGGCACGCAGGCGCGGGACAAGCTCGGTCATGACCGAGTCTTCCTGTGCGACCTCGTAGCGGGGGTGCAGGGCGGAGAGCTTGACGGAAATGCCGGGATTTTTCCGGATATCGTCGTGGGTGCAGGCGGTTGCGATGGCCGCGATGGCGCGGGAATAGCTGAGGTGATAGCGCTTGGCGTCGGCCTCGGTGCGCGCGGCCTCGCCCAGCATGTCGTAGCTGTAGGTGAAGCCCTTCTTCTCCATGCCCTTGGCGCGGTCCATGGCGGCACCGATATCCTCGCCCAGCACGAACTGGCGGCCCATTTCCTTCATCGCGCGCGACACTGCGGTGCGGATCACCGGCTCGCCCAGCCGCTTGATCGCGGCGCGCAGGTGACGGACGGGGCCGGGCTGATCGTCGTCGAGCACGCGGCCCGTCAGCATCAGCGCCCAGGTGGAGGCGTTGACGAGCGACGAGGTGGAATGGCCGAGATGACGGCCCCAGTCCGACGGCGCGATCTTATCCTCGATGAGCGCGTCGATGGTGTCGGCGTCGGGCACGCGCAGGAGCGCTTCGGCCAGGCACATCAGCGCCACGCCCTCGTCGGTGGAGAGGCCGTATTCGGCAAGGAAGACTTCCATCAGCCCCGGGGAGGTCGTGGCGCGGATGGCGCGTACCAGATCGGCGGCGCGGGACGAGATCTCGGCCCGTTCCTCGCCGCTCAGCTTGGCATTATCGACAAGCCGCGCAAGGACCGCGTCGGCGTCGGCATACATGTTGGCGTCGATCTTCAGGCGCAGGTTCTCGGGCGTATCGTAAGCCATCTTATCCTCCAAGGGCGTTTCACCAAGTATAGCCTATGGGAAAAAGTCATTCTGCCTTATCATCGGCCATGACGCAGTCCATTTAGAGGAAATTCGAGGGTTTCACGATGAAAAAAGAAGAGTCGACGCTCGACTGTTTCGACCATGCGATTCTATCCGTGCTGGCCGAAGACGGGCGGATCAGCATCACCGATCTGGCCAAGCGCATCGGATTGTCCAAATCGCCCACGCAGGCACGTCTGCGCAGGCTGGAAGAACAGGGGGTGATCCTGGGTTACCGGGCGATGCTGGACCCGATCCGGCTGGGCCTCGATCACGTGGCCTTTGTCGAGGTGCGGCTGAGCGACACGCGGGAGGCGGCGCTGAGGGCCTTCAACGCCGCGGTCGTGAAGATACCCGAGATCGAGCAGGCGCATATGATCGCGAGTCATTTCGACTATCTGCTCAAGGTGCGCACGCGGGACATGACCGCCTATCGCACCTTCCTGGGCGAGACGATTTCGTCGCTGCCGCATGTCTCCAACACCTCGACTTACGTTGCGATGGAGGCGGTCAAGGAGACAATGCTTGCAGATGGGACTTGACCGGGCGCGAACCCGCGTCATCCTGTGTGACATGCGTATCCTGTTGTCCCTAACCCTTGCCCTCGTGATGTCGGTCGTCCAAAGCGCGGGCGCCGCATGCCCCGATCCCGCGGACGTGAAAGAGGAACTGCAGGCCCTGATCGCGCAAGCCCAGCAGGCGAAGCGTTTCTCGGAGGGGCAGCGCCTGTCGGGCACCATGTGGGAGATTTTGCTGCGCGCCCCGGATGAAACGGCGCAAGCGGCGCTGGACGCGGGGATGCGGCGCCGCGAGGTCGCCGACTACCTTGGTGCGCTGGAGCATTTCGACCGGCTGGTCGCCTATTGTCCGACCTATGCGGAAGGCTACAACCAGCGCGCCTTCGTGAACTTCCTGCAAGGCGCGCATGAAGAGGCACTTGTCGATCTCGACGTCGCGCTGGACTTGCAACCGCTGCATGTCGCGGCACAGGCGGGGCGGGCGCTGACGCTGATGAACCTCGGCCGGATCGCGGAGGCGCGGGAGCAGATGCTGATCGCGGTGGGCAACAACCCGTGGCTGTCGGAGCGCGCGCTTCTGTCCGATGGCGCGCCGCTCGCCGTGCCGGGCAAAGACCTCTGAGCATTTACACCGCAGGCTGCATCGGTTTAGGTGCGGCCCATGCGGGCGTGATGGAATGGTAGACATACCGGACTTAAAATCCGTTGGGGCGTAGCCCCGTGTGGGTTCGAGTCCCACCGCCCGCACCACAGTTCTTTTGCGCAGCAAGGGAACAAACTCCTTCACAGCGATGCGCTAGGCGACAGTCGCTCTGAAAGAGCGATGAGAGCTTCGACGGTTTTAGGTTCGTCCCACCTTCCGCACCACCTTTTGTCGTGCTCCCGCGCGGAGCGCTACCTGAGCACTGGTTTGGTTCGAGGTTCGTCCTCTCATCTACACCACGATGAGTTCACGTAGTTGACTTCTGCACTTTTCCTTTCCGGGAGCAGCATCCTCCCCGACTAAACGATGCAGGGCCAAAGCCCTTCGGCGCCGAAAATTGAGACCATGGTTTTCGACGTCGAGCCTTAGATATCGGTCCAGTCAGCGGGTCACACCGAACGGCGCCGCCGGGCTGCTAACGCGCCCAACAGAGCCATGCCGCCGAGCATCAGTGGCAATGCCGCCGGGATCGGTGTGGCGGCAATGATCGGGTGAGTGGTGCCACTGCCGTCATCGTGCAGAACCAGTCCTGTCGTGTGGAAATCCTCGGTGGTATCCAACCCATTCAGCAGATGATTTACGCCCTCAATCAAAACCGCATTGCCAGGGGCGATGCGTTGCCACGCAACGGGGTCGCTTTCAAAAACTTTGGGAACATCAAGCGTCAAGCCACTGGTCAACCCGTAAAGCTGGATCGTCAGGAGGTCCATGTCCCCCCATTGGCATCGTCAAAGGTGATGTCCATGGTCGAGCCATTGTCGTTGCCGTAAATGTAGTTTCCGGTCGTCAAATCCTTGAGGATCCGCGCACCGATGAACTCGCTCGGGCCAAAAAGGTTCAAGGGATCCACGCTGACAAGTGACAGCGATACCATTTCGATGTCGATGGGCGCGCTCGTCCCCGGCGTTGAGGGCACGGATGCCTGATCCAATCGCTCGACAATCGTGTCCGTGTTTCCTGTCGCAACGCATCCCTTTCCGTCATTGAAATCGAACTCTTTGGAGCCGCACCTAACCCCGACACCGATATTTTCGGCAAAGGATTCGAAAGGCACAACTGTCGGCGGGATGGGGCCCGGGCCGTCGGGGTCATAGCCGAAACCGGCACCTGGCGGTGTAGGTGTATGAAACAGGTCGAAACCCGGCAGAACAATCGACGCTGCCTCCGCCGTGGGCGCGGCGAGCATTCCGATTGTCCCGATGACGAACACCCCTGCAGCGATTCTCAGGCTACGGCAAACACTCGGTTTCACACTCGTGTCGATGGGATTGTAGTTCATGGTGGTCCCTCCTTTTTTTGCCGTCAATCCCTCGCAATAATTGGTTTGGGTGACGGGTACAGAAGCAGCAAAACCCGATGACAGATCCAGAAACCACTCAAGTGCACTTGGGCACCCGAAAGGTCAGTCGATTGGATGAACCGAAAAAGGCGTGCGAACACGCCAGTTCCCAAGATCGCAGCTCTCAAGAATGAAGGCGTTCCGGTGTCTTTGTCGAAGGCACAACTTGGAAAGGGTTAAATTAATATTACCAGATTTCTTGCGAAATAGAAATGTTGAAATTGCGCAAGATACTCTTATCCATTGTCCGCGTTCACGCCAAAGCTCTTACGTTGGCCGCACGGTCATCGACGTCAAGAATGCCGGAAGCTAACCTGCACCACTTTCCGTTGGTCTGCCGCGCCGCGCATTTCGCTGGGCATTGCCGGATCGACTGGAACCGTCACGTCCCGGCTTGGGCCCGGCCCCCAACCATCAACGCAAGGGCGCTCCGATCAAGTCCGTGGCGCGGAACGTTTGGAAACGACGGGAACGGCCTCTGGACCGGGCTTGGCCATGGCGCTCCCATCACGTTGCACCAGCGTGCCCACTTCAGCCGCGACGTTCCTCCCCCAACATCTCCCGCAACGCCGTCTTCAGCACCTTGCCGTAATTGTTCTTCGGCAGCTCCGCGACGAAGACATACCGCTTAGGCCGCTTGAATCGCGCGATCCGGTCGAGGCAGAGCGTGTCGAGCGCGGCTTCGGTCACGGTCTGACCTTCGTGGCACGTCAGGAACGCCACGACAGTTTCTCCCCATTCCGGGTCAGGCTCGCCGACCACGGCGGCCTCGTGGACGGCGGGGTGGGAGAGGAGCACTTCCTCCACCTCGCGGGGGTAGATGTTGGTGCCGCCCGAGATGATCACGTCCTTGGAGCGGTCCTTGAGCGTGACATAGCCCTCGGCGTCCATGTGGCCCATGTCCCCGGTCCAGAGCCAGGCATCGCGGAGCGTCTTTGCCGTCGCCTCGGGGTTCTGCCAGTAACCCGCCATGACCGTGGCGCCCCGGACGGCGATTTCGCCCTCGGTGTCGGGGGGCAGGGGCGAGCCGTCTGCATCGAGGATCGCGACCTCGACCGCCGCCTGCGCGGTGCCGACAGAGTTCAGCCTCTCGCGCCAGCGCGGGTGCCCGCGGTCGGCGACGGCGGCGCGGGGCAGGGCGGTGATGCCCATGGGGCATTCGCCCTGACCGTAGATCTGGACGAAACGCGGGCCCATGACCTCGACCGCCTCGAGGATGTCGGCTTCGTACATCGGCCCGCCCGCGTAGACGATTGTGCGCAGACCGTCGCCGGTACTGCCCGTGGCGCGGGCGCGGTCGACAAGGCGGCGGACCATGGTGGGGGCGGCGAACATCGACACGGGGCCGATCCGGGGCGCGAGGTCGAGGATTTCGCCCGCGTCGAAAGCGCCGCTGTCGGGCACCACGTGGCGCGCGCCGCGCAACACGTGCATGAAGTTGTAAAGCCCCGCGCCGTGGCTCATCGGTGCGGCGTAGAGGATCGCGTCCTCGGGGCGCACGTCATCCACGTCGACGAAGTAGCTGAAACACATCGCGGCGATGTTCCCGCAGGTGATCTGCACGCCCTTCGGGCGGCCTGTGGTGCCGGAGGTGTAGAAGAGCCAGGCGAGGTCGGAGGTGTCCAGCGAAACGGGGGCGCCGATTGGCGGCGTGGCACGGAGGGTCTCGAAGGCTGCGTCGTGGATCGAGAGGGTGTCAGCGCCCGTGGGCAGGTGATCCCGCAGACTGTCGTCTGACTTAGCGTCGGTGAAGCACAGCCGCGCGCCGCTGTTTCCGATGATCCACGCGGCCTCGCGCGGGTGCAGCTTGCCGTTGATCGGCACGGCGGCGGCGCCGATCCACCAGATGCCGTAGAGGATTCCCAGATAGGCGGTGGCGTTGCCCATGAACAGCGCCACGCGGTCGCCTTTCGCGATCCCCCGCGCGCGCAGCCCGGCCCCGATGGCGGCGGCGTGACGGGCGAAAGCGGCATAGTCGGCATCGGCCCGCGTGCCGGTGAAGAGGGCGGGCGTGTCGGGGAGGCGGCGTGCGGTGCGCACAAGCCAGTGGGCCGGGTTCACGGGCGCGCCTCGTTCGTGATCCTTGACGCGGTGACATCCCCGCGCGGTTCTGACGATATGTCCGGCGACATGCCCGCGTCTCCTCTTCCCAAGATCAGATTAGACCGCCTGCGCAGGCAAGCCAACGGGGGTGGCGCATAGGACCGGTTCAGGGTGCCCGAAACTTGCGCGACCGCTGCGGACGGGCAAATCGACCAGCCAGCACCTTGATCCGCATGGATTTTCCCGCACTCCTCATGCACCTTCTCAAACACCACTGCTAAGCCCCTGATCCGAAAAGCTTGTGTGGTGGGAACGTTTCTCCTACGCTCGGGGATCAGAGGGGTCTGGACAGAAGTCGCTGGGGGGGTGCGCATGTCGGCTATTCCCTACAACATTGCCCGGGGCGCGGCGAGCTCGCTGCAGATGTCGCCACCCTTCGCCTTCAGCGATGTGACGATGTCGGTCTTTCCGCTCCGCGCCAGCCTGTCGCGGCTTGAGACCTTCTGCACCAATTACCTCAACCAGGCCCCGCATCTGGTGCAGTTCAAACCCTTTGTCCCCTTCGTCTACCTCGTCATCCTCGACTACGGCCGGATGTCCCTGCAGGCCGCCAACATGGGCTGGGTGTCCCAGCGCGAGGTCGCCTTCGGCATCCCGCTGCGCTGGCTCAACGTGACGCCCGAAGGGCCGGTGTTCCACGACTGGGCCTTCACCTCGCCCTTCATCTTTGTCGACAACGAGATGTCGATGAGCACGGGGCGCGAGGTTTACGGCTGGCCGAAGCTGCTGGCCAAGCTCGATCCCTCTGTCAGCGAATGGGTCCGCGACCCCCATGGCGCGCGGCGGGTGTTCCAGGTCTCGACCAAGCGGGCGGCGCACGCCTATGCGGGTGAGATGCAGGCGTACCGCCCCTTCCTGTCCGTTTACCAGCACCGCGCAGCGGGCATCTTCGACATTCCGCCCAGCATGGATACGATCACCAAGCCCCTGCAGCAATTGTCGAGCAACGTGGCGGGCTTTACCCGGCTGGGCACGGACCTCTTGCGCACCTTCGCGGGCATGGCGAGCGACGGGATCACCGGGGAGCCGGTGCTGCCCGATTTTCTCGATCAGGGGACATTCCGCGATCAGCTACGCCCGGAGCGACTGAAATCCTGGGTGAACCCCAAGGACTGGCTGCCGGGTCTGCGGGACATGCTGTGGTCGATGTTCCCGCGCACCTACGCGAATACCATTAATTTCAAGCAGTTCCGAGATGCGGGTGATCCCCATGCGACCTGCTACCAGGCGATCACCTCGGCCAAGATGCCCGTGAAATCCATCGCGCGCGGCGGGCTCTTGGGGCCGCAGAACATGCTGCTGGGCCAGCTCGACGGGGGCTTCCGCATCGATGTGCACAGTCTGGCGGGGCTGCCGATCGTCGAGTCGCTCGGCCTCGAAGTGGCCGAGGAACGCGAGGCGGATGGCACACGGGTTGCCTCTTTGACTCCGGTATGCCCGCTCTGGATGCAGGTCGACATGACGTACGGACTGGCGGACACACTGGTCTGGCGCGGGCGCAAGGACGAATGGAACGCGGGCGCGCATCTCAAGGCGTTGCTGGAAAAGCAGGCGGAGGAGCAGGCCGAGGAGGATTCCACGCCCGAACCCTTGGCGGCGTGCGCGCCCGAAGGCGACGACGCCGAGGATGCGTTTGATCTCGACTACATCCGCACGATGAACTTCTTCAACACCGCGCGGGGGGCCACCGAGGCTGTGGGCGGTGCCTTCAGCATGCCCAATGCCTCGATCCGGGTGTTGCCGATCAAGGCGGATTTCGCAAAGCTTAACCGCTTCGTCTCAGAGTACCTGCACGTCGAAAAGCACATGCGCTTCGAGGCCTGGGGCGATTTCGTCTACCTGATCATCTGCGATTTCGACCAGATGAATTCGGACCTCAATGCCGTCGCCAAGCGCCGCGCGCGCGAGATCAACCTCGCCGTGCCCGTGAAATGCTACGACTGGTTCGAGGAAGAGGACTTCGCGGGCGAGGCCCCGAACGATCCGCATCGCATGTACAACAGCGCGGGGCGCAACCTTGTCACCACCGGTTTCGTGTCGGCCTTTTCCTACGTCGACGATACCGGCACCGCGATCACGGCAAGCGAGGTGGCGGGCATCCCGACCATGGGCTCGCAGATCAAATCGCCCGAGAACGACTGGCTGAGCCTCGATCTCAGCAAGGACCGGGCCAAGCGCGACATCCTCGATATGACCGCCCAGGTCTTGCCCGCGCTGATGAGCGGGGCGCAGGCGCAGGAACGGTCGATCATCCAGCTGCACAGCCACACGCCGCCGCAGACGGCGGTGCATGAAACCCAGCACGAGTCGGTGAACAAGTGGGTCAGCACACTGGTCGAGGACCTGCACGACAAGACCCTCCAGAAGAACGAATTCGATGGGCTGAAGATCGGGCAGGGCTTCGTGCTGCAGCTGCTGGGGGGCGATCTGCCGATCAACCAGTTCTCGCTCAAGCAATTCCGCGACTCGCGCTTTACAGAGAACGCCTGCTACCAGGGCCTGATCCAGCGACGGCACATCATCCAGAAGCTCATCGACATGCGCGAGCTGGAAGAGCCGCTGCACGTCTCGATTACCGATTACCCGACACAGCCGGTGACGGAAATTCTGGGTCTGAAGCCCAAGTTCTCCTATCCCGGACCTGACCGGATCGTACGGGTGTTCGAGACGCTGCGGCCTTTCTCGATCGCTGCGGACCTCGTGCGGGAGGCGGGCAACACGCTCTACGAACGGATCGGGGCAGCGCACTGGAAACGGGTGGATGGGGTCGAGCAGCTTTTCGGCTGGCGCAAGAGCAACAAAGAGGACGCAATGCGCGTCGTAGGCAACGCTGACCGCTACGACGCTGAAACCCCGGTCGAACTGCGCTATCGCTGCCGCTTGCCGGACCGCAAGCGGCCTTTCAACCTGCAATCGCGCAAGATGTCCAAGGAGTTCCTTCAGGGCAGCTTCAAGCAACACCTGGAAACCGGCGACGTGTCAGAGCTGGCGATCCGGGAGCGAAACCTGTCGGGCAAAGTGTCGGTGCTGACCGATCCCGATCTTTTCGAGGTGATCACCTCCGGGGAGGCGCTCGACATCGCGGCCTTCAACGCACAGGTCAAGCAGGCGGGCAGGGCACAGGAATTCTGCCAGGCCGAGGCGGCAGCCGAGATTTCAGTGATCAGCCCTGCGACGATTGCCGATTCCGTGCTGTCGCGGCAATGGGGGCTGGCCCCTGGCTCGCCCCGGCGGCACTACACCAAGCCCGATTTCTGCGTACCGGCGCAAACCGTGCCAAACCAGTTCACCGACGTGCTTTTCCCGCGTCCTGAACGTCTGCACGGCTACTGGCCGCTGTCCGAGAAGTTCTTCAAGACGGAGGTCAACCGCCGCGCGGCGGAGGTGCTCAGTTTCCGGTCCGAGCTGATCACCTACATCGGCTCGGTGGGGGCCTTTTCCGGCATGAAGGTTCTGCTGAACGGAACGGCCGAGAAGGGGGCCGAGGTAGACCTGCACAGGCAGATCGGCAAGATGCGAGACCTGCTGATGCCCTCCGAATGCCCCGGCTTCGACGCGGTGGCAGAAGAGGTGCGGTCTTCCTCCGAAGAGATACCCCAGAAATACGCGAAGATATTCCACGGGTTCGCGAATGCGATCCTGCCCGAGGATTTCCAGATCAGGATCACGGCAAGCGAGCACGGGCTTCTCAATCACATCATGGATCACTCCACGCTTGTGACGGCAGAGGAATGGGTCCGCGTTGAGGCGGCGCTGCCCCGTCTTGCAAAAGCGGCCAGCAATCTTCTGGGCGAGGATGCGGACTTCGAGGAGGGCATGCAGATGATGTCCGACACCTTCATGGACCGCGTCACCCACAACAAGGAAGAGATGGCGATGCTGGAGGCGGCGATGGGGGGCGATATCCGGCACGGAAAATACTACCTGGCCGAACCCGACCGCCTGCTGAGCGCGCGGCTGTCGCAGCTGGTCACCGGGGGGGCGGTTCTGGCCGACTGATCAGCAGCGCCCGATCGCGCGGTACCAGGCCAGCGCATCCCGCAGCGTTTCCTCAAGCGGTCTGATCGGCACGCCAAGCGCCGCCTGTTCCGCGCCGCCCGCAAAGGCGCGGCCCGCCGCCGTCAGCAGGATCGGCAGGCTGGGCCAGGGTGATTTGCGGCCCGCGAGGGCGGCGGCGGTCTCGGCCCAGTAGGCACCCGCAACGCCAAGGCTTATCGGGGCGCGCAGCCTGGGCGCGGGAACCTGTGCCATGGCACAGATCGCCTCGCTCAGCGCCTCGACGGTGATGTTGTGGCCAAAGATCGGAACGCGCGGAGTGGGAAAGCCCTTTTCGAAGAGCGCGCCGGCGCTGGCCGCCACGTCGCGCACATCCACGACGTTGATCGGGTGGCGCACGGTGCCTTTGACCTGGCCTTTCAGAAGCGCCGGGATGAACGCCTGTTCCACGGGTTTCAGATCGTAGGGACCAAGGCAGGCAGCGGGATTCAGCACTGCCCCACGCAGCCCGGAGGCAATGGCGCGGAGCGCCTCGCGCTCGACCGTTTCCTTGACCTCGAAATAGGGATGCAGCCCGCGCACTGTTGCCAGCCGCAGCCGGTCCTGCAGGCTGCCGCCTGCCGGGAGCGTCGTGAAGGAAGAGACATGGATCAGCGCGGCCCCTTCGGCGGCTGCGAGATCGAGAAGCCTGAGCATCCGTGCCCGTGCGGCCCGGACCAATGCGCGCGGATTGTTTCCCTGCCGCCAGAGCGGGTAGGGCGTGGCGGCATCAACCACGAGATCGGTATCGCGCAGCCAGACTTCCAGCACACCCTTTTCGGTGTCGTCGCCCGCAAGCTGGGTGATCGCGGTATCCGCAAGGTTGGGACGCGGCTGCGGCTGGCGGCCCGTGGCGCGCACGGCGTGACCGCTGGCGTCGAAATGTCGGGCCATGGCCGCTCCGATATGGCCGGTGCCCCCCAGGACAAGAACGCGCTGCTTTGCTTCCGCCAAGGGCCGTCAATCCGACAATTCGGCCAGAAGTGCCCGCGCCGATGCCAGTTCGGCGAAGTCATCGGTGGTCTCGATTCCGGCGATGGCCTTTTCGAGCGCCTCGCGCGCCTCGCTCCCCCGTCCACGCCCTTGCAGCAGGGTGGCAAGGCTGTGCGCGCATTGAAAGCCGTGCATCCGGTTCCCGGTCTCATGGGCAAAGGCCAGCCCTTCGGTGAAACAGGTCTCGGCCGCCGCAGGCTCGGCCGGGGCGATCAAAAGGGCCTGCCCCTTGAGCCGCAAAAGCGCCGCCTTGGCAAAGGCATCAAGTCCGGTCTCGCATTGGGCAATTGCCTGATCGGCGGCGGCGATGGCGTCGTCGCGCCGGCCGGCGCGGATAAGCGAGGCAATCAGATAAGTGCGCCAATAGGTCTGCGGGGTCTTTTGGCCTATCATGTCGTAGAACCCCAACCCCGCCTCGATCATCCCGATCCCCTCGGGCTGGCCGCCCTGCGCCATGGCCCAGCCAAGCCCGATCTGCCCGGCGGTGGCCCAGTACGGATATCCTTGCTTCATGGATATCTCGATGACCTTCGGGGCGATCTCGGCCACGGCGGCGACGTCGCCCAGCTCCTGCAACCGCCCCATCCGGAACGAGATCGAGCGTGTCTGCGCGTTCTTGTTGTTAAGATCGTCGGCCATCTTTTCGGCCCGGTCGAGGTAGCTGGCCGAAAGATCGATCTGCCCCTTTTGCAGGTGCAGCCATTGCAGATAGCACAGCGAAAATTCCGCCAGATTATCGCCGAATTGTTCGACCAGAGGGGCGTGCTGGTCATCTGAATAAAGCTCGACCGCCTTTTCGAACCGCTCCTGCGCCTCGTCCAGGCAGCCCAGGAAGAAGAGCGCCACGCCCATCGAGAAATGCGCGGCGATGGCCCATGACGGCACCGGGGCCTCGCCGAAGGTGGCGAGCATTTCTTCGGCCAGTGCCACGGCCTCGGCCTTGTTCGAGCGCGAGGCGTTGACGGTGAAAAGCCCGTAGAGGCACGAGCAGTACATCGGGTTGTCGCCCAATTGCAGGCACAGCTCGCGCGCGCGGGCGAAGGCGTTGTAGACATCCGGCGCCGCGAAACCGCGCGTGGCCATGAGCGCGCCGCCCAAGAGCGCTTGCAACAGCACCTCCTGCGCGTCCCGTTCGGGCGAGGCGGGCATGTCCTTGAGATGATCAAGCGCAGCGAGATAGTGGTTCGTCGCCTCGATCTGCGCCGCCCGCGCGGTGGCGCGCTGGCCTGCGGCAATCAGGTACTGAATGGCTTCGGGCAACTGTCCCGAGCCTGCGAAATGACGGGCGAGGGTTTCAGGCTCGGTCTCGGCAATGCCGGGGCGGTGTTCGACCAGCAGTTGCGCGATCCGCGCGTGCAACTCCTTGCGCTGGGCGCGGAGCAGCCCGCGGTAGGCCGCCTGTTGCACCAGCGCATGCCGGAAAAGCATCGTTTCGGTGCTGTTGGGATCGGCAGGGAAAATGATGTTGGCCTTGACCGGCTCTTCGATGGCCGGGGCGAGGCGGGCCTCGTCCATGTTGAGGATCGGACGCAGCAGAGACAGGTAGAACCGCCTGCCAAAGACCGAGGCCGTCTGAACAAGGCTCTTGCCCTCGGTCAGCCGGTCAAGACGTCCGCGCAGAGAATCCTCGAGCGATGACGGCAGGCGCAGCTTCTTGAAGCCCGCGTCGTCAAGCTGATCGGCGACCGAGCGGGCGAGTTCCTCGACAAACAAAGGCACCCCATCGGCGTTCTCGATGATGTCGTGCAGCACTTCCGGAGGGCAGGTCTTGTCGCCCATCACCCGCGCCACGATCTCGCGGCTTTGCTCGGCGGTCAGCCGGTCGAGGGGGATATGCGTGACATGGTCGAACCCGTCCCAGCCCAGATCGAGCGGCGGGCGGTGGGTGACCACGAGCAGGATGGGGTTTTCCGGGATGATCTGCGGCACGATGGTCGACAGGAATTCAAGCGAGGTGGGATCGGCCCAATGGGCGTCCTCGGCCAGGATCAGCACCGGCTGCGTGCCCGCGTGGCGCAAGAGTTGCCGTTGCAGCGCGCCGAAGGTCTCCTGTTTCTTCTCCGCCGCCGTCATGTCGAGCGGCGGATAAGCCCCTTCGGTATCGAGCGACAGAAGGTCTGCGATCAGCGCTACGTCTTGACCGCTGTTCGACGGGAACAGCACCTCGATCTTGCCCAGCTTCTCGGCTGTCGTGTCATCGGGCTGGATGCCCGCCGCATGGGTCAGCTGCGCGATCACGGGGAACATCGCGCTGTTTTCATAGAAGGGCGCGCTGAAGAGGCGCATGTGCACGTGATCGTCGGGCGCCACGATCTCGCGCAGGGCGTCGAGGACGTAGGATTTGCCGATACCCGCATCACCCGAAATGATCGCCACCTGGCCCTGACCGGATTTCGCGCTTTCCCAGAGGCGTTTGAGCGTCCCGATCTCGGCCTCGCGGCCGATCAGCTTGTGATCCGCATGGGGGTCCTCGTCCTTCAGCCGGTCGGCGATCTCGTACATGCCGGTGGCGGTCCAGATCTCCTCGGGCTCGGCAAAACCCTTGAGAGCATGCGCCCCGCGCGAGGTCAGCCGCGCGACCTTTTCCACCAGTCGCTTCGTGCCGCTGGACAGCACGACGGTATCGGTTTCCGCCTGGTCCTGCAGGCGCGCGGCAAGGTTGAGCGCGTCGCCCACCACGTTGCCCGGTTCCTCGACCGCGCCGCGCACGTACATGCGGCCCGTGGCGACGCCGATCCGGGAATGCAGTTGCAGCCCGTCCTCGAAGGGAAGCGCCTCAATCGCCTCCGACATCTCAAGTGCGGCGCGCACGCAGCGCTCCGCGTCGTTCTCCTGCGCCTGCGGCAGGCCGAAACAGGCGATCACCCCGTCGCCCTGCGTGCCCAGCGGGCGGCCGCCCCAGGCCTTGATGATCTTGTAGCAACGGTCGTGATACTTTCGCAGGATCGCCGCCATGTCCTCGGCGTCGTAGCGGCGGGCAAGCTCGGTGGACCCGGCCAGATCGCAGAAGAGTACGGTCAGTTGTCGGCGCTGGCCCGTGTCGCTTTCCGCCCCGTTCCCTTCGTCCTGCAACGCCTCGATCGCGCGACGCAGCGCCTTGCGGTGCCCGATGGAGACGCCCAGTTCGCGCAGGTCCGCATCGTCGAGGTCGGTGATCGTATCAAGCGTGATGTCCTGCGCGGCCATGGCGTTTTGGTACTGCCCAAGGCCGTTGGCCTCGAGCCAGCCTTTCAAGGCGTCTTTGGTGGCGGTGTCATTGCTCATTACGTCATTCCAGGTCTTCAGGTCGTTTCACGGGCTTCTGCGTGCTTAGTGGTCACGGCGGAAGGTCCATGTGATCAGGTCGCGGATGAACCGCTTGTCGCGCCCGTCCGGAACATCGGCGAGCAGGATGGAGAATTCGCGCAGCGCCGCCCCCGCAAGGCCACGGGCAAAGGCCTGCGCGTTCTCGATGGCCCTGATGGCTTCCATCTTGTCGAAGAGCCAGGCGATCTCGTCCTCGGTCCGGTCGTCGCGGGATTTGCGCAGGTAAGCCTCGAACCGGGGCTTTTCGCTGTCCTCAAGCGCCTTTGCAACGTCGATCAGCATCAGCGTCCATTTCGCCTCCCACAGATCGCCGCAGCCTTCCTTGCCGTAGGCGGGCCCGCCGCGCAGGTTCAGCACGTCGTCCTGTATCTGGAAGGCGGCACCAAAGAAGAAGCCAAAGCGGATGAAGGCGTCCGATGCAATCTTGCCGCGCGTGCCCAACATCGCACCCAGACGGCAGGGATAGATCGCCGCCAGCCAGCAGGTCTTTTTCAGCACCATCAGCAGGTAATCGTCGCGTGTGGGCCGCGCCCCCGGGTCCTTGCGCCAGCCCAGTTCCAGCGCCTGACCTTCGGCGGATTCGCGGGCCATGCGCTCCATGTCATGGATGATTGGCAGCGCCAGCCATGGGATCGTGTCATAGACGTTCTCCAGCAATGGCCGGATCGACAGCATCGCCAGCGTGTCGCCTGCGTTCAGCGCGATGGGGATGCCGTGCATGGCGTGCAGCGTCGGGCGTCCCCGGCGTTCCTCGCTCTCGTCCTCGATGTCGTCGTGGATGAGCAGCGAGTTGTGCAGCATCTCGATGGCGGCGGCCGCACGGGCGGCGCGCGCGGGCTCGGCGCCAAAGGCGCGGGCGGTGGCGATGCAGAGGCTCGGACGCATCATCTTGCCGCCGCGCGTCGGGTAATCGGCGACAGGGTCGTAGAGGTACTGGCGCGGCTCTTCCTTGGGCAGGTAGGCACCCATGACCTCGCGCACCATGGCGCCGTATTCGTCCAGAACGGGCGAGACGGTATCGACGCCGTGGAAGGTCATGGCGTGGCCTCGGGTGCCAGCACGGTCAGGGTGATCACCCCCGCCGGGCGCTGGTCGGCGGTGGACAGGAGCAGCCCGTGGTAGGTGCCGGGCGCTTGTCCGCCGGGGACGGAGAGGCGGATCATGCCCGCCGTGCCTGCCATGCCGGGCTGAAAGCTGACGTCCGTGATCTGCGCCGCCCCTTCCGCCGTCTGGGCGATCAGCGGTTGCGGTGTGACACCGGGGGCAGGGCGGAACATCTCGATGCTGGCCTCGACACGCCCCTGGCTTGCGATGCTGAGACCGGGGGCGGGGAGTGCTGCGGTGGCCGCCGGGGCCTCCGCCTTGGACTGCCCGCTGCCGTCAAGCTTGTGGGCCAGCGAGCCCACGATATCCACCCAGACCGAGGCCACGTCGGAATAGGCCCGCACCAGTCCCGTGAGCAGCCCCGTCACATCCCCCTGTGCGGCCGAAATGGCCCCCGTGGCCTTGCCCAGCCGCGCGGCGGTCTCCTCGCCCTGCCTGATATGCGCATCGACAAGGTCCGAGGCCGCGCGCACGCCTTCGTCGATGAGGCCCAACGGGTCCGCGCCTCTCGTATCGGCAAAACCGGGGCCAAGCGGATGGCCCCCGGTTTCCGGCGTGCTGTGGTCCATGCCATTGCCCAGCATGGCGTCCGACTGACCCAGCGCGCCCAGAACGCCGCGTTTGGGCTTGGTGCGTTCCGGCACCGGGCGTTTGATACGGTCTGATTTCGTCATAGGTGTCGTCCTTCGGGCCTAGGGGTGGTCATACCCGATGATGTTCTCCGGCCGGGGCGCCCCCGACAAAGCCGAGGCCGCCAAAAGCCCCGACATCACCGCCGCCTCGACACAGCCTGCCTGGTGGCCGCAATCGGTCCAGTCGCCTGCGATGGTCAGGTTGTCGAAATGCGTCTCCAGCGGCGAGATGCGGTATTTGAGCGAGCCGGGGAGCGACAGGATATAGCGCTCCGTCGGGTTGATGTTGGCGGTCCAGAACTGGCTGTCGAAACGCTTCTCGCCCTTGGCCTGCGTGCCCTGCGCATGCAGGAGCGACCAGTCGAAGCCGTCCTTGTCCGCCGCCTTGGGCCAGAAATAGCCCACGTCGCGGTTGAGGAAGGTCACGGCGTTCTCGCGCACATGCTGGCCCGCCAGTTCCGGCGCTCCGGCGGTCGTCTCGTCCTTGCCGATCTCGGCATCCGGCAGGACGCTGCAGAAATAGGCGATGGCTTCGGGCGGCGTCTTCCAATCCTCGCGGTGGATAAGCTGCCGCATGTCGGCCCAGGTGTCGAAGGGTTCGACATAGCCCGAGATGTTGATCGGCGGCAGCTCCCAACCCAGCTCTTCCACCGGCTTGTTCAACCAGACCTGGAAGGCCTGCGTGGCGACGGATTTGACCTTCTGCGTCATCTGCAGCCAGTCGGCATTGGCCGCGATCAGCTCGGGGCACGTCTCGGGCACGGCACCAAGGCCGATTCCGAGGACGACGAAATCGAAGTCTTCCGTCACCGTCAGCGTCTTCGTATCGACGCTGCGGTCATCCCCGTAAACCTCCGGATTCCAATCCTTTTTCTTCAACTCCGCCCCGTTCGCAAGCTGGTCATAGAGCGGGCGGCTGGGCCAGCACGCCAGCCCCCGCACGTCAACCAGCGGGTCATACTCCGCGCCCTTCTTCGTTTTCGCCTGCACCCGCATCTCAAGGGCCGCGACGTGAGACTTGTCCTCGGACAGCCGGACGTTCTCGAGCTTGTGAAAGAACTCGAACCTCACACCGCGTTTCTTCAGCACCTCGTAGGCGGGGGTGAACACGATATCACCCATCCCCGCCTGCATCTTCCAGAACAACGCCCCGCGATAGGTAAAGAACATCCGCAAGGCCCCACGCAGCGCCTGTCCGGCGGCAAGGCGCGGCTTGTCGATGTCGCCGTCCTCGAAGGCAAAGAGCAGATCGTAGGAGCCCCGGATGAACCCGCTGTCGAGCGAGGCTTCGCTGGCCCCGTTCTCGGCCAGCCAGTCGCGCCAGTCGTAGTCGTCGATCGCCTCGAACCCGTTGGCGGCGAATAGCAACCCGTGGCGCAGGACGCCCCGGATGATCGCCAGCACCACGTCGACGATCTCCCAGATGCGGCGGATTTCTGGGTCCGAGGCGATCAGCAGGTCGAACTGGTGCTGGATCACCATCGCCAGCTGGTCGAGCAGCGAGGCCGCCTGTTTCTCGTCCCTTTTTGACGATACCCGGTCGATCGCGGCTTGCAGCGTCTTTATCGCCTCGAGGATCAGCGCGCCAAGGGCAAGCTGGCCGTATTTCAGACTGCGCGCGGCGAAGGCCATCTTGTCCGAGGTGGCCGATTGCAAAAGGCTTTTCACGAGTGCCGAGACGGCGGCCGTCAGGCTCTCGCCCGCGCCGGGCACAGGTTCGGCGGTGTTGTCCTGAACGCTGAGACAGAGCGTGCGCACCAGCAGCACGCAGCGGGTGAGGTACCCGCGCACCGAAAACGGGTTGCGGTCAGACAGCGGATCGCCGGGCAACCCGGCGGCGGGCGGGAAATAGGCGGCCCAGTTGGTCCACTGGTTCACGCCCCGTTTCTCGGTCACGCCCACGAAATTGTCCGGCACGAAGGCATCCTGCCAGGTGCGGATCGGGTGGCCCTCCGGGCGGTCCAGTTCCGCGTAGCACTCGCGCATCATGCGAAAGGCGTTCTCGTAGAACCCCATCCACAGGTGCAGCCCGTGTTCCTCGATCCGCCCCGTCTCGGCATCGCGGCCCGAGGCCCCCTTGCCGCCCAGCCGCCAGCCGGTCTGGTAGATCGTCACCTCGAATTCGCCCGCGCGATGCGGACGTGTCAATTCAAGCGCGGCAGCAATGCTTGCGCAGCCCCCGCCGATGATGGCGACTTTCTTCTTGTCCTGCATTGGATTTGCACACTCCCCGCTTGGGTAGCGTAACACAGAATCGTGATCTGGCAAAAATTTCTATTTGATTTTGGGGTTTTGGCCGACGGGATGCCTGAAACGCGGGCAATCGCGAGGCGCTTCAACCTCTGCGTGATATCTGGGTTTTGTTTCGCGCGCGAAACAAAGCCAGCGCTGATCTGCAGCTTGCCGGGCGGATCACCTGGCAGCGGGTCGCGAAAAACCTTGAGCGGTATCGCGAAGCGGTGCACGCTGGTGACATTTCACAGCGGCCTTCAGATGCGCCCCGGTGCGTGTCACAGGGCCATTTCAGACGGAGATTGCAGCAATGGGATGCACGATCACGGTCAAGCCGCCCTCTACCAAGTACTACAGCATCACCGGCAACACACTGGAGGAGGTGCAGAAGAGCATCGAAAAGAAGGGGCCGAAGGACCCCAACGACGGCAAGCGGGTGACGGCGGTGACCGCGACCGACATCATCGTGGCTGACAACTGGGAACCGGAGGTGCGCAAGGTTGCCTATGGCATCGGCAGTGCCGAGGTCACGGTCGGGGTGAAGAACATGAAGATGACCGTCGAGGGCACGATCCTGATGCCCAAGCTTGGCACCAACAAGCTTTCCCCGGCCGCCAAGAAGGAATGGGAGCGCTTCGTCAAGAAATTGCTGGTGCACGAGAAAGAGCACATGGACGTCGCGCAAAAGGTGGCCGAGGAGATGAAGAAGGTCATCATGGCAATGACCGGCGTCGGGACAGGCGGGAACGACAGCAAGGCCCTGACTGCCGCCAAGGAGGACTTTCTCAAGACCTACGCCTCGACTTACAGCCCCAAGCAGATATCGGCGCTGATCTCCGATGCCCACAAGAAATTCGACAAGAAGACCGATCACGGGGCCAAGCACGGGGCGCGTCTGGACACTTCGATCAAGTAGGCCGCGCGCCGCACTTCAGCCAAGAAAAAAGGGCCTTCCGGACATGCTGGAAGGCCCTTTTTGGTACGTTCTGTGGCGCTTACTTCACGTCGAAGCGGTCGGCGTCCATGACCTTGGTCCAGGCCTTGACGAAGTCCGCGACGAAGGTGTCCTTCGCGTCATCCGCGCCGTAAACCTCGGCCAGCGCCCGCAACTGCGAGTTGGAGCCGAAGATAAGGTCGCAGCGCGTGCCGGTCCGCACGACCTTGCCGGTCTTGCGGTCGGTGGCCTCGAACACCTCCTGCTTGTCGTCGACCGCCTTCCAGACGACACCCATGTCGAGGATCGTGCGGAAGAAATCGTTGGTCAGCGTTCCGGGGTTGTCGGTGAACACACCGTGCTTCCGGCCGCCGTGGTTGGCACCCAGCACCCGCAGGCCGCCCACCAGCACCGTCATTTCAGGTGCGGTCAGGGTCAGCAGCTGCGCGCGGTCCACCAGCAGCTTCTCGGTCGGGACGGCAAAGTCCACGGCGAGGTAGTTGCGGAAACCGTCGGCCTTGGGCTCGAGCACCTCGAAGCTTTCGGCATCGGTCTGCTCTTCGGTGGCATCCATCCGGCCCGGGGTGAAGGGCACGGTGATGTCGTGACCGGCAGCCTTGGCAGCCTTCTCGACAGCGGCGGACCCGCCCAGCACGATCAGGTCGGCCAGCGAGACCTTCTTGCCGCCCGAGGCGCTGTCGTTGAAGTCCTTTTGGACGCCTTCGAGCGCTTTGAGCACCTTGGCGAGCTTCGCCGGTTCGTTGACTTCCCAGTCTTTCTGGGGTGCCAGACGGATGCGCGCACCGTTCGCGCCACCGCGGTGGTCGGACCCACGGTACGTGGAGGCGGAGGCCCATGCGACCGAGACCAGCTCGGACACGGAGAGGCCCGTGGCGAGGATCTTTTCCTTCAGGTCCGCGATGTCCTTGTCATCGACCAGCGGGTGATCGACGGCCGGGATCGGGTCCTGCCAAATCAGGTCTTCGGCCGGAACTTCCTTGCCGAGATAGCGCGCCTTGGGGCCCATGTCGCGGTGCGTGAGCTTGAACCACGCGCGGGCATAGGCATCGGCGAACTCTTCCGGATTGGCCTGGAAGTGCTTGGAAATATTCAGGTATTCCGGATCGGTCTTGAGCGCCATATCGGCCGTGGTCATCATCGGCTGATACTTCTTTTCACCGGTTTCGGCATCCGGCACGGTGTTGGCCATGTCGTCGCCCACGGGCTTCCACTGATGCGCGCCCGCGGGGCTCTTGGTCAGCTCCCACTCGTGGTTCAGCAGCGTGTCGAAGTAGGACATGTCCCAGGTGATCGGCGTGGGCGTCCATGCGCCCTCGATCCCGGAGGTCGTGGTGTGCACGCCCATGCCGCTTTCGAACTTGTTGGTCCAGCCAAAGCCCATCTCTTCGATGGAGGCGCCTTCCGGCTCCGCACCGACGAGCGCCGGATCGCCCGCGCCATGCGCCTTGCCGAAGGTGTGGCCGCCTGCGACCAGCGCCACGGTTTCGTAGTCGTTCATCGCCATCCGGGCGAAGGTGTCGCGGATGTCGAAGGCCGAGGCCATCGGATCGGGGTTGCCGTCGGGGCCTTCGGGGTTCACGTAGATCAGGCCCATCTGCACGGCGGCCAGCGGGTTTTCCAGCTCGCGCTCGCCGGAATAACGGCTGTGCGGCTTGTCGGAAGTGGCAAGCCACTCTTCCTCGGTGCCCCAGTAGATGTCTTCCTCGGGTTCCCAGATGTCCTCGCGGCCACCGGCGAAACCGAAGGACTTGAAGCCCATGGTCTCCATCGCGACGTTGCCGGTCAGCACGAAGAGGTCGGCCCAGGATAGCGCCTTGCCGTACTTCTGCTTGATCGGCCACAGCAGGCGGCGGGCCTTGTCGAGGTTGCCGTTATCCGGCCAGGAGTTCAGCGGGGCAAAGCGCTGCGAGCCGGACCCGGCGCCGCCACGGCCGTCGCCGGTGCGGTAGGTGCCCGCCGCGTGCCAGGCCATGCGCACGAAGAACGGACCGTAGTGGCCATAGTCCGCGGGCCACCAGGGCTGCGAATCTGTCATCAGCGCGGCAAGGTCCTTCTTGACCGCGTCGAGGTCGAGCTTCTTGAACGCTTCGGCGTAGTTGAAGGTGTCGCCCATCGGGTTCCCCAATGGGGAATTCTGGTGCAGAATCTTCAGGTTAAGCTGGTTCGGCCACCAGTCCTTGTTGCTGCGCGCATCATGCGTGACATGCTTGGTGCTGCCGTGCATGACGGGGCATTTGCCAGCATTCTCATAATCGTTGCCGTCCATTGGTCTCTCCCGCTTTTGGTGAATTTGGAATCGTTATAACAAAGCGGTCTGGTAAGTTTAAGTTGGAATATGTGATTGTCGTGATAACTTGAGGTTATGGCAAGTTTCACCATCAAACAGCTGCGTTATTTCGAGGCGCTGGCCCTGCACCGCCACTTTGGCAGGGCGGCGGAGGCCAGCGCCATCTCGCAGCCGGCCTTGTCCGTGCAGATCAAGGAGTTGGAGGAGGCGCTGGGCGTCCAGCTTTTCGAACGCTCGGCGCGGCAGGTGCGGCTGACCTCATTCGGAGAGAGCTTCGAGGCACGCGTGCGCGAGATTCTGCGCAGGGTGGACGATCTGGACGATTTCGCCCGCGCCGCGCGCGGCAAGCTGGCGGGACGGTTCCGCATCGGGGTGATCCCGACCATCGCGCCCTACCTTCTGCCGCATCTGATCGGGAACCTTGCCAGGTCCCATCCGGGGCTGGATTTGCACGTGCGCGAGACGCTGACGCCGAAGCTGGTGCAGGAACTTCTGCAGGGTCAGCTCGATACCGCGATTGTCGCACTGCCGGTTGCGGAACCGGCCTTTACCGAAAAGCCGATCTTCGAGGAGCGCTTTGTCCTTGTCCGGCCGGAAAGCGAGGCGGACAAGCCCGCGCCGCGGGGCGAGGAGCTGCGCGACATGCGGCTTCTGCTGCTTGAAGAGGGGCACTGCCTGCGCGAGCAGACGCTGTCGTTCTGCAGCACCTCGGGCGCGGTGCCGCGCGACGGGCTGGACGGCAGCTCGCTCTCGACGCTGGTACAGATGGTGGGCGCGGGGATCGGGGTGACGATGATCCCCGAGATGGCGATCCCGGTCGAGACCCGCTCGGCGCGGGTCTGTTGCACCCCGCTCGAGGACCCGCAACCGGGCCGCACCATTGGCATGATCTGGCGCCGCACCAGCCCGCTGACAGAGGCTTACGACGAGATCGCCGAGGTTGTGGCACGCTCCGCCGAGGCACTGCGGCGGCCGGGAATGGCGGCCTGAGACAGGCGGAAGTGCGTGCCTCGGCTGTGTTAATCAGGTTGTAAGGCTTCGGTGGATAGAAAGCCCCAGCCGGTCCGCCCGGGACCACTGCGGAGCCAAGGAATACACCGATGTCATCAGACAACAGCACGGCAGATCGGGTTCACCCGTTGCAAAGCCTGTTCTTCAAATGCACGTTCATGATGGCCCTTTGCGTGCTGGCCGTCGTCGCCGTGACGGAGTGGCGAAACACCCAGAAGGTCCGGGCCATCACCGAAGAAAACATCGTGACCCAGGCGGAGGAGGTGACGCGGCTTTTGGCATCACAACTGGGCGGTGCTGTCCGTTTCGGCAAGGAGCAGGCGGTACGTCCGGTGCTGGACGGGTTTTCCGAAAGCGCGGGCGACGCCGCGCTGGGTGTGCTGGTCTTCGATGCCGACGGGGCCGTGATGAGCCAGACGCAGGGGCTTGCCGCGGGCGCGGATGCCGCGTTGCTGTCCGGATTGGCGGCGCAGGCCCTCCAGACCGGCGGGCCCGTCTTTGGCGATGACCGGATGACCGTGGTATGGCCCATCCGCTATGGCGCCGGAGACGAGGTGGTTGGTGTGGCGGCCTCGTCATGGACTGCGGCGCCGGACTTCGCGCGGCTGGCCGCGGAATGGCGGACCACGATGATCGTCGCGCTGGGCGTGTTTCTTCTGGAGATCGCCCTGATGGCCTTTTTTCTGCGGTGGAGCATGTCGAAGCCGCTGGTGCGCCTTGAACGGGCGATGGCGGACGTCGCGCATGGGGATTATGCGGCCGAGGTGCCCTATACGGCCCGGCGGGCCGAGATCGGTCAGATGGCGAACCGGCTCGACGATTTCCGTCAGAAACTGTCGCTGGCCGCCGAGGCGCAGGTCGAAACCGCCTTCAAGGGGGCAGCCTTCGAAGGGTCTTCTGCGGCGATGATGGTCGTGGACGATGCCTTTGCCGTCCGGTTCGTCAACCCGGCCTGCGAGGGGCTGCTTCAGGATCTGGGCGTCACGCTACAAAAGGCATGGCCCGGCTATGTCTCGGGCGGTCTGATCGGAGCCGACCTTGGCACGCTCGCGCAGCTGCGCCCGCTTCTGGAGCGCACCGCACAGGCTGGCAAGGTGTCTTCCGCCATGACCGAGGAAAACCAGGTCGTCCTGCGAATAGATGAGCGGATGCTAAGGCTCAAGGTAAACCCGGCGACGGACGCGCAGGGCAGGGTCGTGGGGCGCGTGGTGGAGTGGTCAGACCGCACCGATGAGCTGCGCAACGCCGCGCTGATCGACGCCATCGACCAAGGCCAGTTGAGGATCGAATTCGACACCCCCGGCGTGATCCGGAGGGCCAATGCGAATTTCGAGACGCTGGTGCAGAACCGCGTGGCGGCGCTGGACGACACTACCCTGGCGCGGATGTTCGCGGGCAACCTCGACGGTGACAGCAGCGGACGCGCCTTTGCCGAAGCCGTGCTTGCCGGCACCCTGCGGCCCGGCCGCTACCGGGTCACGATGCCCCGGACGCAGAAGCATTTCATCTTTGACGGCAGCTTCAGCCTTCTGCGGGACGAAAAGGGGGCGGCGGACAAGATCATCTTCATTGCCTCCGACGTGACCGAGGACGAGGAGGCCAAACAGGCCGCGGAGATCGAACGCGAACGTGCGGCACAGGAGCAGGAGGAGGTCGTCGCGCTTCTGGGCGAGGCGATGAACAAGCTGGCCGAGGGCGATCTGCAATCGGGAATCGAGCGCGATGTGCCCCCGGCCTATGAAAAGCTGCGTGCCGATTTCAACGCGACGGTCACGTCCCTGCAAAGGGCCATCGCGGCGGTCATCCACAACTCCGATTCCATCCGCAATGAGACCGCCGAGATCACTTCGGCCGCCGACGATCTGTCCCGCCGGACCGAGAAACAGGCCGCCACGCTGGAAGAGACCGCCGCGGCGCTGGACGAGCTGACCGTTTCGGTCCGCTCCGCCGCCGAAGGGGCCGACGATGCCTCGAAGATGTCGGCGGAGGCGCAGAAGAACGCCGAGCAGGGCGGCGAGGTCGCCCGGCAGGCGGTGGCGGCGATGGACGGGATCAAGAATTCCTCGCAGGAGATATCCAAGATCACCAGCGTGATCGACGACATCGCCTTCCAGACCAACCTGCTGGCGCTCAATGCCGGGGTCGAGGCGGCCCGCGCCGGCGAGGCGGGCCGCGGTTTTGCCGTGGTGGCCACCGAGGTGCGGGCGCTGGCGCAGCGGTCGTCGGACGCCGCGCGCGAGATCAACGCGCTGATCAGCTCCAGTGGCGAACAGGTGCAACAGGGGGTCGAGTTGGTCGACAGGACGGGTGCGGCGCTGTCTTCCATCGTGAAGTCGGTCTCGGAAATCTCGAACCGGGTGTCCAACATCGCCACCTCGGCGCGCGAGCAATCGAGCGGGCTGGCCGAGATCAACACCGCCGTGAACGAGCTGGATCACGTCACCCAGCAGAACGCCGCCATGTTCGAGGAAACCACCGCCGCGAGCCACGCGCTGACGTCCGAGGCCGATGCGCTGGCCAATGCAGTGGCTCGGTTCAAACTCGGGGCGTCGCATAGCGCGACGCGGCAACAGCAGCAGGGCAAGGCCCCCCGCGCCGTGCGTCCCGCAAGCGAGGCAGCCCGTCCCGCCGCGCCGGTCGCGGCGGCGCAGGGCAACGCGGCGCTGGACCTCTCGGCGGAAACCGATGCCGATGGGTGGGAGGAGTTCTGAGGCCAGTGCGGGGCGACTGGTTCGGGCGGGATGATCCGATCAAGTTCGGAGATCCGGTGTCGGCCCACCGCTCTGGGTCAAGGGCCTGGCTTCGGTGGGACGGGCGAAGATGATCAGCTCCGCGTGCCCGCGAAACGCGCGGCCCAGGCTTCCCGATCCTCGTCGCTGATCTTGGCGAAGAGCACGTCCGGCACCTCGAAGGCGTGGCCGGGGGCAAGCAGGCCAAGGATCGCGGGCACGTCGTCCGGCCAGCCCGCCTCCGGCACGCCCATCGCCTCCAGCATCGTCCGCGCCGCCCCCGGGATGAAGGGCGCCGACAGCACCGCGTAAAGCGGGATCAGGTTGAGCGCCAGCCGCACCTGTGCGGCGGCCCTGTCGGGGTCCGTCTTGAAGGTGGTCCAGGGCGCCTCGGCCTGCAGGTATTCGTTGCCTGCCGCCCAGATCGCGCGCAACTCCTGCGCCGACTTGCGCACCTCGATGGCATCCATCTGCTCCTGATACCGCGCGACCAGTGCCGTGATGTCGGCGATCAGCGCCTCTTCCGCCGGGCCGTATGCCCCGGCCTCCGGCACCGCCTCGCCGAATTTCGACCGGCAGAACTTGGTGATCCGGCTGACGAAATTGCCCAGTACGTCCGCCAGGTCCTTGTTCACCGAGGTCTGGAAATTCTCCCAGGTGAACTCCGCGTCTGAGCTTTCCGGCGCATGGCTCAGCAGCCACCAGCGCCAGTAGTCGGCGGGCAGGATCTCCAGCGCCTGGTCCATGAACACGCCCCGCCCCCGCGAGGTCGAGAACTGGCCGCCGTCGTAATTGAGGTAATTGAACGACTTGATGTAATCGACAAGCTTCCACGGCTCGCCCGACCCCATGATCGTCGCGGGGAAGCTCAACGTGTGAAAGGGCACGTTGTCCTTGCCCATAAACTGGGTATAGCGCACGTCCTCCGCACCCTTGTCGGTGCGCCACCAGCGCTCCCAATTCTCGCCCTTGCCCGCATCGACCCACTCCTGCGCGCTCGCGATATATTCGATGGGCGCATCGAACCAGACATAGAAGACCTTGCCCTCCATCCCCGGCCAGTCCCGGTCGCCACGCCTGACCGGCACGCCCCAGTCCAGATCGCGGGTGATGCCCCGGTCCTGCAAGCCGTCGCCGTCGTGCAACCATTTCTTGGCAATCGAGGTGGTCAGCACCGGCCAGTCGGTTTTGGAGGTGATCCAGGCGTCCAGCTGGTCCTTCATCTGGCTTTGCTTGAGGAACAGATGCTTGGTCTCGCGCATCTCCAGCTCGGTCGAGCCCGAGATGGTGCTGCGCGGATTGATCAGGTCCACGGGATCAAGCTGCTTGGTGCAATTGTCGCATTGGTCGCCCCGCGCGCTCTCGAAGCCGCAGTTGGGGCAGGTGCCCTCGATATAGCGGTCGGGCAGAAAACGGCCGTCGGCGATGGAGTAGACCTGTTGTTCGGTGACTTCCTCGATCAACCCGTTGTCGGCCAGCACGCCTGCGAAATGCTGGGTGAGCTTGTGGTTCTGCGGCGAGGAAGAGCGCCCGAAATGATCGAAGGACAGGCCAAAGCCCTCGGCGATTTCCGACTGAACCGCGTGCATCTCGGCGCAATACTCCGCCACCGGCTTGCCCGCCTTGGCGGCGGCCAGCTCCGCGGGCGTACCGTGTTCGTCCGTGGCGCAGAGAAACAGCACCTCGTGGCCCCGCGCGCGCAGGTAACGGGCGTAAAGGTCGGCGGGCAACTGGCTGCCCACCAGGTTGCCCAGGTGCTTGATCCCGTTGATGTAGGGGATTGCGGAGGTGATCAGGTGGCGGGCCATGGTGCGTCCTTGAGGGTGTTTGCCCGGATCACATAGACCGCCCGTGTCCGAGGATCAATTGGCGCGTGGGCGCGCGCTCATCAGGCCTTGTCGGTCCCGGCCTTGGACGTGTCGGGCCGCACGTCACGCTCCTTGCGCAACAGCCGCCCGATCAGGAACGACGTGCGCGGTGCATAGACATAGGGTGTCCGCTGCCTCCTAGTGGCGCGGGCGCGCATCCGGATCAGGCCAAACACCACCAGCAGACCGTGCCCGGCGGAGATCATCAGGAAAAGCGCGCCGGGGCCGAACCCTTCGATCAGCACGGAGGCGAGGTAAGGCGCAAAAATTGCACCCACCGCGTACCAGAACATCAGTGCCGCCGACAGTTCGACCCGCTCCTCGCTGGTGGCGAAATCGTGCGCGTGAGCGGCCGAGACCGAATAGATCGGGAAGGTCGTCAGCCCGAAAAGCCCCGCGGTCAGCATGATGCTGGTGGTGCCGAGGCCGCTGGCCATCACGGTGATCGCGCAGCTGACCATCGCCGCGACCGACAGCCAGATCAGCACCCAGCGGCGGTCGAACTTGTCTGCAAGCCAGCCCACCGGGAATTGCGCCACCGCCCCACCCAGCACGAAGGCCGAAAGGAACCAGGCGATCTGACCCGCGGTCAGCCCCACCTCCTGTCCGTAGATCGGGCCGACCATGCGGAAAGACGCGCTCGATAGCGCGGCCACGATCACGCCCGCCACCGCGAGGGGCGAGCGTTCGAAGCCCAGGCGCGGGCGCAGGCGGGGCGATGCGGGGGTCTCGGGTTGCTGGCTGGTGGTCAGCGTCAGCGGCAGGAGGGCCGCGCAACAGACGATGGCAAGGATGTTGTAGGAGACATAGGAGGCGGGCGCGAGCACCCCCACGATCATCTGCGCCGCAAGCGAGCCGGTCATGTCCACCACGCGGTAGACACCCATTGCGCGCCCGCGTGTTTCGTTCGTGACCTTGGCCTGCAGCCAGGCCTCGATCACCGTATAACATCCTGCCACGCAAAGGCCGGAGGCCACGCGCATCAGCGCCCAGGCCAGGGGATCGACCACCAGCATGTGAGCCATGAGGCCGATGGCGCCCGTCGCCGTGAAGGCCGCGAAGGCCCGGCTGTGCCCGACGGAGCCCATCAGCCGCGGGGCCCACCAGCAGCCGATGAAGAAGCCGAAGAAATGGGCCGAGCCAAGGAAACCGATTTCCTGCCGCGAGAAGCCCAGTTCGGTGCCCGACAGCACGTCGATCGGGCCGACCCCGCCCGAGGACAGCTGCAGCAGAATGACCGAGAGGAACAGGGCCGCGAAGGAAATGAGCAAGCGCATGGCTGCCACTTAGGCCCGGATTGCGACGCTTCCCAAGTGGAAAGCCGACAAAAGGGGTCGTTTTCCGCGTTATTCCAGTAGTTTGTTCAGGAATTCGTGGCAGAGGCAGGGGAAGTTCCGGCTTGCGGTGGGACGCGTGGTGCTTAGGGTATGGCCAAAAAGCGAGGGTTTCGATGAAGAAGAACAATTTGGGGGACAGCGGGCTGATGGTGTCGGAGCTGTGCCTCGGCTCGATGACCTGGGGCACGCAGAACACCGCCGAGGAAGCGCATGCGCAGATCGACCGGGCGCTGGATGCGGGGATCAACTTCATCGACACGGCCGAGATGTATCCAGTCAACCCGGTCAGCGCCGAGACCGTAGGCCGGACCGAGCGGATCATCGGGCTGTGGTTCGAAAAGGGCACCCGGCGCGGCGACGTGATCCTGGCCACCAAGCATTCCGGCGCGGGCATGGGCCACGTGCGCGACGGGGGGCCGATATCGTCCAAGACCATCCGCGACACGGTGGAGGGGTCGCTGCGCAGGCTCAAGACCGATTACATCGACCTCTACCAGTTCCACTGGCCCAACCGGGGCAGCTATATGTTCCGCCAGAACTGGACCTTCGATCCGTCCGGTCAGGACCGCAGGGCGGTGATTGCCAACATGGAAGACTGCATGGGTGCGCTGCAGGAAGAGGTGAAGCGCGGGACGATCCGGCACTTTGGTCTCAGCAACGAAAGCGCCTGGGGAATGACCCAGTGGTCGGAGACCGCCGTGCGCACGGGCGGGCCGCGCCCGATCTCCGTGCAGAACGAATATTCCCTGATGTGTCGCATGGCGGATACCGACGTGGCAGAGGTCTGCATCAACGAACGCATTGATATGTTTGCCTTTTCGCCACTGGCGACGGGCCTTCTGACCGGCAAGTACCAGGGGGGCGCCGTGCCCGAGGGCTCCAGGCTTTCGCTGAATGCCGACCTCGGGGGGCGCAAGACGCAGCGGGCCTTCGAGGCGGTGGATGCCTATCTCAAGGTGGCGCGGAAGTTCGGCCTCGATCCGGTGCACATGGCGCTGGCGTGGTGTTGCCAGCGGCCCTTCATGGGCTCTGTGATCTTTGGCGCGACGAAGATGGACCAGCTTGAGACGGCGCTGGGGGCGGCGGATGTGACGCTGTCGGACGAGGTGCTGACGGCGCTCGACAAGGTCAACAAGGCGCATCCGATGCCCTACTGAGCGGGCAAGACTTTTGCAAAAGTCTTGGGAATTCTCTTGCAAGAGAATTCCGGCGCGCCGGCTGGCCGCCGAGTGTCGTTTTCGGCATGGCGTTGCTCCGAATCCTGACGCATGGTCCGGGCAACGCTAAGATCAGGGAGCGCCGCCATGCCACTATCCATGAACCGCGAGGTTTTCATCACCTGTGCCGTCACCGGCTCGGGCGGCACGCAGGACCGCTCGCCCCATGTGCCGCGCTCGCCGGAGCAGATTGCGGAGAGTGCGATTGCGGCCGCCAAGGCGGGCGCGGCGGTGGTGCATTGCCACGTGCGCGACCCGGAGACGGGTAAACCTAGCCGAAATCTTGAGTATTATCGAGAGGTTACGGAGCGTATCCGGGACAGCGACACAGATGTCGTGCTGAACCTGACGGCCGGGATGGGCGGGGATATCATCTTTGGGGACGTGGAAAATCCGTTTCCGGTGCAGGAAGGGACGGACATGATCGGCGCGACCGAGAGGGTCGCCCATGTCGCCGAATGCCTGCCCGAGATCTGCACGCTTGACTGCGGCACGATGAACTTTGCCGAAGCCGATTACGTCATGACCAACACCCCCGGCATGCTGACGGCCATGGGCGGGATGATGACCAAGCTGGGCGTGAAGCCCGAGATCGAGGCCTTTGACACGGGCCATTTGTGGTATGCAAAACAACTGGTTAAGGACGGCGTGCTCGACAGCCCCGCCTTGGTGCAGCTGTGCATGGGCGTGCCCTGGGGGGCGCCGGATGATCTCAATACCTTCATGGCGATGGTCAACAACGTGCCTGAGGACTGGACGTTCTCGGCCTTCTCGCTGGGGCGCAACCAGATGGCCTATGTGGCCGCCGCCGTGCTAGCGGGCGGCAACGTGCGGGTGGGGCTGGAAGACAACCTGTGGCTCGACAAGGGCGTGCTGGCGGAAAACTGGCAGCTGGTGGAGCGCGCGGGGACGATCATCGAGAACATGGGCGCGCGGGTAATCGGGCCGCAGGAGGTGCGCGAGAAACTAGGGCTGACAAAGCGCGCGCCGAAGTGAATGCGGGTGCAGAAAGTCAGGCTTTGAGACCGCGTCACCTTCCGTACACCCTGCGTACACCCCCTGTACACCGCCGCGTTGCGGCATTGGCGGGGCTTCTGCTGGTGGCCGCCTGTGCTGCGACGCCTCCTGCGGATGTCGAGATCGGCTTGCGCAATCCCACGGTGACGCTCGCCGGGACCACGCGCTTCGATGCGGCGCGGTTCGCCGGGGAGTGGCGGAGCGTGGCCTGCCTTGGTCACTGTGACGCACGGGTGCGCTATGCGGTGGGGCCGGGCGGTGTGCTGCTGAGGGAGGCCGGAGAGACGCGGTCGGCTTATCGAGTGTCCGCGCCGGGGGTGCTGCGCGAGATCGACGGCGACGGCGTGCTGGTGGTGATGTGGGTCGATGAGGGCTTTCGCACGGCGGCGCTGGGCGATGCGGACGGGCGCTGGGCGGCGATCCTCGACCGGGGCGGCGGTGCCGCTGACCGGACGCGGGCGGCGACCGAGGTGCTGGATTTCAACGGTTGGGATGTGACCAGATTGAGAAGGGTCGAAGGATGGCAAGAACGGCGGCAGTGATCGGCGGCGGCGTGATCGGGGGCGGCTGGGCGGCGCGGTTTGCGCTGAATGGCTGGAACGTGCGGGTCTATGACCCGGACCCGGAGGCGGAGCGCAAGATCGGGGAGGTCATGGGCAACGCGCGGCGGTCGCTGCCGGGGCTGACGGATGTGGCTTTGCCTGCGGAAGGCGCGATCAGTTTTCATAGCTCGATTGCCGAGGCCGTGGAGGGTGCGGAGTGGATACAGGAAAGCGTGCCGGAGCGGCTGGACATCAAGCACAGCACGTTCGGGGCGATCCAGCAGGCCTGTGACCCCGATGCGGTGATCGGGTCTTCCACCTCGGGGTTCAAGCCCAGCGAGTTGCAGGAGGGCGCGGCGCGGCCCGGGCAGATCATGGTCGCGCATCCGTTCAACCCGGTTTACCTCTTGCCGCTGGTGGAACTGGTGCCGGGGGACGCGGGGGACGCGGCGCTTATCGAGGTCGCCAAGGCGACACTCTCTTCGCTTGGGATGTATCCGCTGCATTTGCGCAAGGAGATCGACGCGCATGTGGCGGACCGGTTTCTGGAGGCCGTGTGGCGCGAGGCGCTGTGGCTTGTCAAGGACGGGATCGCCACGACCGAGGAGATCGACAACGCGATCCGCTATGGGTTCGGCATTCGCTGGGCGCAGATGGGGCTTTTCGAGACCTACCGCGTGGCCGGTGGCGAGGCGGGGATGAAGCATTTCATGGCGCAGTTCGGTCCGGCGTTGAAATGGCCCTGGACCAAGCTGATGGATGTACCTGAGTTCACCGACGAGCTGGTCGATCTGATTGCGGGGCAGTCTGACGCGCAGTCGGGGGCCTATTCGATCCGGGAGCTGGAGCGGATCCGGGACAACAACCTTGTGACCATGATGCGCGGGCTGAAGGCGCAGGATTGGGGGGCGGGGGCGCTCCTCAATGCGCAGGAGAAGCTCATGCGCGCGGGCACCGCGCTGGGCGCGCGGGCGGCGGAGTTGCCTGCGGACAAGCCGGTGCTGACGGCGCGGCGGACGGTGCCTTTGGACTGGACGGATTACAACGGCCATATGACCGAGAGCCGCTATCTGCATGCCTTTGCCGATGCGACGGACCGGTTCATGGAGATCATCGGGTGTGACGCGGAGTACATCCGCGCGGGCGGGAGTTACTTCACCGCCGAGACGCATATCCAGCATCTCGACGAGGTGCACGCGGGGGCGGTGATTGAGATCACGACGCAGGTGATCCTGGGCGAGGGCAAGAAGATGCACCTCTGGCACGAGATGCGCGAGGCGGAACGGCTCTTGGCGACGGGGGAGCATTTCCTGCTGCATGTCTCGCTTGAGACGCGCAAGCCCGCGCCGCCGTCGGCCGAAATCGAGGCGGCGCTGGTGCGGTTCGCGCAAGGGCATGCGGGGTTGCCCCGGCCCGAAGGGCTGGGACGGGCCATCGGGGCGGCGCGGTGAAGCGGGTTCTGATCACCGCCGGGGCCTCGGGCATTGGGCGGGAGATGGGGGTGCAGTTTGCCGACGCGGGATTCGAGGTCTGGGTGACCGATGTGGACGGGGCTGCTTTGGCCGGTTGTCCGAAGGACTGGCGGTGTTTCGAGGCCAGCGCGGTAGACGAGGAGGCCATGGCGGCGGTCTTTGCCGGGATGGACGGGCTGGACGTGCTGTGCGCCAATGCCGGGATCGCGGGGCCGACGGCACCGGTCGAGGAGGTGCGGCTGGCCGATTGGCGGGGCTGTGTGTCGGTCAACCTTGAAGGCGCGTTTCTGGCGGCGAAATACGCGGCACCGCTGATGAAGCGGGCGGGGCGGGGGGCGATGGTGCTGACCTCATCCACGGCGGGGATTTACGGCTATCCGAACCGCGCGCCCTACGCGGCGGCGAAATGGGCGGTGATCGGGCTGATGAAGACGCTGGCGATGGAACTGGGGCCGTTTGGCGTGCGCGCGAATGCGATCTGTCCCGGCGCGGTGGAGGGGCCGCGTATGGAAGGGGTGCTGGCGCGGGAGGCGGCGGTCAAGGGGATGACGCGGGACCAAGTCTATCAGGGCTATGCGGCGGGGACGTCGATGCGGTCTTTTGTCGAGGCGCGGGACGTGGCGGCGATGGCGGTGTTCCTGGGCTCGGATGCGGCACGGCTGGTGTCGGGGCAGGTGATCGCGGTCGACGGGCACACGGAGAACCCTGACCCGAAGGTGTAGGGTTTTCGCGCGCGGGGCTCATCGCTGCCCTGCGGGCGCTCTTCGCCGGGGCGGCGGTTGGGACGGGCGCTGCGGATTCACCGTTCCGAAAGACCTTTCGGCCCCGACCCATCCTTGCGCGCATCTGCCTGCCCGCCTGCCGCCAGCGCTGCAAGGGAAATAGCCGTATCCCCAAAGGGGCCCCTCGGCGATTTCCCTTGCACCGCCGTCGTCAGCCGTACCGCCTGAGTGCACGCAAGGATGGCTCCGGTCCGAAAGGCCAGTGGAAGCGGAGGGGGACTAGCGGATGAGGGCGCGCATGTCGGTCAGCAGGTCGGGGAAGTCGCGGGCGGAGGTGGTGGCCTCGCGCACGAGGCGGTCGAAATCCTGCGTGAAGGTCGTGATGCGGGCGCGGTCGCGGAAGGCCATGTAGTGCCCGCCGGTATAGAAGACCGCGAGCAGGGGGCCGAAGATGGTGAGCGGGGCAGACCAGAGCTTGCGCGCGTCGAACTGGTAGAGGCGCAGGCGGGGGTAGAGGTCGCGCGAAAGCTGGATCAGGTGGTCGGTTTGTGCCATGCGCAGGGACGCGGGCAGGCCGCGGTAGTAGCCGGTGCCTCGGATGAAGCTGTCGATCTCGAAAACCGGCAGGGCGATTTCGTATTCCGAGCCGGAGCCGCGCATCCAGTCGAGACGGTCGCGGGAGGCGCCGATGGCCTGCTGGGCGGTGCGCCCGAGGTGCGGGCCGTATTCCCAGGCGAGCATGTCTTCGGTTTTCAGCATGTCTGGCAGGGTCGCGGGGACGTGGCGGATCTTGTAGCCCGCGGCCTCGCGGTGCCAGGCGTAGATCTGCTCGTCCACCAGCGCGCGGGGGGCCTGGGAGACGGCGAAGCTGTTGGAGACCAGATCGGCGGCGGTTTCGGGACGGTCGGAGAGGCCGAGGAGCCAGTCCGCCGAGACGCCGAGCACCTGTGCCGCGCCGCCGACCACATGGGCACCGGGCAGGCGCGCGGCCCTGTCCGAGAGCGCCTGGGACAGGGTGGAGCGGTCCGTGCCGATGGCGCGGGCGAGGGCGCTTTGGCTGAGGCCGGAGGCCTGAAGCGCGTGGTCGAGCCGCGTCCGGAAGCGGCTGGCGCGGGTCTGCTTGTCGATAATCTTGCTCATGTTGTGAGAAATATCACTGATTGTCGGACTTGTTAATCATTATCGGAATGGACGGATCAGCGCGTGCGGGGCAGGATCGGGCAAAAGACTTCGACAAAAAGACCATGACCACCCATATCCTGCCGCCCGCTTCGCCCTTTCCGACATCTTTCGGCCTGATCGGTATTTTGCGCAGGTGGGACTGGCCGACGGTCGCGGTCATGGTGCTTTGTGCCGGCGGATTTGCACTGGCGCTGACGTTGCCTGCGGGGTGGGGGCTCTTTTCCTGGCCGCTGCTGGTGCTGGCGCTGACGCTGCATTCCTCGCTCAGCCATGAGATGCTGCATGGGCACCCCTTCAACTCGCACCGCGCGAGCACGGTGATCGGGCTGTTCCAGCCGGGGCTTTTCGTACCTTATCTGCGGTTCAGGGCCCTGCACCTTGCCCATCACCGGGACGCCGACCTGACCGACCCTTACGACGATCCGGAGAGCAACTATCTGGACCCGGCGGTCTGGGACCGGATGGGGCCTGTGGCGCGCGCTGTGCTGGGGGTCAACAACACGCTCCTGGGGCGGATGGCACTTGGGCCGCTGATCGGGATGGGAACCTTCCTTTGGGGCGATCTGCGGCGCATGGCGCGCGGAGAGCGGGAGGTGGCCCTTCACTGGGTGGCGCATCTGCCCGGGGTGGTGGTGACGCTCTGGCTGGTGGGGCTGTCGGCGATGCCGCTCTGGGCCTATCTCGCGGCCTGCTATGCGGCGCTGTCGGTGCTGCGCATCCGGACGTTTCTCGAGCATCAGGCGCATGAGAAGGCGCGGGGGCGGAGCGTGATTATCGAGGATCGGGGGCTGCTGGCGTTTCTTTTTCTCAATAACAATTACCATGCGGTGCATCACATGCACCCCTCGGTGGCATGGTACCGGCTGCCTGCGATCTACCGGGCGCGGAAGGCGCGGTTCCTCTGGATGAACCGGGGGTACGTGTTCCGCTCCTACGGTGAGGTCTTTGGCCGCTACCTTTTGCGCCGCAAGGACCCCGTGGCGCATCCGCTCTGGCAGGGGCCGCGAAAATAGGACACTAGGGGCGCATGAGCGTTCCTGTGCCCGAACTCTGGATCATCGTGACCATCGCGGCAGCGGCCTTTCAGACCGTGCGCTTCATGCTGCAGAAGCATCTCGCGACGGCGACGCTGTCGGCGGGCGGGGCGACTTTTTCGCGTTTTCTTTATTCGCTGCCCTTCATCCTGATCCTTGTTGCGCTTTACGTGGGATCGGTGGGCGCGGGGCTGCCGGTGCTGGGGCCGGGGTTCTGGGGATTTGGCCTTCTGGGGGCGAGCGCGCAGATCCTCGCCACCGTCTGCGTGGTGCTGTTGTTCAAACAGCGGAATTTCGCGGTGGGGATCACCTTCAAGAAGACGGAAGTGATCCAGACGGTCTTGGTGGGCTGGGTCCTGTTGGGCGAGGGGGTTTCCGGCCTTGGCTTTGCGGCGATCGGGCTGGGGATCGTGGGGCTGTTGCTGCTGTCCGGCGGACCCGAAACAAAGGGGTTCCGGCTGGCGGATATGACGAACCGGGCGGCGGGACTGGGCATTGCTTCGGGCATCCTCTTTGCCTTTTCGGCGGTCAGTTACCGGGGGGCGACCTTTGCGGTTCTGACCGACGATCCGCTGATGCGCGCGGGCGTGACGCTGGCGGCGGTGGTGACGATGCAGATGGCAATCATGCTGGTCTGGCTGCGCTGGCGGGAGCCGGGAGAGATCGGCCGCGTCTGGGGCGCGCGGCGGGTGGCGATCTGGATCGGGCTCACGAGCATGGGCGGGTCGCTGTGCTGGTTCACCGCCTTTGCGTTGCAGAACGCGGCCTATGTGAAGGCTTTGGGGCAGGTGGAATTGGTCCTGTCGGTCATGGCCTCGACGCTGTTTTTCCGCGAGCGGATCAGCGCGCGGGAATGGGCCGGGATGGCGGTGCTGGTGGGGTCGATATTGATGCTGGTGCTGGTGATCTGACGGGGGTGCGATGGGTGCGAGCACCCATCCTAGGTCGGGGTCGGATGACGGGCGTGGACCACCTGGCGGGCCTTATTGCTTGTTCAGCGATCACATCATTTCGGACTGCGGATTTCCGCGATTCCGTCGCATGATTGCGGCGTTGAAACGCATTTTGATCAACAGTTCATATTGGAGGAAACGATGTCCGCATCGGGTGCATTGATTGAGAAGAAGGTGAAGGCCTTTGCCACCGGCATGGAGGCGCGGATGACCGCGCTGAGGGATGCCAAGGTCAAGGAAATCGACAAGCGGCTGGCGGCGGAGGCCAAGAAGGTGGAGAAATCCGGCAAGGCCGATCGGAAGGCAAAGAAGGGCGGTGCCAAGGCGGCGGAGGCGCCGAAGGGCGAGGATATGGTGGTGAAGCTCACCTTCACCATGTCGAAGAGTGGGGCGACCCAGGGGCGCACGGGCAAGCAGCAGGCGCTGGAAGTGGCGGAAGGGGACAGCTGGACCTGCGCGGGCAGTCACATGAACGACAGCGCGCGGCACATCAACATGTACACCCACGGGCCGGGTAAGACCGGCAAGAAGTACATGGTTGATCCCAAGAAGGCCTTCGGGACGAAGGATGAGCATATCTGCAACGTCGCCACCTTCCAGAAGGAATGGGAAGCGGAGATGAAAAAGCAGGACCTGCGCAATCATGGGGGCGGAAAGGGCTATGGCCACGGCGACGATTATCACCTTGAGCTGCCGAATTCGCGTATTCCCAAGACCGATCCAGAATGCGTGGCCTGCGCCGATGAATACTGCCGGCTGGTCGTGATGGAGGGGTACGACAACAACACCAAGTTCGAGAAGGCCTGGGCGGCGGCGATCAAGGCACCGATGGCGAAGTACCTGAAGGAAAAAGAAAAGCTCGAGAACGCCAAGCGGATCGAAGAACTGAAGAAAATGGTATTCGGCGGCAAAGTCTCGGCCAGCGGGAAGTTCTTCAGCAAGGTGAAGGACAGCAAGAAGGCCGCAATCGCCGTGAAGGGCAGCATCCTGCCGCCGCCCGATATCGTCAAGGAAGCGGGACGTGCGATGCCGCTGGTCCTGCCGCTGGTGGGGGTGCCGAAGGTCAAGACCTTTACCAACGTGACCTTCACCGGCGTGGTGGTGCTGCATTTTCTGAGGTACGAGCATCTGACACAGACCTTCCTCAAGGAGGTCCGTTTCGAATGCGTCGCATCCCTGAAAGGGCTGTTGAGCTATGCGGCCACGGCCTCGGCCAGCGGGAGCGTGAACATCAATCTGGGCAAGGGGCCCGATCCCACCGGGACCGTGGTGATCGAGTATTCCGTGGATGGATTGGGGCCGGACGATCACGCAGGCCAGATCGTTTTCGACATCAAGGGGATTAAGTCGAAGATCTGAAAGGCGACTTAGTCCGGCATCGGATAGCCGCGCAGCCGCAAAAACAGGCTCTCCTCGTCGTTGTTCTTGAAGAAGGGCACGCTGTCCGGGGGCGTGCGGTCGCGGGCGCGGGCCTCGACCTCGGCGAGGACCACTTCGGTGATGAAGGGCATGTCGAAGGAGCGGGCCTCGGAGAGGGGCACCCATTGGAGGTGGGAGAGTTCATCGCAGGCGGCGTCGAAATCGTCGAGGTCGGTGGCGATGTCGTCGGCGTCTACCAGGAAGAAGCGCGCGTCGAAACGGCGGGGGCGGCCCGGCGGCGTCAGCGCGCGGAAGGTGAATTGCAGGGGCGATGCGTGCGGCACGTGGCCGGTGGCAGCGAAGCTTTCCCAGTCGGGGGGCGGGGCGATGTCCCAGGTGCCGGGGCGACCGAGGATGAGGCCGGTTTCCTCCCATAACTCGCGGATGGCGGCGACGGCGAGGGCGTGGGCGAGGCCGGTATCGGCGTCCTCGGCCAGCCGGTTGGCGCAGGTTTCAGGCAAAGGCTCGGCCAGTGGAATGTCGGCGTCGGCAGCATCGACGGCACCGCCCGGAAAGACGAACTTGTTGGGCATGAAGGCGGCCTTGGCCCCGCGCTGGCCCATCAGGATGCGGGGGGCTTCGAAACGGTCGCGCAGCACGATCACGGTGGCGGCGTTGCGGATTTGGCTTTTGTCGATGGTCATGCCTGTCCTCGGGTCTGCTTGGACCGAAGGTGGCTCAGGTGCCGCGCGCGAAGCCGCCCAGCTCTTTGGCCCATTGGAAACCGATCATGGCCCCCTTCAGTCTTGGCAGAAGGTAGAGGGAGAGGCCGACGCAGCCAACCGCAAAAATGGTGAAAAGCGTCAAAGGCTCGGGGCGCCAGGTGACGAAAACCCAGTGCAGCAGCGGCGCCATGAGGTGACCGACGAAGAGGATCGTGAGGTAGGCGGGGCCGTCGTCGGCCCGGTGGTGGAAGAATTCCTGGCGGCAGACGGCGCAGTCGTCGTTCACCTTGAGATAACCATGAAGCAGCGGGCCGGAACCGCAGCGGGGGCATTTGCCGCGCCATCCGCGCAGCATGGCCGAGAGGCGCGAGCGATCGGCCTCCACCTCTTGGGCGGGCATCTGCAGGTCTGCGGCATCGGGGTGTTTGGTCATGGGGTCCGCCTTTGGCTGGTATCCACATGCGCGCTTGGTGCCGAAAAATCTAGGGTAAAGCAGGCTGTTGCGGCGCGATGTCGCAAAATACTGCATTTTTTGCGACGGAAAGGGCGGGCTCGTCCGTTTGAGGATCATCTGGCCCCGCTGACGGGGTGAGCCAAGAACAGGAGAGACAGATGTCGAAAGCAGATACGATGAGGATCGCCCTTTTGTCCGCGCTGATCGCGTTGGGGGGTGTCGCCGCCTCGGCCAAGACGCACGGTGGCGGGCCGATGTTCGAGGAGATCGACGCCAACGGCGACGGGCAGGTGACGCAGGAGGAAATGCCTGCGCACCGGGCGGCGCGTTTTGCCGAAGCTGACGCTGACGGCGATGGCTTTGTGACCGCAGAAGAGATGATGGAGGCGCGCAGTGACCGGCACGCGGCACGGATGATCGAACGGTTCGATGCCGATGGCAACGGCGAGCTGAGCGCGGCGGAGCTTGAAGCGGCGGCGGACGCGCGGATGGGTCGGCGTGCGGAGCGGATGATGGAGCGGATGGACGCGAACGACGACGGCAAGCTGTCGCTGGACGAGATGAGCGCACGCCACGATCCCGCGCGCATGTTCGACAGACTGGATACCGACAAGAACGGCAGCCTGAGTGCCGAGGAATTCGCCGAGGCCCGCAAGCATCGCGGCGGGTGGGGCCATCGCCGGGGCGATTGAGCCCGAGTGGCAGAGGGCTGGACGCTTGTCTTGGACGTCCGCCCCGGCTAGCCAGAATGGAGATGTCGCGTTCCCTGACCCCCGACGAGGCCTTCGAGGAGGCCGCGCTCTTGCGCCGCTACGCGGAGGGCGAGCCCGCGGCGGCGCGGCTGTTGGCACAACGGCTGACGCCGCGGGTCTATGGCCATGCCCTGAGGGTGCTGGGCAATCCTGCCGAGGCCGAGGACGTCGCACAGGAGGCGATGATGCGGTTGTGGCGCATCGCGCCGGAGTGGCGGACGGGCGAGGCTCGGGTGACGACATGGCTTTACCGGGTGGTCGCCAACCTGTGTACCGACCGGCTGCGCGCGCGGGAGACCGCGCCGCTTGATGCGGTGGCGGAACCGGAGGACGGGCAACCATCGGCAGAGGCGCGATTGCAGCAGGTGGCGCGGGTCGATGCGCTGCAGGCGGCGCTGGATACCCTGCCGGACCGGCAGCGGCAGGCGGTGGTGCTGAGGCATATCGAGGGCTTGGCCAACCCCGAGATCGCCGCCATTCTCGAGATCGGGGTCGAGGCGGTGGAAAGCCTGACGGCACGGGGAAAACGCGCTTTGAAACAGGCGCTTGACGGACAGCGGGACGCATTGGGGTTTGAGGATGATGGATAGGAAACACGACAGCTTAGACCGGCTGGAGGCGCTTTTCGAGGTCGCGCGGGCACGCCCGCCCGAGGTGCCGGGGGCGCTGATGGCGCGGGTGCTGGCCGATGCCGGGGCGCTACAGCCCAAAGCGCGTGCAGCGGGCTGGCGCGGCTGGATCGCGGCGCTGGGCGGGATGCCTGCGCTGGGCGGTCTGGTCACGGCGACCTGCGTGGGGTTCTGGCTGGGGGTGGCGCCGCCCGAGGGGCTGCCGGATCTGGCGGCAGCGGTGCTTGGCGGCGACGCGCTGGCAGAGGAGGCGCTGGATGCGCCGGGGCTCAGCGGTTTTGGCTGGGACATCGGGGAAGGATAGGATCATGGCGGAGGACCGGAAACCATCGGGCACGGGGCGCGCGCTGAAATGGGCGCTGGCGCTGTCGCTGGCCCTGAATCTGCTGATCGTGGGCTTTGCCGCAGGCGCGGCATGGCGGTTCGCGGGCAAGGAAGGCGAGCATCGGCGCTGGGGGCCGGATCGGGGCATTTCCGGCGCACCTTTCGTGCGGGCGCTGCCGCGCGATGCGCGGCGCGCGCTGGGCCGGGCGATGCACGACGATCTGGGGGGCCTGCCGCCGCGCGGGGCACGGCACGCGCTTTACGGGCAGATGGTGGCGGCGCTGCGGGCAGAACCTTTCGATGAGGGCGCGGTGGCGGATATCCTGCGCACCCAGGCCGACACGGCGCAGGCCTTGCAGGGGGCGGCACAGCAGGCCTGGCTCAGGATCGTGTCGGAGATGAGCGCGGTGGAGCGGGCGGAGGTTGCAGACCGGCTTGAGGAAGGGTTGCGGCGGCACCGCGAGAGAGGTTTGCAGCGGCCTTAGGCCCGTCGCGGGGTATCTTGCCGAGGACGTGAGCACGGGGTAGGGACGCGCGGAGCGTTGCGGAGGGAACCCCCTTGGAATTCGAAGACGAGAACGAAGTTCTGGCCACGGTGCGGGCCTCTATGGGGCGGCGCGTGCTGGGCGTGGTCTCGCTTGGCTTTCTGGGCGTGCTGCTGATCTATATCGCCTTCGTGGAGCCGCCCGCCTTCGGCTGGCAGATTTTCCTGCTTGCGGTCGGCGTCTCGGCGCTGTGGTGCATGGAGGCGATGCGGCGGGCGACGGCGTCGGTCGTGGAGCTGACGCCCAAGGAGTTGCGCGACGCCGATGGCACGGTGATTGCGCGGGTCGAGGATATCGTGTCGATGGACCGGGGCTTTTTCGCGTTCAAGCCGTCGAACGGGTTTCTGCTCAAGACCAGAACCGGAGACAGCCGCCAGTGGCGGCCGGGGCTGTGGTGGCGCATGGGGCGGCGGATCGGGATCGGGGGCATGACGCCCGGTTCCCAGACGAAGTACATGTCGGAAATCCTCGCCGCGATGATGGCGACGCGCGATACCGGGGGCTGAGACGCCCCCGATTGTCAGTTACACTGATCCCAGCAAACGCGGGGCGCGAAGCGCGGGCGCGTGAAGATGAAGTTGCGGATCTCGCGCTGCTCGAGCCCGGTCTGGAAGGGCGGATCGTATTCGGCCCAGGTCTCGACCAGGACCACGCGTTCGCCGTCGGGCATGACCGGGAGCTTGGTGGCCCAGCTTTGCACGTCTTCATTGGCCAGCTCGGGGCGCGGACCGCGCACCTTGGACCAGTCGCGGTAGAAGCGGTCGTCCTGCTGGTTCCAGACCAGCGAGGTGACGCGCAGGGCGCTGTCGCCGGTGGCGTTCGACAGGTACTGGAACAACTGATACTGGCCCGTGAGGTAGGCGTCATCGATCGGTGCCGTCTCGCGCGAGATTGCGTCGCCGATGGTGAAGGCGGCACGCTGGTTGATACTGTAGGTCCGGTAGGTCTCGAAGATCGAGAAGACCGACAGGAAGGTCCAGAACATGATCGGCATGATGATCATCGCCTCGATGGCGATGGTCCCGTCGTCACGCCGCGCAAACCCGGCAAGAAAACTCTTTATCCTAGCGACATACATCAGCCTGGCTCCTGTACGAAGGCAGCAATGGAGATCATGCGGGCCTGGCCTGAGCCATCTTTCTCGAAGGCTTTGCCGAGACCGCTGGTGGGATAGACGGGATCGAACTTCACGCAGGCGCGCAGCAGCATCATCTCGTTCTGCTCGCCCAGGGCGAAGCCGCGTACCGGCAGGATCGGTTCGGAGGTGTCGACGCAATCGGCACTCTGGTCGAAGGCGGCGAACTGGCGCGGATTGACCCGAACCATCTCGAGCCGCAGGGTGCTGTCGCAGTTTTCCAGCCAGCCCGAGTTGTCGCAGACCATCTGCTTGATGTCGTCATGCGTGTATCCGGCGTTCGTGTTCAGGCGCACAAAGCGGACCGCCATGTCGAGGCCACGGTCGAGATACATCTGGCGCATGGAATAGACACCCATCTCGACAGCCATCAGGAAGGCGCTGAACAGAAGCGGCACGAAGATGCAGAATTCGATCAGCAGGATCGCCCCATCCTCGTTCCGGCGGAACCGGCCCAGTCTATTGCGTATGCGAGTGATCATTGGATGAGCCGCAGCTGATTGATCTGGCGCGCAATGGCCGAGAAGGCCTTGGAAATCTCCACGCCCTCGACGCGGAAGAAGTGGCTGGACGAGGAGGCGCAGTTGCGCATCACGTCAGCACCGTGGTCGGTCACCTCGAAGCCGATCGACCAGATCAGGATTTTCTTTTCTTTCGCGGCGTCGCAGATGTTGGCCAGCAGTGTGTCACCCTGGGCGGCGGTGTACATCTGTTCGTAGAAACGCCACCGGTGGTGCGGGCTGACGTAGTAGTTGATGTAGAACTGCAGGTTGTAGTTCGCCCAGTGGGTCACCTCGGACGCAGAGTTGTAGTATTTCTGCGGAATGCGGTAGGACCTGTCGTTCTGCCCATCCGTCATCAGGATGACCGTCTTGAGCGTCTCGACATCCGAATAGGCCGCCGGACGGTTGGAGAACGCGGCATCCACGACGCCCTGACCGGCAAGGGTATTGACGATGTCGTTCGTGCTGGGGTCGAGCAGTGCCACGCCCCACTTCATCCCGAGGAAGATCGAGGTGCCGGCGCGCGGCATGAATTGGTCGATCTGGGCCTTGATGGCAATCGGATCCTGGCTGAGCGGCGTGATCCGCTCGTAGCTCTGACGCGGGCAAACGGTGTCGTACCGCGTGTTCAGCAGGTTGCCCGATTCATTCGAGTAGAAGTTCCACTGGAAGTGCTGCATCTGGAAGTAGTTGCGGTTGTCGTTCAGGTAGGTCTTGTCGAACTCGTGGTCCTGAATCTCGACACAGTGGGAGTAGTTGTGGGTCGGGTTCACCGGGTTGATGTTCAACAGGTTCATGATATCCGGCCCGACGTTCACATGCTCGGAATAGGGCACCACGTTCACAGAGATGAGGTTCTGGTTCGCCGGATCGAGAACGGTGTCCACGAATTCCTTGGCCGCATTCTGCAGGTTCAGCATCTTGTTGTTGTCTGCCATGGAGCCCGAGATATCGAGCACCAGGGAAATCTCGACCTTGTTCACCTTCTCCTCGGCGCTGGAGTAGGCGGGTACGCGCAGGGTTTGCACGCCAAGGTAATCCATGAATTGCGTGTTGACCGTGGCTTCTGCATCCACCGTTACCTTGCGGTAGTTCAGCCCCTCGTCCACGATCACTTCGGAGACGAAATTGGCCATGCCGGACTTGGCGAAATAGTCGCGTACGACCGCTTCGGGCGCGAGGGTCTGGTCGAGGTCGGCGGCGGCGAGCACCGCGCGGTCGGCCACCGCCTGAATGCGGGTGCGTTCCATCTCGTGGCGCATCATGTCGACGCCGATGCCGCCGATCATCACCATGCAGACGACCATGAAGGCGGCGAAGATCGTCACCATGCCGTCCTCGTTGCGGGCAAAGTCGCGACAGAGGGCGCGCAGATCGCTGATCCCGGGCATTGCGTTGCGTGTGTCATTCGTCATCTTCGTTTCCCTTTCCGGTCGGTGCGCAGCGGGCGCATGCCGACGCTTTGGGCGGATTCTCGCTTGGGATCCTTGTCGCCCCGGAACGTGACTGAATTGAGGCAAATCATTGTCGAATAATGGCATTTTGGTTGTTTTTAGAGCCGTAATGAAGCCGAATTGAGGCGGCTGTTTCGGCTTTGGCGACAAAGGTGCCGGTTCGATCCGATTCGTACCCGAGACCGATATTTCCGCGTTAACGATTAAGAAAGTCGCACTCGGTGAATTGAGCCGTTAGGGTGGCGGAAGGCTGCCGAGCCGAAAGCGAGTCGTCGTTTTCATTTGACCGCGCCGGTTGCGGCCACCGATCGAAGACAGGAGAACCCGATGCAGCCCCCCAACGAGCCGAGTTTCCGCGAGAGTGTGGACATCATGTTCAACCGCGCCGTGGCGCTGATGGACCTGCCGCCGGGGCTGGAGGAGAAGATCCGCGTCTGCAACGCCACCTACACGGTGCGCTTTGGCGTGCGGCTGCGCGGCAAGATCGAGACCTTTACCGGTTACCGTTCCGTGCATTCAGAACATATGGAGCCCGTCAAGGGCGGCATCCGCTACGCGATGGCCGTGAACCAGGACGAGGTGGAGGCGCTGGCGGCGCTGATGACCTACAAATGCGCTTTGGTGGACGCGCCCTTTGGTGGGTCGAAGGGCGGGCTTTGCATCGATCCGCGGGAATGGAATGAGCATGAGCTGGAACAGATCACCCGGCGCTTTGCCTATGAGCTGATCAAGCGCGACATGATCAACCCCGCGCAGAACGTGCCCGCGCCCGACATGGGCACCGCCGAGCGCGAGATGGCCTGGATCGCCGACCAATACAAGCGGATGAACACCACAGACATCAACGGCGTGGCCTGTGTCACGGGCAAGCCGACCCACGCGGGCGGCATCCAGGGGCGCACGGAGGCTACGGGGCGCGGGGTGCAATACGCGCTGCATGCGTTCTTTCGCGATCCGGAAGGGATGAAGAAGGCGGGGCTGTCTGGAACGCTTGAGGGCAAGCGGGTGATCATTCAGGGGCTTGGCAACGTGGGCTATCACGCGGCGAAGTTCCTGAGCGAGGAGGACGGTTGCCTGATCACCGCAATTATCGAGCGGGATGGGGCGCTGCACAACGAAGCGGGTCTGAACGTGGAGGCGGTGCATCAGTGGATCGCCAAGCACGGGACGATCAAGGGCTTTCCGGATGCGCATATGCATACCGAGGGCGCGTCCTTGCTGGAGGAGGCGTGCGACATCCTCATTCCGGCGGCGCTGGAGGGAGTGATTAACCTCAGCAACGCGGAGCGCATCAAGGCGCCGCTGATCGTGGAGGCCGCCAACGGGCCGGTGACGGCGGGAGCGGATGAGATCCTGCGCCGCAAGGGGACGGTGATCATCCCCGACATGTATGCCAACGCGGGCGGCGTGACGGTGTCCTATTTCGAATGGGTCAAGAACTTGAGCCACATCCGTTTCGGCCGGATGCAGCGGCGGCAGGAGGAGACGCGCCACAAACTGATCATCGACGAGCTGGAGCGGCTGAGTGCCGACAGCGGCATCGGCTGGCAGCTGAGCCCGAACTTCAAGGAGAAGTACCTGCGCGGGGCGGGCGAGCTGGAGCTGGTGCGCTCGGGTCTCGATGACACGATGTCGACGGCTTACGAGGCGATGGCGCAGGTCTGGCACGGGCGGGACGACGTGGAGGATTTGCGGACGGCGGCCTACCTCGTGTCGATCAACAAGGTGGCGGCGAGTTACAAGGCCAAGGGGCTCTGACGGATGGGGGCGCGGTTTTTGCGCCCCTTTTCGGTTTTCTTGAATAGATGCCCGATCGCAGGCGGACAGGGGTGCGGCGGCGCGCTATGCCTCAGCCATGATGTTCGATTTACCAGATGATGACGCCCTCTATGACGCGCTGATCGCACGGGATGCGGGCTTTGACGGGCGCGCCTGGGTGGGGGTGACCTCGACGGGCGTGTTCTGTCGGCTAACCTGTGCGGCGAGGAAGCCCAAGCGGGAGAACTGCGTGTTCTTCGACTCGATTGGCGGATGTATCGAGGCGGGGTTCCGGGCCTGCCTAAAGTGTCACCCGATGGGACCGGCGGCGGAGAGCGATCCGGTGGTCGGTCGCTTGTTGGCGGCGTTGCGGGATGAGCCGGGGCGGCGCTGGCTGGAGAGCGATGTCGCGGCGATGGGGGTGGACCCTTCGACGGCGCGGCGGGCGTTCAAGCGGCATTTCGGGATGACGTTTCTTGAGATGGCGCGGCTGGAGCGGTTGCGGATGGGCGCGGCGGCGCTGCCCGAGGGCGGCCGGGTGATCGATGCGCAGATGGAGGCGTCTTACGACAGCCCGGCGGCCTTCCGGGCGGCTTTTGGCAAGTGGCTGGGGCTGGCGCCAGGGAAATTCGTGAAGGATGCGCTGCTGCGCGCCGATTGGATCGAGACGAAGCTGGGGCCGATGATCGCGGTAAGCGACGCGCGGGCGGTGCATCTGCTGGAGTTCGCGGAGCGCAAGGCTTTGCCGGGGGAATTGAAGCGGCTCTATGCGGCGGCGAAGGGGTCGCTGGGGTTCGGTCGGTTTGCTGTGACGGACCAGATCGAGGCGGAGACGGCGGCGTTCATGGCGGGGCGGTCAGCGCGGTTCGAGACGACGCTCGCGCCGCTGGGCACGGCCTTTCAGCAGGAGGTCTGGCGGGCGCTGCGGAGGATTCCGGCGGGGGAGACGCGAAGCTATGCCGAGGTCGCGCGGACGATCGGACGGCCTGAGGCGACGCGGGCGGTGGCGCGGGCGAACGGGGCCAATCCGGTTGCGATTGCGATCCCCTGTCACAGGGTGATCGGGGCGGACGGGTCGCTGACAGGTTACGGCGGCGGGCTGTGGCGCAAGCAGGCGTTGATTGAACTGGAGCGCGGATACGCGCGGATGAGGCAGGGAGTTGAGTGATGGATCAGGTGGAGAAGTGTCAGGCGTTTCGGGCGTTGCATGTGAAGGGGGCACCTCTGGTGCTTTGGAACATCTGGGATGCGGGATCGGCGAAGGCGGTGGCGGAGGCGGGGGCCCGGGCCGTGGCCACGGGAAGTTGGGCGGTGGCGGCGGCGCAGGGGTTTGCGGATGGTGAGGCCTTGCCCATGGAGGATGCCCTGCGCGTGGCGGGGCAGGTGGTGGGCGCGGTCGATGTGCCGGTGAGCGTGGATTTCGAAGGGGGCTATGCGGTGTCGCCGGAGGCTGTGGCGGAGAACGTCGGCCGGTTGATCGGGACCGGAGTTGCGGGGCTGAATTTCGAGGATCGGGTTGTGGGCGGCGACGGCTTGCATGGGATCGCGGAGCAGGCGGCGCGGATTGCGGCGGTGCGTGGTGCGGCGGAGCGGATGGGGGCGCCGCTGTTCATCAACGCGCGGACGGATGTGTTCTTTGGCGGGCGCGAGGGGGCGCATGAGGATTTGATGGGGGAGGCGCTGGAGCGGGCGCTGGCTTACGGCGAAGCCGGGGCGGATGGGCTCTTCGTGCCGGGTCTTGCAGACGCCGGCCTCATCGCCGGGGTTTGCGCGGGGCAGGATTTGCCGGTCAACGTGATGCGGATGGATATGGGTGTGTCCGTGGAAAGCCTTGCCGCGGCGGGCGTGGCGCGGGTGAGCCACGGGCCTGCGCCCTATCTCGCGGCGATGCAGGCGCTGACAGAAGCGGCCATGGTCTGAACGGGGCGAGGTCGCAAGCGGGACAGCTTATGGCGCGGCACGCCAACTGAGGGAAATTGCGCATTGATACTCCTGACCGGGACGGCTTGAATGGCTGTGACGAACCGGGGGGACATCGGATGGGCTTTTCTGGCTGGCGCGTGCTGCGCGAGGGATTGACCGGCAACAAGGGCTGGACGCCGCATTGGCGTGATCCGGAGCCGAAGGCGGAATACGATATCGTCATCATCGGGGGCGGGGGGCATGGATTGTCGACCGCCTATTACCTGGCCAAGAACCACGGTCTCACGAATGTCGCGGTGCTGGAGAAAGGCTACCTTGGCGGCGGCAACGTGGGGCGAAACACCACGATTGTCCGGGCGAATTACGGGCAGGAGGGCAATTCGCAGTTCTATTCCCATTCGCTGAAGCTCTGGGAGGGGCTGGAGCAGGACCTCAATTACAACGCGATGATGAGCCAGCGGGGGATCATCAACCTTTTCCATTCCGACGGGCAGCGCGATGCCTTTGCGCGGCGGGGGAACATGATGATCAATCAAGGGGACGATGCGGAACTGCTCGACCGGGACGCGGTGCGGCACCTGCTGCCCTATCTCGATTTCGACAACGTGCGGTTTCCGGTCTACGGGGGGCTCTTGCACCGGCGCGGGGGCACGGCGCGGCATGACGCGGTGGCCTGGGGCTATGCGCGGGGGGCGGACCAGCGGGGCGTGGACCTTATCCAGCAGTGCGAGGTGACGGGGATCGACATCGAGAACGGCCGCGTGCGCGGGGTTCAGACGACGCGCGGGGCGATCCGGGCGAAGAAGGTGGGGGTTGTTGTTGCCGGGCGCTCTGGGCAGGTCGCGGCGATGGCGGGGATGCGGCTGCCCATCGAGAGCCATGTGTTGCAGGCTTTCGTGAGTGAAGGGCTGAAGCCGGTGATCGACCACGTGATCAGTTTCGGCATGGGGCATTTCTATATCAGCCAGTCGGACAAGGGCGGGCTGGTGTTCGGGGGCGATCTGGATTTCTACGCCTCTTACGCGCAGCGCGGCAATCTGCCGATGGCGGAGCATGTGATGGAGGCGGCGATGACGCTGATGCCGATGATCGGCAAGGCAAAGGTGCTGCGGTCCTGGGGCGGGATCATGGACATGACGCCGGATGGGTCTCCGATCATCGACAAGACGGATACGGAAGGTTTGTTCATCGATTGCGGCTGGTGTTACGGCGGGTTCAAGGCGGTGCCGGGGTCGGGGTTTTCTTTTGCGCATCTGATCGCCACGGGGGAGCACCATGCGCCTGCGGCGAAGTACCGGCTGGACCGGTTCCGCACCGGGCGGGGGCTGATGGATGAAGAGGCCACGGGGTCTCAGCATAACCTGCATTGATAGGGAGGCTGAGATGCTGTGTCGGAGTTGTAGTGGAAAGATGAAGCCGGTGCAGTGTGCCCGGAGGGGAAAGTTGGCATGAGAATTGACTGTCCTTTGTGTGGTCTGCGGGACCGGCGGGAGTTCTATTACCAGGGCGCGGCGGTGCGGCTGGCGCGGCCAGCGCCGGACGCGGGGGAGGCGGCGTGGGACGACTACCTGCATCTGAGGGAGAACGCGGCAGGGGTGACCGAGGAGCTCTGGCAGCATGAGGGGGGGTGCGGGGCCTGGCTGGTGGTCACGCGCGACACGGTGAGCCATGCGATTTCTTCTGTGCGTCTGGCGGCGGATGTGAAGCGCGAGATGGGGGGCGGGGCATGAGGGTCGCGGGCAAGGGGCTGGTCGACCGGGCGCGGCCGGTGTCGTTTTCCTTTGACGGAGTGCGTTATGGCGGGTTTGCCGGGGATACGGTGGCCTCGGCGCTTTTGGCCAATGGTGTGAAGCTGATGGGGCGGTCGTTCAAGTATCACCGGCCCCGTGGCGTGCTGACGGCGGGAAGCGAGGAGCCGAATGCGTTGATCACGACCGGCAAGGGGGCCGCGCAGGAACCGAACGTGCGCGCCACGGTGCAGGAGGTCTACGACGGGCTTGTGACGCGGTCGCAGAATGCATGGCCGTCGCTGGGGTTCGACGTGATGGAGGTGAATGACCTTGCCGCACCCTTTCTGGGGGCGGGGTTCTATTACAAGACCTTCATGTGGCCGAAGCGGTTCTGGGAGGCGGTTTATGAGCCGGTGATCCGCAAGGCGGCGGGTCTGGGGGCGTTGTCGGGCAAGACCAACGAGGATTGTTATGAAAGGGCCTATGCGTTTTGCGATCTGTTGGTGATCGGGGCGGGGACTGCGGGGCTGATGGCGGCTTTGACGGCGGCGCGCGGCGGGCTCGACGTGATCCTGGCGGATGAGGACAGCCTGATGGGCGGGCGTTTGAATGCGGAGACTGGGGCTGTTGGGCACCAGTCGGGGGCGGCCTGGGCGGCGGAGGTCGTCGCGGAGCTTGAGGGCATGGAGAACGTGCGGCTGATGGCGCGCACGACGGTGACCGGGGCTTATGACGGCGGCATGTTCGGGGCGCTCGAGCGGGTGAACCAGCACAACTCGCGGCGGGGCGGCGGGGCGCCGCTGGAGTGTTTCTGGCGGATTGCGGCGAAGCGGTCGATCCTTTGCGCGGGGGCGATCGAGCGGCCCATTGCCTTTCAGAACAACGACCGGCCGGGGATCATGACGGCGGGGGCGGTGCGGGCCTATCTCAACCGATGGGGTGTCAGCCCGGGGCGGCGGGTGGCGGTCTTTGGCAACAATGACGATGCGCATCGGACGGCGCGCGATCTCGCGGCGGCGGGGGTGCATGTGGCGGCGTTGATCGACAGCCGGACGGATGTGGGTGTGGCGGATTTCGACGGGCGTGTCTTCAAGGGTGCGCAGGTCTGCAACGCGGGCGGGCGCAATGCGCTGGAGAGCGTGACGATCCGGACGGCGGGGGGCGAGGAAGCCTTGCAGGTGGATTGTCTGGCGGTATCGGGGGGCTGGAACCCGACGGTGCATCTGACCTGTCACATGGGCGGGCGACCTGCGTGGCGGGAGGATATTCAGGCCTTTGTGCCGAGTGACGGCAGTATTCCGGATATGGATGTGGCGGGGGCCTGCAATGGGGTGTTCTCGACCCATGGGTGCCTGTCGGACGGGGTGGAAAAGGGCAATGCGGCGCTGAAGGCGCTGGGCAAGAAGGCCGTGGAGGTCGAGGTGCCGCGGGCGGAGGATGCGCCCTATGCCCATGCGCCCTTGTGGGCGGTGGCGGGCAAGGGGCGCGCATGGCTCGATTTCCAGAACGACGTGAGCGTCAAGGACGTCAAACAGGCGGCGGTGGAGAACTTCCGCTCGGTCGAGCATATGAAGCGCTACACCATGCAAGGCATGGCGACGGATCAGGGGAAGAATTCGAACGTGGCGGCGCTGGCGATCCTGGCGGATGCGACGGGGCGGGGGATACCGGAGACCGGGACGACGACCTTCCGGCCGCCCTATACGCCGGTCAGCATCGCGGCAATGGGGGCGGGGGCTCAGGGGCACGGGTTTGCACCGGAGCGCTGGACGACGTCGCATAGACGGTCCGTGGAGATGGGCGCGCCGATGATCGAGGCGGGGTTGTGGTACCGGCCGAGCTATTTCCCGAAGGCGGGGGAGAGCACCTGGCGGCAGTCCTGTGATCGGGAAGTGGGCTATGTGCGGCGGGCGGTGGGTGTCTGTGATGTGTCGACGCTCGGCAAGATCGACATTCAGGGGCCGGATGCGGGGAAGCTTCTCGACTTCGTCTATACGAATACCTTCTCGACGCTGAAGGTGGGGCGGGTGCGCTATGGGCTGATGCTGCGCGAGGATGGGTTCGTCATGGATGACGGGACCTGCGCGCGGCTGGGGGAGCGGCACTTTGTCATGACGACGACCACGGCGGCGGCGGGCAACGTGATGAAGCATCTGGAGTTCGTCACCCAGTGTCTGCATCCGGAGTGGGAGGTGGCGTTCACCTCGGTCACCGAGCAATGGGCGCAGTTCGCGGTTGCGGGGCCGAAGGCACGGGAATTGCTGAACGGGCTTCTGGATGCGGAGATCGACGGGGAGAGCTGGCCGGTCATGGCTTGCGGGCCGGTGAAAATCGGGGGCGTCGAGGGGCGGCTTTTTCGGATTTCGTTCTCGGGGGAGCATGCCTATGAGGTCGCGGTGCCGTCGCGCTTTGGGGCGAGCCTCTTCGATGTGCTGCTCAAGCTTGCCGAAGAGATGGGCGGCGGGCCTTACGGGATGGAGGCGCTGAACGTGCTCAGGATCGAGAAGGGGTTCATCACGCACGCGGAGATCGAGGGACGTGCGACCGCGTTCGACATCGGGATGGCGCGGATGGTGTCGGACAAGAAGGACTGCATCGGCAAGACCATGGCGGCGCGGCCCGGGCTGGTGGACGAGAAACGGCCGCAGCTTGTGGGGCTGAAGCCGCTGGACCCTGCAGGGAAGATGACGGCGGGGGCGCATCTCTTTGACCGGGAAGCCGAGGCGGTGCGGGTGAATTACCGGGGGCATGTGTCTTCGGTCGGGTTCTCGCCCGATATGGGGCGGATGATCGGGCTGGGGTTCCTCGCGCGGGGGCCGGAGCGGCACGGGGAGATCGTGCGGCTGGTGGATCATTTGCGCGGGGTGGAGACGGAGGTTGAGGTGTGTTCGCCCGTCTTCCTCGATCCGGAAGGGGAGCGGGTGCGTGGTTGAGTTGAAGGAAACGCGCCCCTGTGCGGGGCTTTTGCCGTTGCATATTGGGGCGGTGACGCTGGAGGAGATGACGCCCGGTCGGCTGACTTCATTGTCACCTTTCGGGGACGCTTCGGAGATGTCGGCGGCGCTGGAGAAGGCGCATGTATGCGCTTTGCCTAAGCCCAACCGGAGTACCGGCAAGGAGGGCGCGCGCTGCCTGTGGTTCGGGCGGGGTGAGGCGCTGTTGATGGGGCCTGCGCCGGATGCGGCGCTGGGCACGCATGGGGCGGTGGTCGATCAGTCGGATGCCTGGGCGGTGGTGTCTTTGCAGGGCGCGGGGGCGGTCGATGTGCTGGCGCGGCTGGTGCCGGTGGATTTGCGCGACGCGGTTTTCAAGCGGGGGCATACCGTGCGCAGCCAGGTGATGCATATGAATGCCTCGATCACGAAGCTGGGGGCGGATCAATTCATGATCATGGTGTTCCGGTCGATGGCGGGGACGCTGGTGCATGACCTCAAGGCGGCTATGGCCGCCGTTGCCGCGCGCGGATAAGCTCACGGCGAATCCGGTGCGAAGGAGGCAATGATGGTGCGAGCGGAAATTCTGGCGGTGGCAGTGGTGGCGATGTTCGCGGGGCCGGGCGGGGCGCAGAGCATGGATAAGGCGACGGACTGCGGCTATCAGGCGGAGGTCGTGGCGGCGGTGCAGCAGGCGCGCAAGGACCGGGTCGGAGAGCGGCAGGTGCAGCAGCATGTGGCGGAAAAGGCGACCTGGCCGGAGAACTACAACAACGCCATCCCGCTGATCGCGGGCTGGCTTTACGGCAGCGATGTTTCGATGCGGGACATCCGGAATGAGGACTTCGCGGCGGCCTGGAAAGAGCTTTGCCTGCAGCAGTGAGCTGAGAGGCGTGGTTGCCTATTGCCGGGGCAAGTGCCGCTTTGACGTTGAAGGCGTTCTGGACCGATGCCGAAGATAGATGTGCAGGAATGGGTGGAACATGCGGGCGAGCCGCATCCGCTGACCGGTGTGGACAACGGACCCTATGCGGACATCGCGTTGGGCGATGCGGTCGGGCTGACGCAATTCGGGGTGCATCTGGAGCGGCTGCCGCCCGGCTCGCAGTCTTCGCACAGGCATTGGCACGAGACGGAGGATGAGTTCGTCTATGTGGTTTCCGGCGAGCTGGTGTTGATCGAGGACAGCGAAATCGTCCTGACGGCGGGGGAGGCGGCGGGCTGGAACTCCGGGACGCCGGTGGCGCATTGTCTCGAGAACCGGTCGGACCGGGATGCGGTGATGCTGGTGGTCGGAACGCGGGCGGAGGCGGGCGCGGTGCATTATCCGGATCACGATCTGGTCTTGCGGCATACTGCCGAACGAAGGGTGTTCACGCGGGGTGACGGGACGCCGGTAGAGACGAAGGGCTAGCGGTTCATCGTTTTCGCCACCGGGGCGGTTGGGGCTTCTGGACTCTGAGCAAGGCGCACCAATATAAACAGGCATGAGCCTGCCACCCGGATTTCTGGACGAATTGCGCAGCCGGTCGAGCCTGTCACAGGTCGTCGGGCGCAAGGTCATGTGGGATGCGCGCAAGTCCAATCAGGGCAAGGGCGACATGTGGGCGCCGTGCCCCTTTCATCAGGAAAAATCAGCGTCTTTTCATGTGGATGACCGCAAGGGGTTCTACTATTGCTTTGGCTGTCACGCGAAGGGGGATGCGATTTCCTTCGTGCGGGAGACCGAGAATGTCGGCTTCATGGAGGCGGTCGAAATCCTGGCGCGCGAGGCAGGGATGACGATGCCCGCGCGAGATCCGAAGGCGGCGGAGAAGGCGGACGAGCGGGCGCAGCTGGCCGAGGTGATGGAACTGGCGGTGCGCTGGTTCCGGTTGCAGCTGAAAACGGCGGCGGCGGAGGAGGTCCGGACGTACCTAGCGCGGCGGGGGCTGGATGAGGCGGCGCTGGAGCGGTGGGAGATCGGCTTTGCGCCCGACAGCTGGCAGGGGCTTTGGGATGCGCTGAAGGGGAAGAATGTCTCGGATGAACTGATCCTCGGGGCGGGGCTGGCCAAGCCGTCCACGAAGGGCGGCAAACCCTATGATACCTTCCGGGGGCGGATCATGTTCCCCATCCGCGACGCGCGGGGGCGGGCGATTGCCTTTGGCGGGCGGGCGATGGACCCGAATGACAACGCCAAATACCTGAATTCGCCGGAGACGCTGCTCTTTGACAAGGGGCGGAGCCTTTACAACGTGAAAGAGGCGCGGGCGGCGGCGGGCAAGGGCAAGCCTTTGTTGGTGGCGGAAGGCTACATGGACGTGATCGCGCTGGCGGGCGCGGGGTTCGAGGCGGCGGTGGCGCCGCTTGGTACGGCCATAACCGAGAACCAGTTGCAGATGCTGTGGCGGATCGATGCCGAGCCGATCATCACGCTCGATGGCGATGCGGCGGGGCAGCGGGCGGCGATGCGGCTGATTGACCTGGCGCTGCCGCTCTTGGAAGCGGGGCGCAGCTTGCGGTTCGTGATGATGCCGGAAGGGCAGGACCCGGATGATCTGCTGAAGGCTGCGGGGGCGGGGGCGTTTCAGAAGCTGATCGATGCGGCGGTGCCGATGGTGCAGCTCTTGTGGCAGCGCGAGACCGAAGGGCGGGTGTTCGACAGTCCGGAGCGGAAAGCGGCGCTCGACAAGGCGTTGCGGGAAAAGATCATGCTGATCAAGGACCCGTCGATCCGCAGCCATTACGGTCAGGAAATCAAGGACCTGCGGTGGAAACTGTTCCGTCCGCAGGGGAGTGGGCGGCAGACAGGCGCGCGCGGAAAGGGGCAGTGGAACGCCGTGCCGCAGGCGCCGTTGCCGACGACGAAATCATCGGTTCTGGCGGCGGCGACGGACGCGCGGACGATGGAGCACCTGCGTGAGGCGGTGATCCTTGCGGCCTTTGCCACCTGTCCGCAGATTGTCGAGGAATTCGAGAGCGGGCTTGAAGCCATGACCTGCACCGACCCGGAACACCGCAGCCTGCGCGACCTGCTTCTGCGTCACGGGCACGAGGGCGCGGAGGTGTTGCGCGAGAAAATTTCGGGCGCGCTGGGGCCGGACGCCCTTGAAAACCTGCTGTCCCAGAGCCACGTTGCCATCACACCCTGTGTGCGCAATCCGGGCAATATCGAGATGGCCAGTCTCACCGTAGCCGAGGAACTGGCCAAGCTGGAGGCCGCACGCGGGCTGGATGCCGAGATCGCGGAAGCGATGGAAGACCTGAGCGGGGTGGCGGACGAAGGCGTGACATGGCGGCTGTCTGAGGCCGCGCGCGCCGCCGATCTGGCAAAGCGCTCGGGCCAGGAAGACAAGGCCGAATACGATGTGGGCGACAACGGCGCGCGCATCAGCAAAGACGAGCGCAGCGCTTGGGACACGCTGCTTGGGACCATCAATTTCAGCAAGTCGAAGGGCCGTGGATAACCCGTGACCTTTTGGCAGGCACTTTAGGAAAAAGCAGGATATCGGGTTTAAGAATCACCCCGAAACCCGCATGATTCGTTTTGAGCGAATCACCTGCTACTGATTCGCGCACCGGCGCTGGAGGGACACATATGGCCGCTAAGGACACGAACGAAGACGCCAAGAACGACGACGGTGAAAGCGGTCACTCGCTTGATATGAGCCAGGCGGCGGTCAAGAAGATGATCGCCGAGGCGCGCGAGAAAGGCTACATCACCTACGACCAGCTCAACACCGTATTGCCGCCCGACCAGGTATCGTCGGAACAGATCGAGGACGTGATGTCGATGCTGTCGGAGATGGGCATAAACATCATCGAGGATGAGGACGCCGAGGAGGAGGAGCAGAAGGGCTCCACCGAACTCACGACGACCGACAGCAACAAGGAAGTGGCACTTTCCTCGGGCACGACCGAGAAGCTGGATCGCACGGACGACCCGGTGCGCATGTACCTGCGCGAGATGGGGTCGGTCGAACTGCTGAGCCGCGAGGGCGAGATCGCCATCGCCAAGCGGATCGAGGCGGGACGCAACACGATGATCGCGGGGCTGTGCGAAAGCCCGCTGACCTTTCAGGCAATCACCATCTGGCGCGACGAACTTTTGTCCGAGGACATCCTGCTGCGCGACGTGATCGACCTTGAAGCGACCTTCGGCAACCAGATGGGTGACGACGAGGATACCTCGCCCGTGGTGCCCTCCGCTGGCGCGTCGAACGATAAGAAAGAGGACGAGGACAAGCAGGAGCTGGATGCGGACGGCAATCCCATCGCCTCGGACGACGATGACGACGAGGACGATCAGGCCAACATGTCGCTGGCCGCGATGGAAGCGGTACTGAAGCCGCAGGTGCTTGAATCGCTCGACCGGATCGCCGCCGATTACGCCAAGCTGAGCGAGATGCAGGACAGCCGTATTTCGGCCACGCTGAACGAGGACGGATCGTTCTCCGACAGTCAGGAGACGAAGTACCAGGAGTTGCGCAGCGAGATCGTGGCACTGGTGAACGATCTGCACCTGCACAACAACCGCATCGAGGCGCTGATCGACCAGCTTTACGGCATCAACCGCCGCATCATGCAGATCGACAGTGCCATGGTGAAGCTGGCGGACCAGGCGCGCATCAACCGCAAGGAGTTCATCGACGAATATCGCGGCTACGAGCTTGACCCCAACTGGATGGACCGGATGGCCGAGAAATCCGGACGCGGCTGGCAGATGTTCATCGAGCGCTCTACCGACAAGGTGGAAGATCTGCGCGCGGACATGGCGCAGGTGGGCCAGTATGTGGGTCTGGATATTTCTGAATTCCGGCGCATCGTGGCACAGGTGCAGAAGGGCGAGAAAGAAGCCCGTCAGGCCAAGAAGGAAATGGTCGAGGCGAACCTGCGCCTGGTGATCTCGATTGCGAAAAAGTACACGAACCGTGGCCTGCAATTCCTTGATCTTATTCAGGAAGGTAACATCGGCCTGATGAAGGCGGTGGACAAGTTCGAGTACCGGCGTGGCTACAAGTTCTCGACCTACGCGACATGGTGGATCCGTCAGGCGATCACGCGGTCTATCGCGGATCAGGCGCGCACCATCCGTATCCCGGTGCATATGATCGAGACGATCAACAAGCTGGTGCGCACGGGTCGCCAGATGCTGCACGAGATCGGGCGCGAGCCCACGCCGGAGGAATTGGCGGAAAAGCTGCAGATGCCGCTGGAGAAGGTCCGCAAGGTGATGAAGATCGCCAAGGAGCCGATTTCTCTGGAGACGCCGATTGGCGACGAGGAAGACAGCCAGCTTGGCGATTTCATAGAGGATAAGAACGCGGTGCTGCCTTTGGACAGTGCGATTCAGGAAAACCTCAAGGAGACGACAACGCGGGTGTTGGCCAGCCTCACGCCGCGTGAAGAGCGGGTGCTGCGGATGCGTTTCGGCATCGGGATGAACACCGACCATACGCTTGAGGAAGTGGGCCAGCAGTTCAGCGTGACACGCGAGCGTATCCGCCAGATCGAGGCGAAGGCGCTGCGCAAGCTCAAGCATCCCTCGCGGAGCCGGAAGCTGCGGTCTTTCCTGGATCAGTAAGGCGCTGCAAGGCTCTGAAATTCAATGTGAAACCCGGCCCTTTTGGCCGGGTTTTCTGTCTGGGAAGCAAAGCGGTTTGAGATAGCTCAAGGGTGCCGACACTCTTGCGGCTAGTTTGACAGGCAGGGCAGCGGCGCGGCTGTGACGCAAGCGTGATTTTGACGGGTCATTCCGCTGCCCTATCCTTTGACTGACCGGGAAGCGGGGTTTCATCATGGGTATTCTTCGACATCTGTTCCTTTGTCTCTGCGTGCTGGGCATCGTGTTTCCCATGCAGGGCACGGCGCAGGCCTATCGCGCGTTCAATTTGCTGACGGTTGTGCCGCTCAATGCAACGGACTTCGAGGTGATCGAGGCGCGGGGAGAGGGCGCTCGGGGCATGTGGTGTGCGGCGGCGGATTACGCGATCCATGCGCTTCGGGTGCCGCGCGAGCAGCGCCTTTACGTCAAGACGCCGCGCGGGCGGTCGATCAGCGGGGCGGGGCGGATCGGCGTGGTCTTTACCGTTGATGTGAACGCGCTGGGGGTGAGCCCCTCGCGGTCCTATTCGGTGACGGTGCGCACCGCTGGCCTGAGCTTGCCGTTGCATCACGCCTACCAGTTTTGCCGCGACTACGAGCTTGAACTGGAGGACATTTTCTATCCCCGCATCCGGAGGTAATCCATGCGCAGATTGTTGATTTCCGCCCTCTCCGGCGTGCTTCTGGCCGGGCCGCTTCAGGCCCAGACGTTTCGGGCCGAGAATGGCGTGATCGTGACACCCGTGGCCGGTGGGTTCGAGATATCGAGCGGCGGCGGGCAGGGCGCGCGCGGCATGTGGTGTGCGGCGGCGGATTACGCGCTGGATGTGCTGGGGGCGGGTGGGTTCGACCGCATCTATATCGCTCAGGGGCGCAGGCTCGCCTTTGGTGAGCGGGGGCCGGTGCGGTTCACGATGGACCCCACCGGGCTGACGCCGCGCCGTGTCCTCGTGGTGGGCATGAGCTTGAGCGCGCCGGGCTCCAACCTATCTGTCGATCACGCCCTTCTTTTTTGCCAGGACGCGAGAACCATCGACCGATGAGACATGCCCTTGCCGCGATTGCCATGATTTCCGCGCTGCCGCTTGTGGCGGCGACCACGGGTGAAGAGGACACGATTGTCATCAACCCGATCAATGCCACCGATTTCGAGGTGATCCAAGGCACGAATTTCGGCGCCGCGGAGTTCTGGTGCGGGGCTGCGACCTTTATCGAGCGGCGCAGCGGTCGCTCGGAGCTGACCGCGCTTTATGTCAAGCGGCCACGCGGGCCGAGCGTGACGGCACCGGGGGAGATGGGGGTCGTGTTTTCGACCAGTGATGCGGGATTGCCGCCCGCGAACCCGGACCGTGTGACGCTAACGGTACGCCAGCCGGGGGCAACGCTGAAATCCTTTCAGGCGCGCCGGTATTGCCGCGATGCCTTTACCCGGTCGACCAAGTAGGCTTGGTTGCTATCGTCGGTGCAGCGCGCCAAAGTGCCGCCATGCAGACGACTTTCACGCTTCAGACCCGTGGGCAGGGACTTTACGAGTTCACCGATGACGTGGCCGGATGGCTGCGGGGGGCGGGTGACGGGCTTCTGACGCTGATGATCCGGCATACCTCGGCCTCGCTACTGATACAGGAGAACGCGGATCCGGATGTGCAGACGGACTTGCTGGCCTTTTATCAACGGTTGGTGCCGCCTGCGCATGATCCGTCGATGTCTTATCTCAGGCACAGGATGGAAGGGCCGGACGATATGCCCGCGCATATCAAGGCAGCGATGCTGCCGATCTCCCTGTCGGTTCCGGTGCAGGCGGGGCGGATGCGGCTGGGCACGTGGCAGGGGATTTACCTGTTCGAGCATCGCGATGCGCCGCACACCCGGCAGGTGGCGGCGCATTTCAGGGGCGATTAGCCCGTCGGCATCAGGTGGATTTCGCGGATGCAGGCGCGGGCGGGTGACGTGAGTGCGTGCATGACGGCGTTTGCGACGTCTTCGGGCTTGAGCTTGTCGGGCTTAGCCTCGTCGAAGAAGGGGGTGTCGACCATGCCGGGCGAAACCACCATGCAGCGCCCGCCCCATTCGGCCATCTCATCGGCAAGATTGCCTGCGAAACCGTGGATGAACCACTTGGTCGAGCCGTAGATCGAGCCCTGGATATGACGGCGACCGGCAGCAGAGCCGGTGACGACGTATTGGCCCGTGGTCTTGCGCAGGTGCGGCAGGGCGGCGTGGGCAGTGTAAAGCGCACCCATGATGTTGAGGTCGACCATTTCCTTCCAGTCTTGCGGATCGCCTTTCTCGGTCCCCGCCTTGGATGTGCCGCGGCCCGCGTTGGCAAAGGCGGCGTCGAGGCCGCCGAATTTGTCCACCAGCTTGCCGATGGCGTCCTTCTGCGCGTTGTAATCGGTGGCGTCGCCGGGCAGGGCGAGAGCGTTTTCCCCGATCTCAGCGGCAAGCGCGTTCAGTTTGTCCTCGCTGCGGGCGAAAAGGCCGACGTTCCAGCCTGCTTTGGCAGCAGCATGGGCGGTGGCGGCACCGATGCCCGTGGAGGCGCCGGTGATGAAGAGGGTCTTGGTCATTGTATGCTCCGTTTTGATTGTTCCCGGCCCAACGCGTTGGGAGGGCATCGGGTTCATCCCGGTTGCACCCAAGATATTGCGGTGAAAATCTTCTCTACCCAAAACCTCGCGGACGGCCTATAAGTTTGGGTTAATGGGGGAGACACCCCACAAGGATCGGCAGGAATAAGGGGGGACGGCCCATGCGCTGCCCGTTTTGCGGAAACATCGACACCCAGGTCAAAGACTCGCGCCCGGCGGAGGATCACGTTTCGATCCGGCGGCGGCGGTTCTGTCCGGCTTGCGGCGGGCGCTTCACCACCTATGAGCGGGTTCAGCTGCGTGACCTCGTGGTGATCAAGTCGTCGGGCAAGCGCGAGGATTTCGATCGCGACAAGCTGGAACGGTCGATCCGCATCTCGATGCAGAAGCGGCCGATTGATCCGGAGCGCATCGACCAGATGATTTCGGGCATCGTGCGGCGGCTGGAAAGCATGGGCGAGACGGATATTCCGTCCAAGACCATCGGCGAGATCGTGATGGAGGCGCTGGCGCGGATTGACACGGTGGCTTACGTGCGGTTTGCGAGCGTTTACAAGAACTTCCAGGCGGCGGACGACTTCGATAAATTCGTGGCGGAGCTGCGCCCGGAACATCCCAGAGAAGAGTGAGCGACACCCGCTTCATGGCGCTGGCCTTGAGTTTGGGTCGGCGAGGGCAGGGTCGTGTCTGGCCGAACCCGGCGGTGGGCTGTGTCATCGTGCAGGACGGGCGGATCGTCGGGCGCGGCTGGACGCAGGACGGCGGCAGGCCGCATGCGGAGACCGAGGCGTTGCGCCAGGCGGGATCGGCGGCGCGGGGGGCGACGATATATGTCTCGCTGGAGCCTTGCGCGCATCATGGGCAGACGCCGCCCTGCGCGGAAGCGCTGGTGGCGGCGGGGGTCGGGCGCGTGGTTATTGCCGTGGCCGATAACGACGCGCGGACCGATGGCAAGGGGATAGAGATACTGCGCGCGGCGGGGATCGACGTGTTGGTCGGCGTTTGCGAGGACGAGGCGCGGCGCGATCACGAGGGGTTCTTTACCAAGACCGAGGTGGGGCGGCCGCTGCTGACGCTGAAGCTGGCCAATTCCTTCGACGGGCGGATTGCGACGGGAACCGGCGAGAGCCAGTGGATCACCGGGCCGGACGCGCGGCGGCTGGTGCACGGGATGCGGGCGCGGCACGATGCGGTGATGGTCGGCGGCGGCACCGCGCGCAAGGACGATCCGGGGCTGACGGTACGCGATCTGGGGATTGACCGGCAGCCCGCGCGGGTTGTCGTGTCGCGCAGGCTGGACCTGCCGCTGATGGGGCAGTTGGCGCGGACGGCAAAGGATGTGCCGGTGATCATTTGTCACGGGCCGGATGCGGATCATGCGTTGCAACAGACGTGGCGCGATCTGGGGGCGACGTTGCTGTCTTGTGCGGTGCGGGGGATGCAGCTTGATCCGGGGGACGTGCTGCGGCAGCTGGGGGTGCATGGGCTGACGCGGGTGTTCTGCGAAGGCGGCGGGGCGCTGGCGGCCTCGCTGATCGAGGCGGATCTGGTGGATCGGTTGATTGGTTTCACCGCCGGTGTGGTGATCGGGGCCGAAGGGCTGCCGGGGATCGGCGCGATGGGGCTGTCGCGGCTGAGCGAGGCGCCGCGTTATCGGCTCGTGTCGACGCAGGCGGTCGGCAAGGATGTGCTGCACGTCTGGGAGCGTGGGTAGCTTCTGACTTCTGCTCAGCGCCGCCAGAGGTGCGCGCGGCTGGCGAATAATCCCTGTAGTTTGGAGAGGAGGCGGTTCGCCGGGCCGGGGCTTGGGATGTCTTGGGCGGCGAGGCGGTCGACGATCACTTCGACAGGGCAGGGCAGGCCGCTGACGGGGTCGCGGTAGCGGGGGTAGTCGATGAGAGTCGCATGGACGAGGCCTTCGAGGCTGGGCGTGGCGCGGCGGCGCGGCGGGACGTCTCCGAGGTCGCGGGTGAGGCCCCAGCCTGCGTAGAAGGGGCAGCCGAGCGTGGTGACGGGGATGCCGCGCAGAAGCGCCTCGAAGCCGAGGAGGGAGGTCATGGTCCAGACCTCGGAGACCTCTTGCAGAAGAGCGATGAGATCGGCGTCGGGGAGGATGAGATCGGCGAAGTCGGAGGCGTCCGGCCCACCGTCGCGCAGGCCTGCGACCACGTCGGGGTGGGGTTTGTAGATGATCCGGGCGTCGGGTTCCGCGTTGCGCACGGCTTGCAGGAGCGCGCGGTTGGTGGCGATGCGGTCGGTGCCGGTGCGGATGGAAGCGTCGTCCTCGACCTGCCCGGGGACGAGGATGCGTTTGCCGGGGGGCAAAGTAGTGAGGTCGGGCGTTGTGCCGCCGAGATTGTACTTGCTGAGACCGTCCGTCGTGAGGCGGTCAATGAGCCTGCGCGCGCGGGCGTGCTGGTCGGGGCGCAGATCGGCGCGGGCGGCGATGAGGGCTTCGAGCCGCGAGGGGCGGGCGGGATCGTAGTAGATGCCGTGGTCGTCGCAGACGAGGGATAGGGGCGGGATGAGTTCCGCGCCGAGGCCGCGCGAGCGCAGGAAGCCGTCCTCCACGCGAACGGCATCGGCGTGGCCGACGTCGGCCTTGCCCGCCCAGACCATCCAGGGGCGCCCGGTCTGGCGGGCCTTGGCGGGGTCGTCCTCGAAAATGACGGGTTTGTATTGACCAAAGAACTGCTGGAGCGGCTTTCGTTTCCACAGGCGCATTGAGGAGGCGGTCCAACCGCGGTGGTCCTCGCGCCATGCGCGGGTTTCGGCGGCAAGTGCTTCGATGGCGTCCTCAAGCGGGCAGAGGCGGTCGCGGTAGGGATCGTACCATTTCGGATAGAGGATTATGGCGGCAGCGAAAAGCTGCGCGCGGGTGAGCTTGCGCTGGCGGCGCTGGACGGGGAATTCGTCGTTCGTGAGGCCCCAGCCCGCGTAGAAGGGCTGGCCGAAAACGCGGGGTTTGTGACCGGCGAAGATCGCCTCGAAACCCATCTGTGAGGAGACGGTGTAGACGCCGACAGCGCTTTCGAACAGACGCCAGGGGCTGATGGGATCGCTCAGCAGGGTGATGCGATTGTTCTCATCCTGAGGGCCGAAATAGCCGGGGCGAAAGCCCTGCGCGGTTTCGGGGTGGGTATTGATGATGACGCGGGCGCCGGGGTGCTCCTCTTGCGCGAAGACCAGCATTTCCATGAAGCGCGCGCGGTCCGCGCCGCTGGCGGTGACGGAGGCATCGCCTTGGGTCTGGTCGATGACCAGCACGTAACCGGGGTCGGGCGCGGGGATGGCGGGATCGAAGGCGGTGTACTTGGTCAGATGGGTTTCGATAAGACGCTCGATCGCACCGCGCGCGCGGTTCAGGAGCGCGGTGTCGTCGAGCGGGTGGTTGGTGAGAAGCTCTTCGAGTTCGGAGGGCGTGGCGGGGTCGAAATGCAGGCCCCTGGCGTCGAGCAGGAGACCCAGCGGCGGACTGCCGGCGCGGCCGGGGTGGAGGGAGCGGAGGAAGGCGTCTTCGACCCGCAGGATCGGCGCGTCCCGGCGGGCCGCGACGGCCTCGCCCCGGTGGGCGGTTGGGGAGTTGCCCCAGACGGCGACCATGTCGTCTTCGCCCGGCACGCCGAGGTGCAGGGAATAGCCCGACAGTTGCAGGATGCGGCGCACGCGTTTCTGGCTGAGAAAGCCGCCATTGTAGACGAAAAGCCGCCGGTCCTGTTCCGGACCGGCGGCGGGTGTGTCGTATGTCTCAGGCCCGAGAGCCATGCTGCCGGATCAGCCTCCGCTGCCGTCCGTCAGGGTGGTCAGGCTGGATGCCGAGGTCGCCGTGCCGGTGATCGCGGAGATGACGCGGCTCCACTGTGTGAAGGGCGCTTCGGTGACATAGATGGTGTCGCCATCGCGAATGACGAAATCGCGGGCCATGAACATGCCGTTGGGTTCCGTCAGGTTCAGAACGTAGACCATCCGCTGTGCGCCCTGCAGGTCGGTGCGGCCCAGGACGGCGCCCGCAATCTCTGCCGGTTCGTTGCGGAAGATGAAGACGCCGGTGGGATCGGCGGTGCCCGCGTTCAGCCCGCCAACCTGCGCGATGCCTTCCAGTGCGGAAAGGGTTTGGGATTCGAAAGGCACCTGGGCCTGTCCGCCGGTCGCCCCGAGCGCGGTGAAGGAGCGCGTGTCTTCCTCGACAAGGATGCGGTCGCCACCGCGCAGAGCGATGTCCAGTTCGGGGTGGTCATAGAGGTCCTGAAGCCAGATCTTGCCGCGGTGGCTGCCGCGGATCACGGTGATCTGGGCAATCTCGGGTTCGATGGTCACGCCGCCGGCCTGGGCAAGCATGGTGCCAAGTGTCCGGGTGGGCCGTTCGATGGCATAGACGCCCTGCGAGCCGACAGAGCCGATGAGCGAGACGGTAGAGCCGTCACCGGCGGCGCGGCGCACCTCGACCTGCGGGTCGGGCGTCTGTTCGCCGAGCTTGTTGGTGATGATGCGGCGGATCGCGTCGGGCGTGTTGCCCGCGGCCTTGATGCGGCCTGCGTAGGGAATGAAGATGAAGCCAGCGCCGTCGACCTGTACCTCTTCGAGCACGGTGGCGGGGGAGCCTTCGACGCCCAAGAGCGGGTCATCGACGTTTTCGTAGACCGTGATGCCCAGCACGTCGCCGGGGCGGATCACGTCGGACCCCAGAAGCGCCGCGTTCTTGAAGGCCTCCGAGAAGCCGAGCGCGGGCACGACAGCGGTTGCACGGGTCACGCGGTCATTGACGGAGACAACGAAGGCGTCGCCCTGCTTTTGCACGGAACCTGCGAAAATCTGGCGCTTGTTCGGACCGGGTGACGGCAATCCGCAAGACGACACGACGGCCAACGCCGCCACTGCTGCGATGGGACGCGCCCACCGGGAAAGATGGAATTTCACTGCCCGGTCTCCTCGACCTGTTCAACTCTGCCTCATAACTCGCCGGTTTTCCGACGTAATTGGCGCGATGCTACTTCAGGTGGGCCGCAAAAGCTAGTCGGGCGCAGGATCGTTTCAGGTCACAAGGCGCAACTGTTGCCGTGGGGCCGCGGTGCCTGTGCTTAACGCGTCGTAGGGGTCTTGCGGGGACAGCATCATGTCGGTGACGAGGCGCAGCAACTGGCGGCGGCCCCGTGTGGAGTAGAAACCGCCGGGAACTTGCGAGGTTTCAAGAAGATAGCGGCGGAAGTCACGGTAGGCCCGGGTGTCGGGGCGGCCGGGCTGCGCGAAGAAGTCCGGCAGCGGCTGATCCGACACGAATTCGGGCTTGGCATAGACCGCCTTGCCGAAAACCTTGAGCGGGATACCGCGCCACAGGGCCTGCTGGCCGGCGGTGGAATTCACGGTGACGGCGGTGCGGGCCTCGTCCAGCAGCTGTGCCAGCTTGCCGCCACGCACGTAATGGACGCGGCGGGCGATCCCCTTCTCGCGCGCCAGCCGCCGCAGGGTCCGGGGGATTTGGGCCCGCCCGTCCTCAAGGGGATGGGCCTTGACCACGAGGTGGTGGTGCTTGGGCGCGCCCCTGGCAAATCCGTCGATGACCACCTCGAGGAAATCGGCTGTGCGGTCGAAAGGGGAATGCATCTGGAAGGCGCTGTCGTGCTCGAGCTGCAGGAGCGCCAGGTGATAGGGAAAGCCGCCCCTGCGGATGCGGCGCGTGGCCAGCATGCGATGGGCCGCGAAGAAAGGCATCAGGAGCAGGCGGCGCAGGTGGAGCCGGAATTCTTGCGAGACAGGCAGGCTGCGGTGCGGCCTGAAATTGCGGTAGCCGCCGTTTCGGAACATGATGTGCCAGTGGTAGAGCGCGCCGTAGAACACGTGCTGGCGCATGTCGCCCCAGTGGCCGGGCGGCAGCGGTCCTTCCATGTCGGTGAGCGCCAGCGCCGCCTGCATCTCGGCCACGCTCATCTCCATCAGTCGCGAATTCCCGTTCGATCCGCCGCGTTCGTAGGTGATCCAGTAGGGGCGCAGGTAGCCTTCTTCGAAGACGTGGACGGTGATGCCGCGTTTCCTGGCCTCGGCCACGGCCTGCGCATGGGCAGGCCGCGTGTCGCCATAGAGAACAAGGTCTGTCACCCCCTTTTCCGCGATCAGGCCACGCAGACGATCGGGCCAGTCCTCGGCCCGCTCGCGGAAGGGGATGAAATGCGCGCGGTCCGACCAGAAGGCCTGATCGCCTGCGTTGAAGCCGACGCGAAAGACCTGTGCGCCCGCCCGCCGCAGCATCTTTCCGAGGCGGTCGAAGAAAGGTCCATGGGGCCCCTGCAGGAAGAGAAAGACCCTGTTTTCTGCGCTGCTCACCTTCATTGCTTCCTTGTTACGCTCAAGTTGATGCTGAATAAAACGAAAACTGGTTAAGAAAGATTGCGCAACGGGCTTCTTGCCTTGATGAGGTGCTGCCGCTACCTCGGTTGGTGACCGATCAGAGGAGCCATTCAGATGTTTACCGGGATCATCACCGACGTGGGCGAGATCACCGCGCTGGCGCAGGAGGGCGATCTGCGGGCGCGGATCAGGACTGCCTATGACACCGGGCGCATTGACATGGGGGCGTCGATCGCGAGCGACGGCGTGTGCCTGACGGTGGTGGGACTGGGTCCTGACTGGTACGAGGTGCAGATCAGCGCCGAGACCGTTGAAAAGACGAATCTTTCCGACTGGAAGATCGGGCGGCGCGTGAACCTTGAGAGGGCGTTGCGCGTCGGGGATGAACTTGGCGGGCATATCGTTTCGGGTCATGTGGATGGGGTGGCCGAGGTCGTTGCGATGAAGGACGAAGGCGACAGCACGCGGGTGACGCTGCGCGCCCCGAAGGCGCTGGCGCGGTTCATCGCGCCCAAGGGGTCGGTGGCGCTGAACGGCACCTCGCTGACGGTCAACGAGGTCGATGGCTGCGATTTCGGGATCAACTTCATCCCGCACACAAAGAAGGTGACGACCTGGGGCGATGTGCAGGTCGGCGACCGTGTGAACCTCGAGATCGACACGCTGGCCCGCTATGTCGCGCGGCTGTCGGAGATGTCATGATGGCTGGTATCGGTCACAACCAGGGCCCCACGATGGAGCGGGGCGAGAAATGGCGCACCTTCCTGTGGAAGAAGGCGCGCGCCGATGCGATGCCCAAGACCATGCCGCTGATGGTGGTGCGGATGCATGTCGCCCGCGCACATCAGCTGGGGCTGGATTACCCGACCTATGCCGCGGTGCGCAAAGCCAGCGGGCGCGATATCATGGGGCTTCTGTTTTCGTCCAATGCGCTGCGGGTCGTGCGGGCCGAGAACCCCTACATGCCTTTGGCCCGTGGCGAAGCGCTCGGTGCCGTCAAGGGCGCGCAGAAGCTGGCGCTGGTGCACAGGCCGCTGAACGCGCAGGCGGTTGGGCTGGCGAACCCGGTGCTCGATGCGGTGGGCGTGGCACCGACCTTTACCGATAGCTGGGGCGAGATGCGGGCGCATCTGGCGGGTTTCATCGCCGAGCGGCGGCTGAGCCGCGACCAGGTGCTGATCGTGGGCGATACGACGCTGGAGCGGGATTGGACCGTGGCCGCTCAGGCGGCGGGGTATCTTGAGGCCGGTCGCTATTTCGCGGGCTGACCGCTACCAGTTGAGCCGGAAGAGAACGTGTCGGCCGGCAATACCGGCAAGCTCAGTCTCGACCGGGTCATCGAAGGTAAGGTCGGGGGTCTCTGCGGACATCAGGCGGCAGGCGTCGGAGATGCGGATTTCGCCCGGCGCGGCGGCGCTGGCGATGCGGGCGGCCTTGTTCACGACATTGCCGAAAAAATCGTCCTTGGTCTGGATCACGTCGCCGCTGTGCAGGCCGATGCGCAGGGTGAGCGGTGGCTCGGAGTCTGTGGCGGCGGTCTGGCGCTGAATGTCGCGCGCGGCGGCGAGGGCGGCGCGGGCAGAGGTAAAGCTCGACATCGTGCCGTCGCCGAGGGATTTGACCAGTTGGCCGCCTTGGTCCGTGACGATCTGAGTGACCTGGCGAAAATGCGCGCTGACGGTGGCGGTCCAGATGCGGTCGCCCACGGCGGCGGCGAGACCCGAGGAATTCACGATATCGGTAAACATGACCGTCGCCAGCCCCTCGCGCTGGTCGAGCGAGAACCCCTCGCGCGCGGCCTTGACGAGGCGGTCGAGGGCGGCGTGTTCAGTGCCCATCTTTTCCATGTTGGGAAAACCGTTCGAGCCGTGCATCTGGATCATCCGCCAAATCCCGTCCTCGATCACCAGCACGAAGGTGAAGCGGCAGGGCACCAGCTTGCCGTTGGAATGAAAGCGCAGGTTGGCAAGGCAGTGGGCCCAGCCGACATTACCCATCTCGAAGGCCTCGAGGCTGGTTTCCTCCCAGTCGAAATCGGGGATCTCGCGCGCGTGATCGGCAAAGCCTTCGCACAGGACCGGGCCGCGCCAGGTCTCGCCTTCGGCGCTGCCCTGGTAGAGCAGGTGTTCGGAGGTCGAGAGCATGTTGGTGAGCGCCCGCCCGTCCTTGCGCCGCATCGCGTCGTTCCAGCGGCGGACCACGGCGACAAGTTCGGGCGAGGGGGTGACCATGGGGCGGCCTTTGCGAGGGGGGTTGGCTTATGCTGCCCGGGGAAGGCGGAGCGATCAAGCGTGTTGGGGGGTGCAGGGCACCTGCACCTTACGGGATGGTCGGTGACGTAAGGTGGAGGCCCCCTCCACCGCTGGTCAAAGCGGCGGGGCTGGGCTACATGAGGCGCAGCCACTTGGGGAATGCCATGAACTACGAAACACCGGGACCTGTCGAGGAAGGACTGGCCAGCGCCATTTCGCCCATCGAGGAGATCATCGAGGAGGCGCGGCAGGGCCGGATGTTCATCCTTGTCGATCACGAGGACCGCGAGAATGAGGGCGATCTGGTCATTCCGGCGCAATTCGCCGATGCCGAGGCGATCAATTTCATGGCCACCCACGGGCGCGGGCTGATCTGTCTGCCGCTGACGGCGGAGCGGGTGGCCGAACTGGGCCTGCCGATGATGGCGGTGAACAATTCCTCGCGTCACGAGACCGCTTTCACGGTGAGCATCGAGGCGCGGGAAGGGGTGAGCACAGGTATCTCGGCCGCCGACCGGGCACTGACCATCGGCGTGGCGATTTCCGAGCAGGCGGGCGCGGCGGATATCGCGACGCCGGGCCATGTCTTTCCGCTGCGGGCGCGGGATGGCGGCGTGCTGGTGCGCGCGGGCCATACGGAGGCGGCGGTCGACATCAGCCGTCTGGCGGGGCTGCATCCCTCGGGCGTGATCTGCGAGATCATGAAAGACGATGGCACCATGGCGCGGCTGCCGGACCTCGTGGACTTCGGCGCGAAACACGGGCTCAAGATCGGGACGATCAGCGACCTGATTGCCTACCGTCACAAGCACGATAACCTGCTGGTGGAGCGTGACCGGCGGGACGTGACCTCGGCCTATGGCGGTGACTGGGAGATGCGGATTTTCGCGGACCAGATCACCGGGACGGACCACGTGGTGCTGATCAAGGGCGATATTTCGGGGCCCGAGCCGGTGCTGGTGCGGACCCATGCGATCAACGCGCTGGAGGATATTCTGGGCTTGGGGCCTAGTCCGGCGGATGAAATCCCCCGCGCGATGGAGATCATCGCCGAAGAGGGGCGCGGCGCGGTGCTGCTCTTCCGCGATCCCTATCCGCGTCTGCGGCTTGAGGGTGAGGAAGACGAGGGGCCGCGCACGGTCAAGAACACGGGGCTGGGCTCGCAGATACTGGCGACGCTTGGGCTGACCAAGCTGGTGCTGCTGACGGACAATCCCGAAACGCGGTACCTGGGCCTTGATGCCTATCACATTGAAATCGTGGGCACGCGGCCGATCACCACCGCGCCCGAGAGCAAGGGGTAAGAGCCATGGCATCCGCAGAAGAACATACCGTGCTGCCGCGTCCGACTTTCGACAAGCCCGTGAAGGTGCTGATCGTGGTCTCGCCCTATTACAGTGACGTCGCAGAGGGACTTTTGACCGGCGCCAAGGCCGAGCTCGACGCGGTGGGGGCTGCTTACGAGGTGATCGAGATGCCGGGGGCACTGGAGATACCGACCGCCATCGGGATCAGCGACCGGCGCAGCAATTTCGACGGCTATGTCGCCCTTGGCTGCGTGATCCGGGGGGAGACGACGCATTACGAGACCGTGTGCAACGACAGTTCGCGCGGGCTGATGACACTGGGTTTGGCGGGGCTGTGCATCGGCAACGGCATCCTGACGGTCGAGAACAAGGAACAGGCGCTGGTGCGCGCGGACCCCGAGGGGCAGAACAAGGGCGGCGGGGCGGCAGCGGCGGCCTTGCATCTGATTGCGCTGGCCCGTAAGTGGGCCTCGGCCAGCAAGGGCGTGGGGTTCAAGCCACGCGGAGAAGATACGCTGATGGCCGGCGATACGGACGGAAACACGACGGCATGAGCACGGGCCTTTCGGGCAATCAGAAGCGCAAGATGAGATCGGCGGCGCGGCTTTATGCCGTGCAGGCGCTGTTCCAGATGGAGCATTCCCACCAGACGGTGGAGGCGGTGCGGCGAGAGTTCCTCGACCACCGCTTTGGAGCGGTCTATGAGGGCGAGGAAATGGTCGATGGGGACATCGACCTCTTTGCGCGGTTGCTGGACGTGGCGGTGAATTACCAGGCGCCGATCGACCAGATGACGGACCGGGCGCTGGTGGCCAAATGGCCGATTGCGCGGATCGACCCGACGCTGCGGGCGCTCTTCCGCGCGGCGGGCGCGGAGTTGCGGGACGCGGGCACGCCGCCCAAGGTGATCATCACCGAATATGTCGATGTGGCACGCGCATTCTTTCCGGAAGGCAAGGAGCCCAAGTTCGTGAATGCCGTGCTCGACCACATGGCGCGCGAGGCCCGGCCCGAGGCATTCTGACCCATTTTGACGGACGGGCCGGGCGTGCTACCCTTCAGGCAGGAGGGACGTTTGCCATGCCCACGATCTTCAAATTCTACATCAAGCACTGCCTGATCGGCTTTGCCATTTCTGCCGTCTTCATCGCGATGCTGCTTTATTTCAACGTCGCGAACCTGTGGCATCTGATCAGCGGCTCGGACATCGGGCTGATGGCGCTTGTGGTGTTCTGGGTGCTGAACGGGATCGTGTTCGCCGGGGTGCAGAACGGTGTTGCGATCATGTTGATGGCGGAAGAGGGCAAGGACGATGGCGGGCCGCGCGGTGGGGCCCCGGAGGCGCTGGTTCCGGTGCCACAGACCGCGCCCGCGGCGAAGCGGTCGCTCTGAGCGCCGCTTACCTGCCTGATATCCCAGAGAAAGTGTGGCGGGACCGCCTCTGCCGGTCAGTGTTTATTCCCGAGGACCTGTTACTACAGGTGGGCGCCGGGTAACCGGACCAGGGCCCGGACAGAGCCAGCTCCCTCGGATTTGCTTAAGGCCACTGGAATGTAACGTCACACGAACAGCGCAGAACCCGCCACGGCGCTAGAGGTAGGCCGATGACGGGCGGGCTGCAAGGGTGCAGGCGGAGTTATTTCCCAAGCCCGCCAGAAGCATCAATCGGTCTCCCCGTGGAGATGCCTGCGCATCCGGCCCAGATGGTCGTCCCAGCCCTTGTCGAGCGCAAGCGTCAGGCCAAAGGCGGCCTCGCCCTGCGGCAAGCGGTCGTGGTAGAGATGCAGCCTTGTGCCGCCGAGCACTTCTTGCAAGGTCCATTTGACGGTGCTCACGGCATCGCCCATCGGTCCGACGGTAAAGGTGTATTCGAGATACTCCGGCGCGCGGGCGGTAATGACATCCCCCCAGATCACCTTTTCTCCGGATGTCGCGCCAAACATCTCGAGCGGTGCCCCCTCGGCCAGCGGTGCCTTGGGCGCATGGAACCATTGCGCCAGTTTGTCCGGCTGGGTCAGGTAGTCCCAGACCTCGGCAGGCGTGGCTTTGAGGAAGAGGGTCTTTTCGATCACGGTCGGTCTCATGGCTTGTCTTTTTCGATTGCGGATTTCAGGGCGTCGAGGCGGTCGTCCCAGAAGCTGTCGAAGAATTCGAACCAGCTCAGAACAGGGGCGAAACCCGCGGGATTGATCCTGTTGATCCGCTCCCGCCCGCGGGGCGTGACGGTGATGAGCCCACCGTCACTGAGCACGGTGAGATGTTTCTTGACCGCGGCGCGGGTCATATCGAAGCGGTCGGAGACATCCGCGATCGTCATCTCCTGCTGGCAAAGCAGTTTGAGGATGTCGCGCCGCGTCGGGTCCGCCAACGCACGGAAGGTCAGTTGAGCTGTATCTGGCATCGGTGTTCCTAAAAGTGATACCCTTTGGTATCACTAATTAATGATACCTAATAGTTCCATGTCAACCCCGGTTGCGTCGTCGCGTCGATGAACATTTTAACGTATTGAAAAACATAAAAATCCTCTGGGGCGCGGTGTTTGTTCTCAGTATTCTGTCGCCGTCCCCTTGATCATGTTCACGAAATGTTCATAAATTTGCGTATGGCGCATATCGACCTTCAATCGTCCGTACCGAACCTGCAGCCCGGCCAGCTTCTTGCCCGCGGTGTGGCGCGGCATCTGGTCAGTCATGGCTTTGCCTGCGTGGAAGAGCTGGTGCCCGCGCGGGGGTTGCGGGTGGATGTCATGGCGCTGGGACCGAAGGGCGAGGTCTGGGTGGTGGAGTGCAAGTCCTCGCGCGCCGATTTCACCTCGGACAGCAAGTGGCAAGGCTACATCGAATGGGCGGACCGTTTCTTCTGGGCCGTGGATCAGGATTTCCCGACGGAGCTTTTGCCGGACGACACCGGGCTGATCATCGGCGATGCCTACGGTGCCGAGATCATCCGCATGGGCCCCGAGGCGAAGCTTGCCCCGGCGCGGCGCAAGGTGATGGTGCAGAAATTCGCGTTCCACGCCGCGCGGCGGCTTCATCTGCTGCGTGATCCCGACTTGCTGCCGGAATGGGATTAGGGCGTTTCCCTACCGCTTTTTCTTTTTCTTGTTGGCCTGCATGCCCGAGACGCGGTTGGCGGCGGCGGTGATTTCCTCGGCAATCTCGAGCGCTTCCTCGGGCGTGAAATCCATGGGGATCTCAAAGCCGACACCCTCGATGTAAAGCCGGACCATGCCCGCATCGGTGGGGCCGATCTGCAGGTTGGCCTCGATATCGCTTTCGTCGTTGATGCCCATGGCTGCCTCCGGTCTGACAGGAGATATCGCTAGCCCGCCGCGCCTTGAAAGGCAAGCGGTTGGGGGCGCATGCTGGGGCGGTGGAAGATGTCGAGATTCGCAGGTTTGAACCGGGGGACCGGGACTGGCTGGTGGCTGCGCACCAGGACCATTACGCACGGGCCGAGGGGTTCGATGAGACTTTCGGGGTGCTGGTTGGTGAAATACTCGACGCCTTTCTGGCCGGCCATGACCCCGAGCGGGAAAGAGGCTGGATCGCCTGGCGCGGGGAACGGCGGCTTGGCAGCATCTTTTGCGTGGGGCTGGACGAAGAGACGGCGAAGCTGCGGCTCTTCCTGCTGACCGACGCGGCGCGTGGGAAGGGGCTGGGCAAGCGGCTTCTGGCGACCTGCATGGATTTCGCGCGGGCGCGGGGGTACCGGCACATGAAGCTTTGGACGCACGAGTCGCACCGGGCCGCGGGCGCGCTCTATGCCAAGACGGGCTGGCGGCTGGCGTCGTCCGAACCGGTCGTCTCCTTCGGGCAGCCGCTGGTGGAACAGCACTGGGACATCGACCTTTGAGCCGCTTGAAAGGCCAGCTGGCCGCGGCCGCGACCGGCGTGCAGGTGGGGCTGGCGCTGGTGGCGACGCGCGCTCTGGCGGGGGAGGTGAGCCCAATGACACTGGCGCTCCTGCGATACGGGATCGGGGTCTCCGTGCTCTTGCCGCTGTTTCTGCGGATGCGACGGGCGCGGATCGCGTCCGGTGATCTGGTGCCGATCCTGGCGCTTGGTGTGGGGCAATTCGCGGTGCTGGTGGCGCTGCTGAACGCCGGGCTGCAAAGTGTCACCGCCGCGCAGGGTGGCGTGATCTTTGCCACCTTTCCGCTGGTCACCATCCTGCTGGCGGCGGCGCTGGGGCGCGAGCGGCTGACGGTCCTGCGCGGGGTGGGGGCGCTGATATCTTTCACGGGCGTGGCGGTCTGCCTGGGTGCGACGACCTTGCCGAGCAGTCCTGTGGGTGCGGCGCTGGTCTTTGCCTCGGCCTGTGCCGGGGCGCTCTGTTCGATCTTCTACCGGCCCTATCTGCACCGCTATCCGACGCTGCAGATCGGCACCCTGGCGATGGCGGCGGCCACCGTGACGCTGATCCCCGGCACCCTGACCGAGGCACCGGGGGCCGAGATGGCCGCGCTGACAGTAACAGATTGGGGGCTGGTTCTCTTTATCGGTCTTGCCAGCGGGGCGGGCTACCTTCTGTGGCTGACCGCGCTCAAGCATACGGATGCGGGAGAGGCGACGGTGCTGATGGGGCTTTCGCCGGTCACCGCGACCCTCGTCGGGGCCCTTCTGCTGGGAGAAGGGGTGGGGCCGGTGTTCCTGCTGGGTCTCGGTCTGGCGCTGCTCGGGGTGAGCCTGGCGGTGCTGAGCCGGGGTTGAGGATTGGTCCGTCTTCTGCCTCTTGGGACTTGCAATCCGGGGTGTCGGCGGCTAAATCCGGCGCAGTGCCGCCTTAGCTCAGTTGGTTAGAGCGCCTGATTGTGGATCAGGAGGTCCCCCGTTCGAGCCGGGGAGGTGGTACCACCCTTTTCTCTGCAGAAATTGAGCCGCTGGCGCGGCGTTGTTTTTGTTTGGGGGCTCCGCCCCGTCGCGCAAGCGCGACTCCCCGGGACTTTATCGGCCTTATGTATCAAGCGCACCAACAATCTAGCTGACCTTGCGCCTGATGTGAATCATCCTTTGGGCCATGCAGGACAGAACGATAGATAGCGCGTTGCTGGCGCTCCGCAAACAGATCATCCGCAACAAGGGAGAGGGCCTAGAACACGTTGAGGAGCTGCTACGGATGCGGGGCGTTCACATGCCCCGTGTACTTCCACCCAAGCGCAAGGACGTGGCACCGCGCGGGATGATGACGGCAATGCTGCTAGAGGCGCTCAGGGACGGCCCTATGACGCTCAGAGAGGCCACGGCATACGTTGCCAAGCGCAGGCCGGAGTTAGAGCCAGACTTTGCCTATGGCAGGACGTTGCGCGTTCTGGTGAAGCTGAAGGCTAAGGGGCTGGTTCAGCGTGAGGGGCGGTTGTGGCTGGCCCCATAGGTCCAGTGATAGGACTAGCCCGCGATCCGAAATCCAGCACCGGCGCGTGGGTACTGAAATCGCGCCTTTCGTTGAGCCTTAAGTACGCGGATTTCCCGATTCGCTGCGGCAAGTTCATTTTCAAGCTTCTCGATATAGTCAGCCTGTTCTTGCATTTGCTGATCAAGTCGCTCGCTTTCCTCTCCCGGATTAGGAACTTCGGCACCGCGCTCGTTCTGCACCTCTATCCAAGCATATGATGCCGCGATCACGTCTTCTACAGCATCTTGTGGCGTTTCGCCGTCACCCATGCAGCCTTGGAGGTCGGGGATATATGCGTAGTATCCGCCGTCTTCCTCATCAGGAACGACAACAACAACATACTTTGTATCAGTCATCCTTCTTCCTCCTTTCCGCCCTTCGGTGGGCTTCAGTATAACTCACCAAACTCTTAATGTATCCCTGCTTGATCGGCCTTTTGTAAGGCACTGTGACATTGCCAAATATATGGTTGCTGGAAACGACATGATGAGAGCCCCCGTTAGGCTTACGGAAGTCCAGTCCTTCCTGCTTACAAAATGCCTCAACATCGCCAATCGTCCAGTCCCCTTTTGGATTGCTCTTCATTCTCTCAAATAAGGACTTCTTCTTTGCCATTAAACACCCTTCACGGCCCGGTGACAGGCTCACACTAGGTCTTAAGGGCACGATTCTACAACCAAGAGTGGCGAGTGGCGATCAAGCCGCCCGCTGCCAGTATCCCTTCCACTGACGCGACACCGGCGAACCCATCGCGTTGCTGACCACGATATGCGCCAGCGTGCCGTTGTCGGTGCGGCGGTTGTCCTCCAGCCACGCAGCGTGATTGGCGTACTGGTAAAGGCACTGTGGGCTGACGCCATGGTGCTGACCTTCCACCATGCGGCGCAGGCGCGAGAAATAGCTTTCGACCCAATTTGTGTGTTTGCCGTGATCGCTGTACATCTCGGAGTGGTTCACGCGGTCAACGTGCCAGCCCATATGCAGCATGTCCCAGTGGCTTGCTTCGTCCGCTGACATGGTAGCCATGCGGCTGACATTCTCGTTTGCCAGCGCAACGCCTTCCCCCTCATTGAGGGTAACAATCGGCAACGTGCGGCCATGACGCTCACGCATTGCGACAACAACGCGGCGCTTGCCGGTCTGGTGTTCTTTAAGGCGACGATCCACGCGATCAGTCTTGGCGTTCTTGGGGCGGAAATGACCGCCGAAGTACGCGCCATCAATCTCGACATGGCCTTCCAGAATTTCGCCTGTCTGCACTTCCAGTGCCATCGCTTCACGCAGCTTGTGGTCCAGTACGAAAGCTGTCTTGTACTGGCAATCCAGATCGCGGGAAAGCTGCACCATGGATACGCCCTTGGAGGCGTTCACGATGATGCAGATCGCGGCCAGCAGGTCTACGAAGTCCATCTTGCGGCTGGCGAAGATCGTGCCGCTAGTCACGCTGAACTGGTGATGGCAAGCCTTGCACTTGAACTTGCGGCGCGTGGTGATCTTGTAGGCTTCGTCAAAGCCGCAGCATGGGCAGACAGCTTCGCCATCAGTCTCAGGCCAGCGCATCTTGCAGAAGGTCTCATACGCCGCATCCTCGCCAGCCTTGTAGATCGCGCGAAGGCTGAGGGTTCGGGACGCTGCTGAGAGAAGAAAGTGCTGTGCCATTTGTACTTTATCCGTTGCTTATGTAGCAGATATAGTACGTTGACGTATCGCCTACAAGGGCATAGGTATCATTTACGTTACTTTTTTATTCATAGGTGATACATGCCCGACCAAACGGAATGGGAGACACAGGCGGCGAACATCCTCAAGGCAGAGTTGAAACGCAAGGGGGTGACTTACGCCCAACTTGTTGAAAAGCTGGGCGCTATTGGAATCAGCGAAAAAGAGGTGAACGTCCGCAACAAGCTGTCCCGTGGGAAGTTTTCAGCGGCGTTTATGTTGCAGTGTCTAACCGCCATTGGGGCCACGGATTTGCGATTGGATTAACGGTTGGTGTTGCCGCCACCGTTTTTCTCAGTTTGCTGCTTGATACTTATCCAGGCGAGGTAGCCGCACCAAGTTCCGAAAGCCAAGAAGGCAATGAGGTAGCCCCAAAGAATGACCGCTGGTGGCTGGTCTCGCGTGTCGTCTATATGGACGATACTCTCGCCCAATGGCTGATGACTTTGCTCACTCTGACTGCTGTTGTTCTGGTTTACTTTACCTTGCGTGACACTAGGATCATGGCCGCTGAAACCACGAGAATTGGTGAGGCTCAGGTTCGTGCATATCTGTCTTTCGAGGTCAAAGGCGCGGACGTCAGAGCGCCAAGCCTCAGCCCGGACAACACTGACGAACCCAAGCCGAACATTGTTGTTGAGATTCAGGGTAGAGTGCCAAATAGCGGTCAGTCTCCCGCTAGTTCGATCAGTTTCCTCTATCAAATTGACGCTCTTCCAAGGAGTGAAGAGTTTAGACTTAGAGATGAAAGAAGCCTCCACCGGACAATGCCAGTTGCTCACACGGTAAGAGCGCAAGGGGAAATAGAAAACCAAAGCCTGAAGAGAACTTTTAGAACCGACCTTGAAGCGCTTAGGTCTGGCGATTCGAACATATTCTTTGCTGTGATTGTCGAGTGGGTAGATGTCTTTGAGGAAATCGTCCAATCCGAACCAGTTTTCGGAACAATACCCTTCAAAGCAGATGCGGACGGCGTGAGGCAGGTCTACTTTGGAAGAGTTAGAACTGAGAAGACATAGAATTAGCACCAGCGCCTTAATCACGCCTCACCCCCTTCCGGGGGCTTGGTGCGTTTGATACATAAGGCCGGACTTTATGAGGCCAGAAAGAGGGTCAGTCGATCCTGACCGTCTGGCGGAGCGCGCCGGTGAGGCGGTCGAAGATCAGGATTTCATCGTCGGTGGTTACGATGGCGTACCAGTCGGGGCCTTGCGTGAAGGCGCGGGCCACTGTCCCGTCGGGCAGGGCGATCTGGTCGGGCAGGGTGGGTGTGTCGCGGTTCAGGCGCGTGACAAGCAGGCCGATCACGATTATGACCCCGGCAATCATCACCGCCGTGAGCATCGTCACCAACCGCCGCAGGAACCGCAGGTTCGCAGGCTCAACCGGATCGTCCATGTCCATTTATCGCACCGTGTCCTTCGCTTTCGGGGAAAGCCCGCCGCCCCGCCTTGATAAGGCGCTGGCGCGGGATGTGCCAGAGGAGGCGAACCTGTCGCGGACAAGGCTGGCCAGGCTGATCGAGCGGGGTGCCGTCAAGGTCGATGGGGCGGTGGCCCGCGATCCGAAAGCACGGGTGACAGAAGGGCAGATGGTCGAGATCGGGGTCGAGGAGGCGGAAGAGAGCCATATCCGGCCCGAGGCTATCCCGCTGGAGGTGGTGTTCGAGGATGACGACCTGATCGTCGTGAACAAGCCTGCGGGGATGGTGGTGCATCCGGCGCCCGGCACGCCTTCGGGCACGCTGGTCAATGCGCTGATGGCGCATTGCGGTGAAAACCTGTCCGGTGTCGGTGGCATGAAACGGCCCGGGATCGTGCACCGGATCGACAAGGAGACGAGCGGACTTCTGGTGGTCGCCAAGACGGATGCGGCGCACCACGGGCTGGCGGCGCAATTCGAGAAACACACGGTGGAGCGCTATTACAGGGCGCTGGTCTATGGGGTGCCGGATGCCAACGATCCGCGGTTGCGGGGGGTGAAGGGGGCTTCTTTCGAGCCGGGCAATATCCTCAAGATCACCACGCAGCTGGCGCGGCACCGGACGGACCGGCAGCGGCAGGCGGTGCTTTTCCAGGGTGGCAGGCATGCCGTAACGCGCGCGCGGACCATCGAGAGCTTTGGCACGCCGCCGGTTCTGGCCCTGATGGAATGCTGGCTGGAGACCGGGCGCACGCATCAGATCCGGGTGCATCTGGCCCATGCAGGCCACGGGCTGGTGGGCGATCCGGTCTATGGCGGGAAACGCAAGCTGCCCAAGGCCGCGCTTCCCGAATTGGCGGCGGCGGCGGTCCGGTCGATTCCCCGGCAGGCCCTGCACGCGGCGGTTCTGGGCTTCGATCACCCGGTGACCGGCGAGGTGATGCGCTTCGAGGCCGCTTTGCCGCGGGATATGGCAGATTTGCTGGACGCGGTGCGGCTGGCGGTCTGACATCAAGTGCACGAGCGCGTGAACGCGCAGCAATGTAAGTTATCTTTTACATATCTTGTGCCATTATTAAGAAACCGTACAAGCGATGCCTTGAATCCGCAGGATACCGCTACCATATCCATGTTAAGCCTTTAAACATAAGGCCCTGACGACAGGAAAAGGGGACAAGATGGCCAATTACGCAAATCTGCCGGCGCCGACGCCGGAAGGTGGTCTGAACCGCTACATGCAGGAGATTCGGAAGTTTCCGCTGCTGGAGCCGGAAGAGGAATATATGCTGGCCAAGCGTTGGGTCGAGGAACAGGACACCGAGGCCGCGCACAAGATGGTGACGTCGCATCTGCGGTTGGCGGCGAAAATCGCCATGGGCTATCGCGGTTACGGGCTGCCCCAGGCCGAGGTGATCTCGGAGGCCAACGTGGGCCTGATGCAGGCGGTCAAGCGCTTCGATCCCGAAAAGGGTTTCCGGCTGGCCACCTACGCGATGTGGTGGATCCGGGCGTCCATCCAGGAATACATTCTGCGGTCGTGGTCGCTGGTCAAACTGGGCACGACAAGCGGTCAGAAGAAGCTGTTCTTCAACCTGCGCAAGGCCAAGAACAAGATCGGCGCGCTCGAAGAGGGCGATTTGCGCCCCGAGAACGTCACCCAGATCGCCAATGACCTCGGCGTGACGGAGGAAGAGGTGATCTCGATGAACCGGCGCATGTCGGGGGGCGACGCCTCTCTCAATGCGCAGGTGGGCAGTGACGGCGAAGGCACGATGCAATGGCAGGACTGGCTGGAGGACGAGGACGCCGACCAGGCAGCGGATTATGCCGAACGCGATGAGCTGGAGACCCGGCGCGAGATGTTGGCCGAGGCGCTGGATGTGCTGAATGACCGGGAAAAGGACATCCTGACCCAGCGGCGGCTGAGCGACGAGACGATCACGCTGGAGGATCTCAGCGCCAAGTACGACGTCAGCCGCGAGCGTATCCGGCAGATCGAGGTGCGCGCCTTCGAGAAGCTGCAGAAGAAAATGCGCGAGCTTGCCAAGGAAAAAGGGATGATGGCGACAGCCTGATCGCCCGATCTTGACGCAGAACCGACCCTGCCCGCATCATCGGGCAGGGTTTTCTTTTGGGAGCATGACATGGCAGGCGGTTGGGCGAAGGACGGTGCGGTCAGCGAGCAGATCGAGGCGTCGATCAGCGACGAACTGGCGCGCATGAAAGCGCGCCGCGCCCCGGTGGGCGAGAGTCTGACCCATTGCGCGGAATGCGAAGAACCGATCCCCGATGCGCGGAGGAAGGCGATACCGGGGGTCAAGTTGTGCGTGGATTGCGTGGCGGAGCGGGACGCGGTCTTCAAGGTGCGCGGCGGCATCAACCGGCGGGGGTCAAAGGACAGCCAGCTCAAGTAAGGGGCGGTTTGCGGGGTTTCCGGTCGCTTTTCATTCTAACATATGAATATTTGGATATTTCCCGATTCCCGGCTAGGCTCACCTGACAACAGTCTAGGGAGGACATCATGTTGAAATCGTTTCTGGCTATCGCCTTTGCTGCCCTGTTCGCGCTGAGCGGGGCCATTCAGGCGGAGGCATCGGAAAGATACGGCAAGCAGAAGGTGGTCTATCACATCAATTACGATGGGGGACCGGAATCGAAGAAATACAAGGGCGCCATGCGCAACATCCAGAACCATATCAACGCCGTGGGTGCGGAGAACATGGACATCAAGGTGGTGCTGCACGGCAATGGCCTTGGCGTGCTGATGAGCGCCAAGACAGACGATGCGCTGAAGACGGCGGTCTCTTCGCTGAAGGGGCAGAACGTGAGCTTTCAGGTGTGCAACAATACGCTGAAAGGGCGCAAGATCAGCTATTCGGATGATCTCTATGATGTCTGGGAGGAGGACATCGTGCCCTCGGGCGTGGCCGAGCTGTCGCATCTGCAGCAGCAGGGATATACCTACATCAAGCCCTGAGCCCAGGGCGCACAGAAGAGGGAGAAGGGGCGCGGCGGCGCCCCTTTCTTGTTTGGCCCTCGGTCAGGTGACCCGCCCGGATCGCGGGAATCAGCGGATGATGGTAACCTGCGGTCCAAGCTGACCCCGTGCCCCTGGCTGGATCGCGCACCCGATGACCTGGCGCCACTTCTTGCTGCTGTTGCTCTTTGCACTCTGCGGATCGCCGCTGAGGGCCGGGCCAGGCTGTGAGGCGCAGCCGGAGATGACGGCGATCGACGCCTCGCATCCGCTGACGGAACTGACCGCGCGCGGCGGGGTGCCGGGGCTGTCCGCGCTGAGGCAGATGGGCGTCGAGACAGTCATCCGCTACTACGACAATGTGGCCGAGACGCTGCCGTGCAAAACACCGATGCCGGAGGAGACACAGGCCCTTTTGGAGGCGGGATTTTCAGTGCTGGCGGTGTTTCAGCACCACAATGACAACCCGATGACTTTCCTCACACCGGGGCGTGCCGCGCTCGATGCGCAGCGGGCGATCGAGCTGGCGCTGGCCAATGGCCAGCCGTCCGGATCGGCCATCTATTTCGGGGTGGACGGGGTCGACGGGGCGCTGGTGTCGGCCAACTACGAATTCGCCAAGAGCGGCGGCGGCCCGATCTCGGCCGCCCGCGAGGCCACCTTGCAGACGAGCATGGGCGCGGGAGCCTACCGCAAACACAAGGCGTTCTACGACATATACCGCGAAGAGGGGGCGGCGCTGTTCGGCGGCACCTTGGGCAAGCATCGCGGCGAAGACATGCTTCCGCATGTGGAGAGCTATTTTCGGGACCTGCAAAGGATATTCGCCAATTTCGGGCAGCAGACGGGCATCCGCTACCGCCTCGGAGCCTACGGCGGCGGAATGGTCTGCGAGCATTTGCTGGGGCTTGGGCTGGCCGAGATTTGCTGGCTGTCGCAATCGAAGGGGCTGCCGGGTTACGACCGTTTCAACGCCTCTGGGCGCTGGGTGATGCGGCAGGAACTGACGACCGTCTGCCAGGGATGGTCATTTCAGAAGGGGGGGATTTCCAGTTTGATTTCAATGCGGTCAACCCGGAGATCCCGGATTTCGGACAGTGGCGCGCGCGGGTGGATTACGCCATTCCCTTCAGCCGTCCGCTGCGACGCGACGTATGCCTGGGAGGAGTGAAACCTTCGGATTTGCCAGCCCCGTTGCGCGTTGCTAGGCTTTGCCGGTATCGAAGCTCAGAGGCTCTTTCATGTCAGACGTTCCGAACATCGCCCAGAAGTCTCCCTTCCGCGTGGAGGTCGAGGCAGGCAAGTCCTATTTCTACTGCACCTGTGGCCAATCGTCGAAGCAGCCCTTCTGCGACGGCTCGCACAAGGGATCCTCCTTTGCGCCGATGAAATACGAGGCGACCGAAAGCAAGCCGGTGTTTTTCTGTGGGTGCAAGCACAGTGGCAAGGCGCCCGTCTGCGACGGGACGCATGCGAAGATCTGACCGCTCTGGTCAGGCGGTTGGGGCAGGCTGTGCCAGGGTCATGCGCATGATATGCTGCAGGCCTGCATCGCCGTGGGGCCATTCTTCGCCGGTGTCGGTGAAACCACCCTTCAGGTAGGCGCGGATAGCGCCCGAGTTGACCTTGTTCACGGTCAAGTAGATGACTTTGGCATGGGGATACAATGCGCGCAGGTAATCGGGCAGAAGGCGCACCGCGCGGCTGGCGATGCCTTCGCCCTGGCGGCCGTGATCGACCATGAAGGCGCGCAGGCCAAGGGCGCCTGCCGGGACGAAGGGAAAGCGGATGTCGTAAGCGCGGTCTATCTTGAAGAAACCCGCAGCCTCAGCGCCCTCGAGGATGGCGTGAAAGTCGACGCCCTCTTCCGCCGCCCCGAAAGCCTCGGCCACGCTGCCGGAGTAGATCAACTGATCAGGTGCCACGCGGATATGGGCGACCTTGATTAGGTCGCCCGCGCCCAGCGGTTCCAGCCGCAGGGTCTGGCTCACTCCTCCATCGCCTCCAACTCATCAATGAAGCCCGAGATCATGCTGAGGCCCTTGTCCCAGAAGGCGGGATCGCTGGCATCGAGGCCGAAGGGCGCGAGAAGCTCTTTGTGGTGCTTGGAGCCGCCCGCTTTGAGCATGTCGAAGTACTTGTCCTCGAACCCTTTTTCGCCCTCCGCGTAGACGGCGTAAAGCGCGTTCACGAGCCCGTCGCCAAAGGCGTAGGCGTAGACGTAGAAAGGGGAGTGGACGAAGTGGGGGATATAGGCCCAGAAGGTCTCGTATCCTTCCATGAAATCGAAGGCGGGCCCGAGGCTTTCGGCCTGCACCGACATCCAGAGCGCGTTGATGTCATTGGGGGTGAGTTCGCCGCCGCGCCGTGCGTCGTGCAGTTTGCATTCGAAGTCGTAAAAGGCAATCTGGCGGACAACCGTGTTGATCATGTCCTCGACCTTGCCCGCGAGCAGGACCTTGCGCTCGGCGTCGTTCTTGGCCCCGTCGAGCATCTTGCGGAAGGTGAGCATCTCGCCAAAGACGGAGGCCGTTTCGGCCAGTGTCAACGGGGTTGAGGAGAGCATTTCGCCCTGATCGGCGGCGAGGCGCTGGTGCACGCCGTGGCCAAGCTCATGCGCCAGCGTCATCACGTCGCGCGGTTTGCCAAGGTAGTTCAGCATCACATAAGGGTGCACGTTGGTCACGGTGGGATGCGCAAAGGCACCCGGCGCCTTTCCCGGCTTCACGGCGGCGTCGATCCAGCCCTTGTCGAAGAAGGGGGTGGCCAGTTCACCCATGCGGGGATCGAAGGCTGTGTAGGCGTCCATCACGATCTTGCGCGCGGACGGCCAGTCGACGATGCGGGGGTCTTCCATGGGGAGCGGCGCGTTGCGGTCCCAGACCTGCATCCGGTCAAGGCCAAGCCACTGGCGTTTCAGCTCGTAATAGCGGTGCGAGAGTTTCGGGTAGGCATTCACCGCGGCGTTGCGCAGGGCCTCGACCACCTCGGGTTCGACCTGGTTCGACAGGTGCCGCGCGGTCTGGGCGGTGGGCATGGCGCGCCAGCGGTCGATGACCTCTTTTTCCTTGGCTTGCGTGTTGTGGACGCGGGCAAAGGTCTTGATGTTGTTCTGAAAAACCGCCGCCAGTTCGCGCGCGGCGGCCTCGCGCTTGGCACGCTCGGGGTCGGTCAGCAGGTTCAGGGTACCTTCTATGCCCAGCACTTCTCCGTCAACGTCGAACTCAAGCCCGGCGATGGTCTCATCGAACATCCGCTCCCAGGCGTCGCCGACGACGCCGAGGTCGTGCAGGAATTTCTCGAGCTCGTCAGAGAGCTGGTAGGGTTTCATCGCGCGGATGCGGTCGAAGATGGGCTTGTAGCGGGCGAGATCGGCGTTCTGGTCGAGCAGCTTGTCGAGGTGGTCGTCGGGCAGCTTGTTGAGTTCCAGCGTGAAGAACACGAGCGGCGTGGTGAAATTGGTGATCTTCTCCTGGCAGTCGGAGAGGAATTTCGCCCGGCCCGCGTCGGTGGTCAGCTGGTAGTAGCGCAGGCCGGCGAAGGACATGATGCGGCCCGCCACCTGGTTGATCTTTTCGTTGCGCAGCACGCAGTCGAGCAGCCCCTTGGCGTCGAGGTCTTTCAGCTTGCCTTCGTAGTCTGTGGCGAAATCGGCGCAGGCTTTCTCAAGCCAGTCGAGATCGCGCTTGAGTTCGGGCGCGTCCTGCCCAGTGTAGAGATCGTCGAGGTCCCATTCCGGCAGATCGCCGAGGTTCTTGCCACCTGCGGTGGCATTGGCGTCACGAACGGGGAACGGAAGGGGGAGCATCGGGGTACCTCATGTTGTTTGTCTCTAGGTAGGGGGCAGAGCGGGGAAGGGCAAGCGGCGGGCTCATCGCACCCCTTGCGGGGGCTCTTCGCCGGTGGTGCGGCTATTCCGGGTGTGTCGTTGGCCTCGACGGGGGCGGCGCTGCGAGCTCTCCAAAACCAGCGGAGGTTCCGGAGCCCCCCTTGCATGGTGCCCGCCTGACATGAGCCGGACCGCTTCCCAAGCGGAATGGCCGTCTCCGCTGAAGGCGCCCCTCGGCAATTCCGCTTGGCAATTGGCCCGCCTCATGTCCGCCTGTCCCCACGCAAGGGCGGCTTCGAAACCAGCGGATTTGGCGGGGTCAGCCGTAGGTGCGGAGCATGTCCTTGAGATCGTCGAGAGTGTTGGCCTCTTGCAGGGGTTTGTCCTTGCGCCAGCGTTTCATGCGGGGAAAGCGCAGAGCGACGCCGGATTTGTGGCGCGACGAGGCCTGGATGCCCTCGAAGGCGATTTCGAAGACGTGGGTCGGTGTGACCTGGCGGACGGGGCCGAAGCGTTGCTGGGTGTTCTTGCGAACCCAGGCGGTGATTTCGCGGAATTCCGCGTCTGTGAGGCCGGAATAGGCCTTGGTGAAGGGGACAAGATCGTTGTCGTTCCAGACGGCGAAGGTGAAGTCGGTAAAAAGGTTCGCGCGGCGGCCCGAGCCCGATTGCGCGTAGATCATCACCGCGTCGATGGTGAGCGGGTCGAGCTTCCATTTCCACCAGTCGCCCTTCTTGCGGCCTGCCAGATAGGGGCTGTCGGCGCGTTTGAGCATGAGGCCCTCGGCGTTCTCGTCGCGGGCGGTGGCGCGCAGCTCGCCAAGTTCTTCCCAGGAGGTGAAACCGTGCTGCGGTGAGAGCCGGACGGGTGCGTCAGCGGGCAGATCGCCGCATGCAGCCTCAAGCCGTGCGCGGCGGTCGGCGAAGGGCTGGTTGCGCATATCCTCGCCCTGACATTCGAGCAGGTCGTAGGCGTGCAGGATCACGGGCGCTTCGCTGAGCAGTTTCTTGGGCACGGTCTTGCGGCCGATGCGGGCCTGCAGCGCGTTGAAAGAGCAGGGATTATCCGCGCCTGCCCGCCAGACCAGCAGTTCGCCGTCGAGGACGGTGCCGGGGGGGATATGGTCGATGGCCCGGGCTAGTTCCGGGAAGCGGTCGGTCATCAGTTCCTCGCCGCGGGACCAGACGTGGTAATCGCCGTCGCGCAGGATCAGCTGGCCGCGGATGCCGTCCCATTTCCATTCCGCCCGCCATTCGGAAGGATCTCCCAGGGTGTCGGGCGCGTCCTCGAGCGCATAGGCGAGGTAGAACGGATAGGGGCGGGAGGTGTCGGCCGAGGCGTCTTCGGCCTCAATCAGGCTGTGCCAGCTGACGTCGTCCGGGTGCCAGTTGCCCATCAGGCGGTGGGCGAGTTCCGGTTCGGGTTTGCCGGTGGCCTGCGACAGGGCGCGGGTCATCAGTTTCTGGCTGATGCCGACGCGGAAGCCGCCGGTGATCAGCTTGTTGAACAGGAACCGCTCGGTGCCACCGAGGCGCTGCCAGGCATCGAGGACGAAGGTCTTGCGTGCCGGTTCATCCACATTAGCGAGGGCGCGCAAGTCATTGATCCAATGGGAGAGAGGGCGGTCTTTCACTGAGGTGTTGGGGGGCAGGACGAGAGCGATGGTTTCGGCCAGGTCGCCGACGATGGCATAGCTGTCCTCGAAGAGCCAGAGGGGGATGCCCGCCACCTCGGCGGCCCATTCGCGCAGGCGGGTCGTGGTGACGGCGCGTTTGGGGCGGCGGCCGGAGAAAAGCGCGACAGTCCAGAGCTTGTCGGTTTCCTCCGCGTCCGCGAAATAGGCGGCGAGGGCGGCGACCTTGACCGTGGTCCTGGTGCTTTGGTCGATGGCGTTGAAGAGGGTCGCGAAACGCTTCATGCCTCTTCCTCCCGGTCGAGGGTTTCGCCTTCGAACTGGGTCGGGACGACCCGGGCGCTCCAGCCGTTGTCATTCAGATAGCGGGTGAAGATGTCCGTGTAACCATGAGTGACGTATATGTTTTCCGCCTCCGTCTCACGAATGGCCCAGAGCAGGCCGGACCAGTCGGCGTGGTCGGAGATGACGAAACCACGGTCGCCCGCGCGGCGGCGGCGGATGCCGCGCAGGGCCATCCAGCCCGAGGCGAAAGCGCTTTCCTGCGGGCCGAATCTGCGGGCCCATTTGCTGCCCAGGGCGGAAGGTGGGGCGAGGACCAGAGCGCCGGGGTGGTCTTTCGGGTTCAGGTCTTGCGATGCATGGATCGTGTCGGGCAGGCGAATGCCCTGATCACGCATCACCGCGTTGGTGTTCTCGATTGCCCCATGCGTGAGGATGGGCCCGATGTCGGGGTCCAGCATGGACAACAGGCGCTGGGCCTTGCCAAGGGCGTAAGCCCCTAGAAACGCGGTCTTTCCTGCCGATGCACAGGCGGCCCACCAGCTGTTGATTTCTGCCGCGATATCCGCTTGCGGGGCCCAGCGGAAGACCGGCAGGCCGAAGGTGCTTTCTGTGATGAAGTGGTGGCATTTCACAGGCTCGAAGGGTTCCGTTAACCCATCGTCAACGATCTTGTAGTCTCCTGAGACCACCCAGACTTCGCCCGCGACTTCGACCCGGATTTGCGCAGATCCGGGCACATGGCCAGCGGGATGGAAGGAAACCGTCGCGCCACCGATCTGGCGCGCTTGTCCAAATGCGATCCCTTCGGCCGAGATATCCCCAAGCCGGTGCCGCATTACCGGTAAAGTGCCATCTGTGGCCAGATATGTCCCCATGCCCCAGCGTGCGTGATCGGAATGGCCATGGGTGATGAGCGCACGGTCCACCGGGCGCCAGGGGTCAATGTGGAAATCGCCAGCGGGGCAATAGATGCCCTTGTCAGTGAAGGTGAGGACCGGATCGCGTACCATGCGGAACGATCTAAGCCGCTTGCGCGTCTTTCAAAGGGGAAGGGCGGCGGTGCCTATCCGGTCACATTGCCCAGGAAGAGTTTCTGGATGCCGTCCATGACCGGGCGGCGCAGGGCTTCGGCTTCCATCAGGACCTCATGTTCGCTGCCTGCGACCATCTCGAGGCGACTGCTTTTCCAGGTTTCCATGCGTTTCTGGATCGGGGGGACGCTCACGATGCGTTCGCTGGTGCCAAGCCAGGTCACAGCGGGCAGGTTCGGGGCGGGACGTCCGGCAAGGTGCTGTGTTTCCGTGAAAGCCTCGCGCAGCCACACGAAACTGGGTCCGCCCAGCGACAATTCTGGATGCGCGGCAAGCTGGTCGCGCATCATGTCCCACATCTGCCGGTCGGTGGTGAGCATGTTGTCCTCGAAAGGATCGCTCAGCACGTAGGGTTCCTTGGTCGTGCCGGGTGGCAGGCCATGGGCGTTGCCGACCTTTGGCATGATGGTCGCCATCGCCTTGGCGAAGGGGCGCAGGTGCGGCTTGACGTAGATGCCCCACATGGGTCCGGTGAAGGCGGCGGCCTGAACACCCAGGCCTTCCATCACGGCGCGCAGGCCGATGCAGCCGCCCATGGAATGGGCCAGCAGAAAGTACGGGCGCGGCAGGCCGAATGCGCGGGCGGCACGCATAAGGGCCGCAACGTCCTTCTGGTAGTCGGAGAAAGCTTCCACATGGCCGATGAGCGGGTCGTCGATCAGCCGGTCGGCCAGACCCTGGCCGCGCCAGTCGATGCTGATCGTGGCAAGGCCGCGCTCGGCGAGTTCGGATGCAGTGTGCCCGTATTTTTCGATATATTCGGTGCGACCGGGGAACAGCAGGACCGTTCCCTTTGCACCTTCAAGCGGCCAGTGGCCGACCCTGATCCTTTTGCCGTCCGAGGTGACGGCCCAATGTGCCTGGCCCCCATCGGGGCCGGGATGCACATCGGTAAAGAAAGGGGCCGGCGTCAGGTCCATCAGGCGAGGACGGAGGCCAACTTCATCGCCATGCCCATGTCGCCGTCGACCTTCAGCTTGCCGGTCATGAAGGCGGAGGTGGGGTTGGTCTCGCCCGACATGATTTCCTGGAAGGTATCGGCATCGGCGCTGAGCGTGACGTCGGTTTCCTCGTCGGAGGCGCGGGCGCCGCTGCTGTCGATCACCACCGAGCCTTCGCCCTCGATATCGAACTTGGCCGTGCCGTCGAAATCGGCGCCGTTCAGCTTTTCGTTCAGTGCTGCTACCGCTTGGTTCACAATATCGCTCATGTCGTGCCCTTTTTGGCTGAATGGCTCCGGTCACGTCTGGAAATGCGGCGGCAGCCTGTTACATTGACATGTGTTATGCGCATCTTACCCGTCAACCTCAAACGTCACCTTACGGCACTTGCCCCGATTGTGTTGCTATGCGGCACAGGTGTGGCGGAAACAGCGCCGCCCGAACTCTTCGGTAGGTTGAAAAGCGCGACCGAGGCCGAGGCGCCCCGCGTGGTGGCCGAGATCGAGGCGATCTGGTCGCGGTCGGGCTCTGCCTCGATGGATTTGCTCTTGAAGCGCGGGCGCGACGCGATGGAGGAGGGGGATTTCGGCACCGCCATCGAACATCTGACCGCGCTGACCGATCACGCGCCGCAATTCGCCGAAGGGTTTCACGCGCGGGCCGAGGCCTATTTCCGGGCCGAACTTTATGGCCCCGCTCTGGACGATCTTGAGACGACGCTGGCGCTGAACCCCAATCATTTCGACGCCATCTTTGGCCTAGGGGTGATGTTTCAGGAGTTCGGAGACCTGCGCAAGGCGGCACAGCTCTATCGCAGGGTGCTCGCACTTCATCCCAACCATGAAAATGCGCGCGAGGCGCTCGACCGCCTCAAGCGCGACGGCATCGGCCGCGAACTCTGATCGGGGACAGCAGTGTCGAAGGACAGCCGGGTCGTGGCCATTCTGGGCCCGACCAACACGGGAAAAACCACCTACGCCATTGAACGGATGCTGGGGCATCGGACGGGGGTCATCGGACTGCCGCTGCGGCTTCTGGCGCGGGAGGTTTACGACCGGATCGTCCAGCTGCGCGGGCCGTCGGTGGTGGCGCTGGTCACGGGCGAGGAGCGGATCGTGCCGCCGCGCACGCAGTACTGGGTCTGCACGGTTGAGGCGATGCCTGAGGGGATGGGGGCCGATTTCGTTGCGGTCGACGAGATACAGCTTTGCGCCGATCCGGAGCGGGGGCATGTGTTCACCGACCGTCTGCTCCGGGCGCGGGGGCTGCACGAGACGAATTTCCTGGGCTCCGACACGATGCGCGGCACGATTGCCGCTCTGGTGCCGGGCGTGCAGTTCATCAAGCGAGAGCGGATGTCGGAACTGGTCTATTCGGGCCAGAAGAAAATCAGCCGGATGCGCCCCCGGTCGGCCATCGTCGGGTTCTCGGTCGAGAACGTCTATGCGATTGCAGAACTGATCCGCCGCCAGAAGGGCGGGGCAGCGGTGGTGATGGGGGCGCTCTCACCCCGCACGCGCAATGCGCAGGTGGCGATGTATCAGAACGGCGAGGTGGATTATCTTGTGGCGACGGACGCCATCGGGATGGGTCTGAACCTCGACGTGGACCACGTGGCGTTTTCCGCGCTGTCGAAGTTCGACGGACGGCGGATGCGGCCCCTGGCGCCCAACGAGCTGGCGCAGATCGCGGGGCGTGCGGGTCGCGGTTTCAAGAGCGGTACCTTCGGCGTCACCGGCGATGCCCCGGCGCTTGACGATGGCGTTGCGCGGGCGATCATGGATCACAGCTTTACCCCGCTCAACAAAATCAACTGGCGCAATCATGCCTTGCAATTCGGCTCCATCGACCGGCTGATTTCGACGCTGGAGGCGAAGTCGGACAACGACCGTCTGGTCCGGGCGCGCGAGGCGGACGATCTGCGGGCGCTCAAGGCGCTGGGACAGGTGGACGAGATATTCGCCCGCTGTACCGACGGGCCGTCGGTCAAGCTGTTGTGGGACGTCTGCCGGATTCCCGATTTCCGGGGCATCAGCCATGCCGAACACGCTTCGCTGCTGGAAAGCATCTTCATCGACCTGCATCAGCGCGGCACCATCCCCGACGACTGGCTGGCGCGACAAATCAAGCGTATCGACCGAACCGATGGTGACATTGACGCGTTATCGAAACGATTGGCTTATATCCGCACATGGACCTATGTCGCGCAGCGCAAGGGTTGGACGAAGGATGAAAGCCATTGGCGCGGGGCCACCCGTGTCGTAGAAGACCGCTTGTCGGACGCATTGCACGAACGTCTGACCCAGAGATTTGTAGACCGGCGCACATCCGTGCTTTTGCGCCGGCTAGGACAGAAGGAGGCCATGGTGGCCGAAGTGAACGAGACCGGTGAAGTCACCGTTGAAGGCGAATTCGTAGGCAAGCTGGACGGGTTCCGTTTCCGGGCGGACAAGGGTGCCGGCGGGGCCGAGGAGAAGACGATCAAGTCGGCGGCCCTGCAGGCGCTGGCACCGCAGTTCCACCTGCGCGCGGATCGTTTCTACAACGCGCCGGATACCGAGATCGACTTTACCGAGCAGGGCGGGCTGATGTGGGGCTCTTCCGCCGTGGGCAAGCTGGTGGCGGGGTCCGATCCGTTGAAGCCGCAGGTGCAGGTCTTTGTCGACGATGTAGCGGGGCCTGAGGTGGCACAAAAGGTCGAACGCCGGCTGCAGCATTTCATCGACCGCAAGATCGCATCCCTTTTCGAGCCGCTGATCGGGCTGTCGCGGGACGAGTCGTTGACCGGTCTGGCGCGCGGCTTTGCCTTCCAGATGGTCGAGAACTTCGGGATCATTCCCCGCGCCAAGGTGGCCGATGACGTCAAGGCGCTGGATCAGGATGCACGCGGCGCGCTGCGCAAGCACGGGATCCGTTTTGGTCAGTTCACGATCTTCATGCCGCTTCTGCTGAAACCAGCGCCGACGCGGATGCGACTGGTTTTGTGGTCTCTTTCCAAGGGATTGGGGGAGTTTCCTGAAGCGCCTCCGCCCGGGCTTGTGACGATCCCGGTGGAAAAGGATGCGCCCGAAGGGGCGGACACCATGTCGGGCTACCGCAACGCGGGCAGCCGTGCGATCCGGATCGACATGCTCGAGCGATTGGCCGACATGCTGCGGGGTGAGGATTCGCGCGGTGGTTTCGAGGCGAAGGCGGACATGCTGTCCATCACGGGCATGACGCTTGAGCAGTTCGCGGATTTGATGGCGGGCCTTGGCTACCGCGCCGAAAAGGGCGAGAGGGTCAAGGCCAAGCCGGTGGACGAGGTGACGCCGAAAGACGGTAGCCACAAGATGATGGAGCCGTCGGCGGATACATTGGTACCGGAAAAAGCCGCATTGGACGCCGCCGAAGGAGACGCGCCCGACAAGCCGGTCATGGACGTGGCCGCCGAACGGCCCGAGGGCGGGATTACGGAACAGTCGGTTCCGGGCGAAGGGACCGAAGCGGCACCCGAGCCAGTCGCTCAGATGCCCGACGAGGGCATCGCGCCCGTTGCAGCCGAACCTGCCGAAACACCGGAAGTCGCGCCAGAGATTGCCGAGACGCCCGCTGAGGAAATCCTGCCCGGCACGGCACCGGATGCCGGGGTGGGCGACGCCGAGATGGAGGTGTTCTATACCTTCACCTGGGGCCGTCCGCCGCGTGCCAACCAGAACCAGAACCAGCGGCGCGGCGCAGACAAGCCGCGCGGCAAGGGCACGCCGCAGGGCAAGGGCAAGAAGGGTGGCCCGCGCGGGGACAGGGGCAACAAGCCCCAGCAGTTCACGGCGCGTCCACCCAAGAAGGAAAAACGGATCGACCCGGACAATCCCTTCGCAGCCGCGCTGATGGGGTTGAAGGACACGAAATAAGTGTCTGACGTGTCTGAAAAACTGCGCGTGGACAAATGGCTTTGGCACGCGCGGTTCTTCAAGACAAGAACGCTGGCAGCGGGCCGGGCCAAGGCAGACGGGGTGCGGATCAACGGGACAATCAGCCACAAACCGTCCAGCATGGTCGCCGTCGGGGACGTGCTGACCTTTGCCCAGGGCGATCATATTCGCGTGATCCAGATCGACGCGCTGGGTGAGCGGCGCGGACCCGCGCCCGAAGCGCAGGCGCTTTACACCGATTTGTCCCCGCCAAAGCCGAAATCCGAGGACAGACAGACCGCAAATCCGAAGTTTGACGGAAAAGGCCGCCCCACGAAGAAGGATCGTCGCAGTCTCGATATTTCGAAGGCGCGGCATCTTGAATGATCTCGCCCCCCGGTTTAGCAAACGGCACGCACAGCTGACAGAGACCGCTCCATGACCTACATCGTCAACGACGCCTGCATCGCCTGCAAATACACCGACTGCGTCGAGGTATGTCCGGTCGACTGTTTCTACGAGGGCGAGAACATGCTGGTCATCCATCCCGATGAGTGCATCGACTGCGGCGTGTGCGAACCGGAATGCCCCGCAGACGCGATCCGTCCGGACACTGAGCCGGGCATGGAAAAATGGGTCGAGTTCAACCGGAAATATTCCGAGCTGTGGCCGGTGATCATCACCAAGAAGGACCCGCTGCCGACGGCGGAGGAGATGGACGGCAAGGAAGGGAAGATGGAATTCTTCTCGGAGAAGCCGGGCGAAGGCGGCTGATTCGCAACACGGATTGTCCCGATAGACCAACGAAAACCCTCGGTAACAGGCGTTTCGATGAAAATCGGGCAGTGTTTTTGACCTGCCTTCCGAATGCCTTGTTTTTGTGCTATGATATCTCCAATGCGTAACGTAACAACATTCAGCAACAGACGTATGACAAGTTCGACCCAGCTGCTGCGGTTGACCTGAAAAACCTGAACAGAACGCACCCTGACGCGCGCCCTTGCGCCGCCCGGATGCGTCTTTTGCGTGTCTGATATTGCTTACGCCTTTCTTGCGGGTCCGCCCGCGCCCATAGGAGCCTGTACATGAGTAAGTCGAAGAAGCATGATTTCCGCCCTAACGAGTTCGTAGTTTACCCCGCGCATGGCGTGGGCCAGATCATCTCGATCGAGGAGCAGGAAGTCGCCGGCATTTCGCTGGAGCTGTTCGTGATTGCCTTCGAGAAAGACAAGATGACCCTGCGTGTGCCCACGCACAAGGCGACGGAGATCGGGATGCGCGCGCTGTCGAGCCCCGACGTGATCGACCACGCGATGAAGACCCTGAAGGGCAAGGCCAAGGTCAAGCGCGCCATGTGGTCCCGCCGCGCGCAGGAATATGAGCAGAAGATCAATTCCGGTGACCTCATTGCCATCGCCGAAGTCGTGCGCGACCTGCACCGCACCGACGATCAGCGCGAGCAAAGCTATTCCGAGCGGCAGCTTTACGAAGCGGCCCTTGAGCGTCTGACCCGCGAAGTCGCGGCTGTCAGTGGTGGCGATGAAATCGCGGCGGCCAAGCAGGTTGGGGACGTGCTGGAAAGCCGTATCGCGGCCTGAGTCAACGATCTTATCCAGGTACCGCGCCGCCTTCTCCGGAAGGCGGCGTTTTTCGTTAGGGCAGGCTGGCGACGCAGGCCAGCAGCACGGCGATCTCGACCACCTGCTGCGTCGCACCAAGGACGTCGCCGGTCTGGCCCCGTATCTTGGCGCGGGCGATCAGCGCCACGGCGAAGGTGGCAAGGAGCACGGTCAGGATGATCGGGAGAAGATCTGCGGGCGTCAAAGTGACCGCTGCGATCAGTCCCAGCGCACCGGCCAAGAGTGCCGCGTTACGTGGCGGCTGTCCGGTCTGCCGGGAAAGCCCGCTGCTGCGCGCATGGGGCAGGGCGTGCATCACCGCGACCATTGCCGCGCGCGAAATGATCGCCGCCCCGAGGATCGCCACGAAGAAGACTTCCCCCGCAATCAGCGTGGTAAGCGCGTTCCACCGCAGGCCGAAGGATGTGATGAGCGCGAGCACGCCGTAGGTGCCGATCTGGCTGTCCTTCATGATTTCGAGCCGCCGTTCCCTGTTCCAGCCGCCCCAGAAGCCGTCTGCGCAATCGGCAAGCCCGTCTTCGTGCATCGCGCCAGAGAGAAAGACACCCGTCACCAGAAGCAAGAGCGCGGCAATCGAGGGTGAAAGCCCCGCAGCGAGGGCAAGCCAGGCGGCCGTAGCCGATGGGACGGCGACCGCGAGCCCGGCCAGCGGATAGGCCCAGGCGGCATGGGCGGCAGGGCGCGAATCTTTGGGGCTGAAGGCCTTGTCCGGCAGCGGCCATCGCGTCAGCAGTGCCAGCGCGATCAGCAGGTCCCTGGGGCGGGGGCGAAAGGCGGGCACGGCGATGTCGTTTCCGGTCATTTTTCTGCCTCTCGGCCTCTTTCGGTGCCGGGATGCGGCGGCTAGACAGGGGCAACTTAACGAAGACGTCGAGCATGTCCATGACCCAAGATTTCTCTACCCTCTCGGATTTCCGCGCCCTGCTGGCCGCGCAACCCGGCGCCGATCAGCACGTGCTGGATGCCGCTGCGGATCACAATATGCAACTGACCAAGCCGCCGGGCGCCCTTGGGCGGCTGGAGGACCTTGCCCTGTGGTACCGCAGCTGGCGCGGCGGCGAAAACGCCGAGATCGCCGCACCGCAGGTGATCGTTTTCGCCGGCAATCATGGGGTGGCCGCGCGCGGGGTATCTGCCTTTCCGGCCGAGGTGACCACGCAGATGGTGCTGAATTTTCAACATGGTGGTGCGGCGATCAACCAGATCGCGCGGGCCAATGGTGCCACGCTTGACGTTGTCGCGCTCGACCTCGACCGGCCCACTCGGGATTTCACCGCAGGCCCGGCAATGGACGAGGACGAATGCGTTGCCGCGCTGCAGTCCGGCTGGTCAGCGGTCAAGGCTGAAGCCGATCTGCTGGTTGTCGGAGAGATGGGCATTGCGAACACGACGGCAGCGGCGGCATTGTCCTGCGCCCTGCTTGGTGGTGAGGCGGCGGACTGGACGGGCCGGGGGACCGGTGTGGATGATGCCGGTCTGGTGCTCAAGACCGAGGTTGTCGCCGAGGGTGTCGCCCTGCACGGCGGACAGGGCGACGGTCTGGAGACCCTGCGCCGGCTTGGCGGGCGGGAATTGGTGGCGATGGTGGGAGCGATCGCCCGGGCACGCAGCCTGCGCATCCCGGTGATCCTCGATGGCTATATCTGCACCGCGGCGGCACTTTGTCTGGAGCATACGCAGGCCGGGGCGCTCGATCACGCGGTTGCCGGGCATCTGAGCCCCGAAGGTGGGCATGCACGCATGCTGGAGGCGCTTGGCAAGGCACCGCTCCTGCAGTTGGGGATGCGGCTGGGGGAGGCGTCGGGCGGGGCGCTCGCCATCGCGGTGTTGAAGGGCGCTATGGCCTGCCACGCGGGCATGGCGACTTTCGCGCAGGCCGGTGTGAGCGAAGGATAAACTGAGGTGGCGGGCGCGGACTGACGCCCTCCGTCTTCACGCGCGTTTCTTTTCTTCCTCGGGTTCGCCGCGGTTCAGGAAGGCCGTCTCGAGGTCTTTCTGCAGTTCCTTGGCGCGCTCCACGTAGGCCTTGTTGGCCGAGGGTTCCACGTCCGGGCGCCAGAGCAATGCCAGTTCCCGTACCGACATGCGGTCGTGGTCGTAGAACATTCGCTCGGCCTCGTGTGCCTCAAACTCCGACAGACCCAGGTTTTCCAGCACGTAGCGGCCCGCGCGCAGGGAGCTGTCGAACATCTCGCGCACGATGTCGTCCGACCCCGCCTGATACTGGCGGTAGACATCGGTGCGGTCGTGGGCACGGGAGATGATATGCAGGTCCGGCCGCTGCTTGCGGGCGTAGGCGATAAGCTCCAGCGCGGATTTCTGGTCGTCCAGGGCCACCACGAGCACACGCGCATCGTTGAGCCCTGCCTTGCGCAGGATGTCGGGACGCGTCGGATCACCCAGGTAGGCCTTGTAGCCAAAGCGGCGCATCACCGCGATTGTCTCGGGATTGTGGTCGAGCACCACGGTCTGAAAGCCGCTTGCCTGCACCAGCCGGTTGACGATCTGGCCGAACCGCCCGATGCCCGCGATGATGACCGGGCCTTCCTCGTCGATGTCGTCGGGGACAATGGGGCCGTGGTTTTCCTCGTGCCGCTTGCTGATGATCTCGTAGATGATGAAGAGCAGGGGCGTGATCAACATCGAGAGCGCGATCACGAGAAGCAGGGTTTCGGCCACGGTGTTCGGCATGACGGCGGTCGCAACCGAGAAGCTGACCAGCACGAAACCGAATTCCCCGGCCTGGGCGAGGCCGAGGGCGAAGAGCCATTTGTCCCGGCCGCGGAGCTTGAAAGCGTAGCCGAGGGCGAAGAGGATGAGCCCCTTCACGATGATCACCAGAAGCGCCATGCCGAGGATGATGATCGTATCGGCAAAGAGCAGCTCGAAATTGATCCCCGCGCCCACGGTGATGAAGAAAAGACCCAGCAGCAGGCCCTTGAAGGGTTCGAGGTCGGTTTCCAGCTCGTGGCGGAATTCGGAGCTGGCCAGCACGACGCCGGCAAGAAAGGCGCCGAGCGCGGGCGAGAGGCCCACGAGGATCATCAGGAAGGAGATGCCGACGACGATCAGCAGGGCGATGGCGGTATACATCTCGCGCAGGTTGGCGGAGTGGATGAAGCGGAAAACGGGGCGGGTAAAGAACACCCCGACCACGATGATCAGCGCGACCGCCCCGAGGGTGACCAGCGTGATGCCCCATCCCGGCAGGCTTTCGATGAAATGCCGCGCACCTTCCACGGCGGCAGGGGCGTGATGCCCGTCGCCACCCTCATGGGCCTTGGTCACCGCATCGGGGTCTACGGAGATCGAACCGTCGGGCATGAAGCCACCCATGGTCTGGATGGCCAGCAGCGGCAGGAAGGCGAGGATCGGGATGACCGCGATGTCCTGCGTCAGCAGCACCGAGAAGACCGACCGCCCGCCGTTAGTCTGCATCAGGTTCTTTTCCGAGAGGGTCTGCAGCACGATGGCGGTCGAGGACAGCGCCAGCGTCAGGCCCACGGCAAGCGCCACGTTCCAGGGCTGGTCATAGGCCATGGCGATACCCATCAGCGCCGCTGTCGACAGGGCGATCTGCAGCCCGCCCAAGCCGAAGAGCTTGTGGCGCATATCCCAGAGCGCACGTGGTTCCAGCTCCAGCCCGATGAGGAACAGCATCATCACCACGCCGAATTCCGCGAAATGCTGCAGGTCCTTCGTCTCGGACCCCACCAGCCCCAGCATGGGGCCGATCAGAATGCCCGCAGCGAGGTATCCCAACACTGACCCCAACCCTAGCCGCGAGGCGATAGGTACCGCGATGACCGCGGCGGCGAGATAGATGGTGGCTTGAAACAGAAAACCTTCCATTGGGTTCCTTTCGGGCGTCCGGAGGCGCGGTCAGGTGGGCAGCGGCCCATCACTCTTGAGCTGATCCATCACGATCTGGCTGTGGACACGGGCCACCGCCGGATGGGGCAGCAAGACTTCGTGGATCAGGCGATTCAGGCTGGGCAAATCTTCGCAATATACGCGTAGAAGATAATCCGCATCGCCGGTCATTGTCCACGCGCTCACGATCTCTTGTCGGCTGGCAAGCAGCTGTCCGAAGCTGCGCGAGTATTCCGGCCCGTGCGTGGACAGATGGACCTGCACGAAACCCTGTACATTCAACCCCAGCTTGAGCGGGTCGAGCCGCGCGGTATAGCCGCGGATGTATCCCTCGGCCTCGAGCCGCTGGCGCCTGCGGCCCGCCTGTGAGGCGGAAAGGTTCAGCCGCTCGCCCAGTTCCTGCGCGGTAAGATGGGCGTCTTTCTGCAGCGCGGTGAGGAGTCTGAGGTCTGTATCATCCAGCATGGTGCGTAAAACTCGCATGATTTGGCTGCAAGATGCGCAAAGCGGCCAAAGATTCAACCGCCCGAGATCAAGAATGCGCAGTTTGAGCGGTGAATTGCGCATATGTTGATCACGAAAGCATAACTTGCCTCAAAAGGAGACATTCCATGGGTCCCTTCCCGCATGACGCCCCGAAATCGAAGATCACCGCAGAGAACCCCGCGGGAACGGACGGCTTTGAATTCGTGGAATTCGCCAGCCCCAACCCGCAGGAGTTGCGCGATCTCTTTACTCGGATGGGCTATGCCCACGTCGCCAACCACAAGACACAGCAGATCGAGCTCTGGCAGCAGGGTGATATCACCTACGTACTGAACGCCGATCCCGATAGCTTTGCCGCCCGCTTCGTGGAAGAGCACGGGCCCTGCGCGCCCTCGATGGGGTGGCGCGTGGTCAATGCGCAGCACGCGCTGGAGCATGCTGTGGCCCACGGGGCCGAGGAATACACCGGCGACGGCAAGGTTCTGGACGTGCCGGCGATCAAGGGTATCGGCGGGTCGCTGATCTATTTCGTCGACCAGTACTACGACACTTCGCCCTACAACTGGGAATACGACTGGATCGCGCAGTCCAAGCCCGAAGGCGTGGGCTTCTACTACCTCGATCACCTGACGCACAACGTCTACAAGGGCAACATGGACGTCTGGTTCAAGTTCTACGGCGATCTGTTCAATTTTCGTGAAATCCGCTTCTTCGACATCTCCGGCAAATACACCGGGTTGACCAGCCGCGCGCTGACCTCGCCCTGCGGACGCATCCGCATCCCGATCAACGAGGACCGGGATGAGAAGGGTCAGATCGTGGCCTACCTCAAGAAATACAAGGGCGAGGGCATTCAGCACATCGCAGTGGGCGCGCGCGACATCTATGACGCGACGGATGCGATTGCCGAGAACGGGCTGATGTTCATGCCGGGGCCGAATGACACCTATTACGAGCAGAGCCGCGAGCGCGTCGTCGGCCACGAGGAGCCGCTGGAGCGAATGAAGAAGCATGGCATCCTGATCGACGGCGAAGGGGTCGTGGACGGGGGCGAGACGCGCATCTTGCTGCAGATATTCTCGAAAACCGTGATCGGCCCGATCTTCTTCGAATTCATCGAGCGCAAGGGCGATGACGGCTTTGGCGAGGGCAACTTCAAGGCGCTGTTCGAAAGCATCGAGCAGGAGCAGATCAACAATGGTGAATTGAAGGAAGCGTCCTGAGCGATCCGGATTTATCCGCCTCTGGAGCAAGAGCGCCGCGGTCCCATGGGCCGCGGCGTTTTCATCTGGGCATCCTCAGCACCAGGTCACGGCCGCGCTTGGTATAGCGCAACTCGTTGTCGCCGATGGCGGATACACGGCCGCCGTCGATCCGGTCCCCGACGACGACCTTCTGATAGCGCCCGTTGCTGAGCCGGACGAGGGCACGGCGGTTGGAGGGTTTCCCGTAGACGCCGATCAGGTTGATCTGACGCAGGTTGATCGCGTTCTTGACAGTGGCCTGTTTCGCGACATTCGCGGTGGAGGGGATCTTGGGCTGGACCGTGCGCGGGGCCACGGCGGCGGCGCTGGCGACGCGCACCTCTTCATTCTCGGTGCTCTTCTGGGCGTTTTGGACAATGCGCGCGAAATTGCGGGGGCGGGTGTCGGGCCGGATCGAGGCGGCGATGGCGTAGCGCGTGGGGCTCTCGAAAGCGGAGGGGGTTTGCAGGGCGGTTTCGACCGCTTCGTCGGTGTCGATGGCGGCAAGAGAAGCGCTCTGCGCCTCGGCCTCCTGTTGCAGGGATTGGGGACGCAGGACGGGACGCAGTGCGGCCAGCTCGGATCGGGTCAGGCCGTCAAGCTGCGCGCGTTCGGTGTTTTCGACAAGGTCAGTGGGCCGAGATTCAGGCCGGAAGGCCGCGAGCGCGGAGCGGATCACGGTGTCCTGCGGTTCAGACTGAAACCGCGTGGGCGTGGCAGGCGGTTTCAGGGGCGGGGCGCCGAGAAATACCGTGTAACCATCGGGGCTGAGCGCGCCCTGTGCCGTGGGAGTGACAAGGCCCTCTGCGTCAAGGTCGAAGGCCGTTCCCGCAGCTGGTGGCGAGGCGACGGCGGCCAGGACCTCGTCTGTCGCGAAAGCCTGCGGATCGGGCAGGGCGATCGCGTCCGAAGCCGTGCTCACCGGGTCGATCCCGGTGAGGTAGAGGTCTTCGATATCGACGAGGTTTGCCGGTTCGGGCGGCGCTTCCGGCGCGCGGGGCCAGATACCCGTTGCGGCATAGGCCGCTTCCATTTCCTGCTCGCTCAACTCCCGGGGCGGGATCGGTTGCGCGGGCTCGCGCAGCGCATCGAGGACCGCCGCGTCTTCCTCCGTCAGCGTAGGCTCGAGCGAGGCTGTGATGACTTCCGCTTCGGGCTGCACCATTTCCGGGGCCTGCTGGATCGCTTCCGGAAGGCTTGGCGCGGCCTCGGGCTCGACCTCGACAACCTCCGGTTCGCGGGCGCCGAAGAGGCGCGAGAGCTTGAACCCGTCGTCCAGGAACACCGAGGCCCAGGCAGCAACGCCTGCAAGGAAGATCAGCAGTACCGCCGTCAGGATCAGTCCCAGGAAGCGCGGCTTGCCGCCAACGGCGGACTTGCGCGCGCCGAAGATGGTCATGCGCTCCTGTTCGGTATGCCCGTCATCGACAAGCGCGGGGGCCGGGGGGGCGCTGATGACCTTCCCGCCGGGCTGGCGGGGCTCCTTCGTCTTGCGGCGGCTCAGGAAACCGCTGCGCGGTTCCTTTTCGGGCGGCGGATTGAGGGACGCGCTGTCGGGCTCGATGACGATCTCGGCCGCGGCGATCCCGTTTGCCCCGGGCGTCGTCAGGTCGGGGAAGGCCGGGACTTCGGTCGCGGGGGGAGGGGCCTCGCGCTGCACACCACCGAGTGAGGGGGATTTGCGCCGGTCTGGCGCGCGGCGGCTGGCAAAGCCGATGGCGGGCGGGGCGGATTGATCGTCGGGCTTTTCTTCGGGCGCGCGGCTGCGCAGGGGCGGCAGAGCGGGCGCTTTTTCGGGCGTTTCGGCTGTCACGGCTTCGGTGACCTTGACGCCGGTTTCCGGAGCTTTGCGGGCGGCTGCAGCTGCCGCCTTCCCGGTCTTGGCTTCAGGGGGTTCTTCCTCCTGCAGTGATATATCCTCAGTGGGCGTTTCCTGGTCGCCTGAGTTTTCCTCTTCCGGCTCGGCAACCGCGGGCTCCTGCGCGTCGCCAGCAGTCGGGACCGGTTTCCGGATCTCGCCGATCACCACGACGGCGATACCGTCCGGCTCCACGCTTTCGCCCGGTTCGAGAAATTTCGCAGCACCCTGCGTCTGCCCAAAGAACGGCTCGCCCAGATAGGGCTGATCGCCGGGCACGGCTGCAAAGCTTACGGGCTGAAAACGGTGTTCGACGGCGAATGCCTCGGCTTCGGCCAAGGTCTCTTTCGCTACGGCAGCGATATGGGTGAGATCGCCCTCGGCGCTGATGTCAAAGGACAGATCGGCAACCGCATAGGGTGTGGCCCCGTCAAGCGCGTCGCGTGCCGCCTGTCTGCGGGCATCTTCGTCAAGGCCCGGGGTCTCGATGCTGAGGTACTTGATCTGATCGTTTGGCAGCAGCAGCTTAGAGCGCACGCCCCCCGGCTCAAGCGCGGCGGCGGTCTTGCGGAGTACCTCCAGCTCGGCGGACATGTCGGGGCTATCGAGCGACACTTCGCCCACCACGCGCCACCCGCCTGCGGCCCGGTACAACAGCCGGATTCCGTCGAACGAGAGCGAGAGGGCAAAACTGGGTTTCATCACTACGACTTTAACACGGGCGTGGGCTTTTCATATCATATCGCCCTAACGTAAAAGAATAGCGCGTGACCCCGCCCAAGGAAAGAGCCGCCACAGGATGGCGGCGGCTCTGCTGGTTGGTCAACCTGCGGCAAATCGGGGCAGGCATAGACGTTGCCGGGGTCAGCTGGAGGCCTTGCTGAGTGCCTGGTCGAGGTCGGCAATCAGGTCGTCCGCGTCCTCGATCCCGATGGAAAGGCGGACGACGTTCGGACCCGCGCCCGCGGCCTCCTGCTGTTCGGCGGAAAGCTGGCGGTGGGTGGTCGAGGCGGAGTGGATCACCAGCGAACGCGCGTCGCCGAGGTTTGCGACGTGGCTGAAGATTTCCAGCGCATTGACGAGCTTCACGCAGGCCTCGTAGCCGCCCTTTACCGATATGGTGAAAAGCGCGCCCGCTCCGCGCGGGCATACTTTCTTGACCCGATCATAGTAGGGGGAGGATTTCAGCCCGGCATAGGTAACTTTCTCGATGCGGTCGTCTTTTTCCAGCCATTCGGCGACCTTCCTGGCGTTCTCGACATGGCGGTCCATGCGCAGCGACAGCGTCTCGATCCCCATCAGCGTATAATGCGCCGCCTGCGGGTTCATCGTCATGCCGAGGTCGCGCAGACCGATGGCGATGCCGTGGAAGGTATAGGCAAGGTTGCCGAAGGTCTCGTGGAACTTCAGCCCGTGATAGGCCGGTTCCGGCTGACTGAGGGAGGGGAACTTGTCGTTCGCGGACCAGTCGAACTTTCCCGAATCCACAACGCAACCGCCGGTCACCGTGCCATTACCGGTGAGGTATTTCGTGGTTGAATGCACCACCAGCGTGGCGCCGTGTTCGATGGGACGGCAGAGATAGGGGGTGGCTGAAGTGTTGTCGATGATCAGCGGGATTTCGGCGGCATCGGCGATGTCGGCGATGGCGCGCACGTCCATGATGTAGCCGCCCGGGTTCGCGATGGCCTCACCAAAGACGGCGCGGGTGTCGTCGTCGATGGCCGCCTTCACCGCGTCCAGATCGTCGAAATCGACGAACTTGCACTCCCAGCCGAAGCGCTTGATCGTCTGGCTGAACTGCGTGACGGTGCCGCCATAGAGACGCGTGGAGGCGACGATGTTCTTGCCGGGTCCCATCAGCGGGAACAGCGCCATGATCTGTGCGGCGTGACCGGAGGAGCAGCAGACGGCACCGACACCGCCCTCGAGCGTCGCGATACGTTCCTGCAGCACGGCAACCGTGGGGTTGGTCAGACGGGAGTAGATGTAGCCCACTTCCTGGAGGTTGAAGAGGGCCGCAGCGTGATCGGCATCGCGGAACACGTAGGCCGTGGTTTGGTAGATCGGGGTTTGCCGCGCACCTGTCGCCGGGTCGGGCCGGGCACCTGCATGGATCTGCAGCGTGTCGAAACCGTAGGTGTGGTCGCTCATGGGTGTCTCCTTGTTGGTCCCGCAAATGGGTTGCGCCAATCGTTAAGGGAATGGTGTGGAGCAGACAAGAGACGCAACGTTGCCGGCCGCTGGGATGAACGGGCATCCGCCGGGGGGCGAGCGGCGTTGGCGGAACGCAGTTCTTATATCGCAAGTGCAAGCGCTCAGCATACATCAAATGTATGTTGACTGAGAAAGCGCATTCGCATACATGCAAAGTATGTTGAGAGGCAGGAGGCCATCAAATGGGAAAAATCGAAAAAATCACACCCGCGAAATCAGGCACTGAAAAGGGCAAGCGCCCGGTCGACCGTCAGGCGCGCAAGGAAGCGCTGGCCAAGGCGTTGACCGTGACCTTCACGCTCGAACCCGCCGTGCACCGTTTCATGAGCGCGCAGGCGAAGTCCGAGGAAATGAACCTCACCCACTACATGCAGAAGCTTATCGAGACGCATGTGATCGAGGCCGCGCCCAAGGATGACCCGCTGGCGTTGCGGTTGGCAGGCAAGCGTCACGTGATCACCCACGCGCTCGAGACCGCGCGCAAGCTGGACAAGGCCGGCAAGTTCGACGAGCACTTCATCCTGACGGTCGTGAAAGAGGCCGAAAAGGACGCGGAGTTCGTCAAGCACTACGAATGTGCGCTGGGCGGCAGGGAAGCCGAGGGCACGCGGATCGGCGAGCGTCAACGGGTATCGCTGAACCAGCAGATCGGTCGGGTGATCAAGAAGGCCGTCGGCGCGCGCAGCAAGCGCAACGAGGAAACCGGCAAGATCGCTCGCGCACAGGTCTCGGATGCGATCATCACGACCTACACCTTGCTGGAAAAGCCCGCCTGACGGTGGTCAGCGGATCCAGAAGCCGTTCTTCTTGATGACATTTCGGATCGCCTGCTCCCTCCGGGGCAGGTGATCCTGATCGAAGAGCGCTCGTACCTTGCGGCCGCGCCCCTGGTAGACCATGCGCTTGATCGCGTTCGACCCTTTGAGCACCTTCTTGAGCTTGTTGGGTGCGGTCACCGTTTCCAGCACTTCGATAGCCCGGTCGCTTTCCCGCGCGTAGAGCAGCGGCAGGAAGCGGTAGTGGCAGCTGATCTCGCCGTCGATCAGCCCGTCGGGCAGCGTGTCGCGACCACCACCGAGGGCATGGATGGTCAGCGGCAAAGCGATCTGGTCGAGCCAGGGATCAAAACTCTGCGCACATAGCTCCACCGGTGGGTTGTCGCGGATCGCCAGCGCGTAGTGCAGGAATTTCGCCCCGAATTCGCGCGGGCAGCGGAAAAAGAAAAAGCCCGCGTTGAAATAGAGATAACGCTTCCAGTATTCGTCCGGCTGGCTGAGATCGAGGCTGCTTTCGAAATCGAGTTCGAACTTGTCGTAGAGCGATTTCCACAGGCCCGTGTAGCCGGGACCGTAGAGCTGCGGTTCGGGCCAGGTTCCTTCACGGCGCATCGAGGCGGTTGGTTTGTTGAAGTCGAAGGGCACCGATTGCAGATCGCCGGTGATCAGCGTGTCGGTATCGAAAAAGACAAAGGGTTCGTCCTTGGGCAGAACCTTCAGCATTTCGATCTTGTTGCCGTAGGGATAGGATTCACCGAAGAAATTGTTCTCGAACGGCACGATTTCGGCGCCAAGGCTTTCAAGAGCCGTACGGATATCGCCGTTCTTGATGGTCGGATCATGTTCCCACTGCGGCCCGGCCTGCGGTTCAGCGACGATGAGCCGCCCTTTGAACTCAGGTGTGCAATGGCGCAGCGAGGCGGCAAAGATCAGCGCCTCGTAGGCAAGGCGGCCTTGCTGGCCGACGACGGCCACGTTGAATGTTTGCGAGCTTGCCCGTTTGCGTGCCATAACTGCTCTGCGCCCTGCTTTTTTCGGCAACTATAGGGGCGAATGCATATTCGCAAAAGACGGCATTTGAGCTGACGTTTTGAGGGGGACAACCGATGTTGGATATTTTCTTTGCCATGTTGGCCGCGGGCATGAACGGGGCGCCTGCGCCTTCGGGCGACACGCAGGAACTGGCATTGGCACAGCCGCCTGCCGTTGTGGCGCCAGCGCAGGAAGGTACGGCGACCGCCGGTTCCGCCACGGTACAGATCGCGCCGGATAACGTCACCGTGGGGCAGGGCGTCGTGATCGGGGGAAATGCGACCGGGGCGGGGGCACAGGACAATGGCTTCAACATGTCAGTCGTTCCTGCGGGGCTGGTCGCCGAGCCGCAAACCCCCAGCGGCAAGTTCACCACCGCCGCCGAAGTGAAGCCAATCCTCAGCGCCACAAAGGGCAACTGGGTCGCGGTGCGCGAGTACGATGGCAAGGACTGGCTCTATGTCACGCATGTCTGGAGCTGGCGTTGCGGGCTGAAGGCAATGGCGATCTCGGTCAATGACGAGGCCATGCAGAACTGGCCGCTGCCGCCCTGCCATGAGCAGTTCACCACCCCCAATGCGGTGCTGGAGGATGACGGTCTGCCGGTGCTGACCTTCCAGCCCGGTTCGGTCGAAACCATCACCATCCAGATCGTCTACGATGACCTCAGTATGGATGTTGGCCGCTTCGAGCGGGGGAATGTGCTGATCCCGTGACCGACCTGCCAGATGCTCAGCAGTGGCAGGTCAACAGCGTCGTGTCGTCGATCCTGAAGTCAAGGTCGATCCAGTAGGGGTGCCAGACCGGAACCTTGCCCAGAAAGGTTTGCATCCCGAAACTGTCAACGAGATCGAGGGGGTCGTAGCGGTGCACCGTCAAGGGGCCTGAGACGACGTGTCCGGTTCCGGCAATTGCTGTCGTGCGCGACGTCGCCGAAATCCGTGCCTGGTAGGCCGCTTGCTCGGGCGCGGGGGCCAGGACCGTTGTGCTGTCGATCTGCTTCAGCGTCTCGGTCGCCATTTCCGAGAATACGATGGGCATGTCGGAGCTGTCGAAGAGGTGCCGCCAGGCGACTTCGTCCAGTTCGAACGGCGGTTCCTCATCGCCCACGTCCGTGCCGCGGCCGTCCTCCTTGCGAAACAGCCGCCGAATCGGGCCGTAGGGCCAGGTGACATCTGGCTTTTCGTCCAGGGTGAGAAAGGCGGTGCTGCGCGCATAGGCGGGTTGGCCGAGCAGCGGATGTTCGGCAAGTTGCGCGTTAGCGTCCTGGGTGGGGGTTAGCCAGTTCGTGACGCTGATGTCACTGTCGGTGATCTGGAAGCCCCCGAAGGTCTTGGCAAAGCCGAAGACCTCGCGCCCAACGGTCAGTGAGACGGGGTTGTCGACCACGAGGTAAGGGGAAAAGAAGCCGACCTTCGGCTCGGTCGCCTTGAAGGGTGAGATGATCGGGATCTGGAAGAGCAGTTCGTTCTGCCGGATGAAGCCGAATTGGGCATAGGGTTCCGACACGAGACGGTCGTATTGCAGGACCTGCACATAGACCATGGAGGTCAGCGGACGCCAGTCGGGCGAGGCCGGATCGGGTGCATTGAGGTACCGGTCGCAAAGTGCCGTGAGCTTGAACAAGGAGGCCGCAACAGGAAAGGACAGCATCCGCACGCCGGTGGCAACAAAGGGTGGAACGGAGCGTGTGCCGGTCAGGTCGGGAACGAGATTTGCCGGATCGCAGCCACATCCGGCGTCGCCCTGTCGGTTCGTCGCTTCGTTGTGGGTTTGCGCCATGTCTCCTCGCTTCACGGCAAAGGCGATGTGAGAGACGGTCGGAACAGGGCCTTTGTCCAGCGGACGCAGGATAGCACGGAAGAGGGATTCAAACCAGCGAGGGGCTGTGGCAAGAGAGGGAGAGTGAGCAGCACTGGCACGGAATTATCATTGATTTAATGGTGTCTTCCTTCGTGCAGGGTCGTGTTCCCTTGTCGGGACATCAAGCCGCGCATGGGGCTGCAGGCCGAATCGCCGTGCCACATTTTCGACACCTGTTACCCAGCCATTTCAACAATGCGGTTACCAAGGGTGGATTGGCTTGATCGGGGAAACGGCTTTCTGCTTCAATTCTATTCCTTGACCGGGACTGTTTCCGATTGATGTGATTTGACGGTTTTTTGAAGACGAAAATGCGGCGCTCGCCTACCGATGGGACATCTTTGAAGGCTCCCGGAGTTCCCTATGTCAAACGCAAGCCCCCCGGTCACGATCACGCTTGGATGCGATCCGCAGGTCAATGTCACCGTTTCCGAGACGACAACCGGAACGCTTTTCGTGACTGTCTCTTCCGCCCATCCGACGCAGCCCGTCGGTGACATCGACGGCATCTTCTTTAACCTCGCCCAGGACAGCACCCTCGCGGATCTGGTGTTTTTCCCTGAGCCTTCTGTATCTCTGATCTGATATTGATGCCCCATCACCGGGCTTGGCGAAGATCGGTGATGGGGCAGTGT